>NZ_JBEZGN010000027.1:0-139093 GCF_040650055.1 Spirillospora sp. NPDC048819 | reverse complement strand
CCCCGATCCCCTGCTTACGCTTTGTTGTTTTTTGTTGGTTTTTTTCGTGCGTTTCTTCGTGGTTTGTGGGGGGGGGGGGGGGGGGGGCCCCGCCCCCCCCCCCGCCCGGGCCTGGAGGAGACGGTGCGGACCCTGGTGGGAACGCTCGCCGACGTCCACCGCGCCGACCCGGCGACGCACCGGCTGCTGTACGACCAGGCGCCGCGCCCGCCGGAGGCGGCCCGCCGGCTGCGCGAGTTCCAGGCCGCGATGGCGGCCGAGGTGGAGCACCACCTGGCGCGCCTGGACGCCGGCGGCCCGGACCGCGCGCTGACGGCGCTGCTGCTGGTCCAGGCGCTGGAGGCACAGGTGCACGGCGCGGTCCTGGACCCGCCGCCGGGCCGCACCACCGCCGAGAGCGTCGAGGCCGCCGTCCGCCTCTGCCTGGGCGCCCTGCGCTGAGCTCCGGCCGCGGAGTCAGCCGAGGAGCTCCTCGCGCAGGCGGGTCTTGAGGATCTTCCCGCCGGGGTTGCGGGGCAGGCCCTCGTCGCGGAACCAGTAGTGCACCGGGACCTTGAACGCGGCGATCCGCCCGGCCAGGAACTCCGCGACGTCCCGCTCGGTGACCGCGGCGCCGGGACGCGCCACGATCACCGCGCCGACCTCCTCGCCGAGGACCTCGTGGGGGACGCCGATGACGGCGCAGTCGGCGACGGCCGGGTGCTCGTACAGGGCGGCCTCGACCTCGGCGCAGTAGATGTTCTCCCCGCCGCGGATGAGCATGTCCTTGGCGCGGTCGACGATGTAGACGAACCCGTCGTCGTCCAGGCGGGCCAGGTCGCCGCTGTAGAACCAGCCGTCGACGAACGACTGAGCGGTCGCCTCCGGCTTGTTCCAGTAGCCCTTGATGATGTTGGGGCCCTTGATGAGCAGCTCGCCGACCTCCCCGGCCGGCAGCTCCTCACCGGCCGGGTCGACGACCTTGACGTCGCAGACCGCGACGGGCGGCCCGACGCTCTCGGGCCGCTCCAGGTAGTTGACGCCGCCGTTGTAGGTCGTCACCGACGAGGTCTCGGTCAGGCCGTAGCCGTTGCCGGGCATCCGCTCGGGCAGCCGCTCCTTGATCTTGTCGACGAGCGCGGGCGCCGCGGGCGCGCCGCCGTAGCTGACGCCGGTGAGGCTGGAGGTGTCGTACTTGTCGAAGTCGGGGGAGGTCAGCACCTGCCACGCCATGGTGGGGACGCCGCCGAACCCGGTGACGCGCTCCCGCTCGATCAGCTCCAGCGCGGTGCGCACGTCCCACTTGTACATCATCACGACGGTGCCGCCCTGCATGGCGCTGGTCACCAGGACCGAGTGGCAGCCGGTGGCGTGGAAGAACGGGACGCTCAGCAGCGTCACCCGCGGCTGCGGCGCGGTCAGCTCCTCGACCGTGCGTCCGGCGCGGACACCGGCGGACATGATCCCGTAGGCGAGGCTGACGGGGTTGGTGGCGATGTTGCGGTGGGTGCCGAGCGCCCCCTTGGGGCGTCCGGTGGTGCCGGAGGTGTAGAAGATGGTGGCCTCGTCGTCGGGGTCGAGCGGCACGTCCGGCAGGGACGCGGCGGCGGGGTCCCCGGCGTCGCCGAGCACGTCCTCGAACGACTCGCACCCGCCCGGGACGTCCCCGCCGGCGCGGGCGACCAGGCAGGCGACGCCGAGCTTCGGCAGGACCCCGGCCAGGCGGCCGGCGCGTTCGGCGTCGGCGACGAGGACCTTCGCGCCGCTGTCGGCCAGGCCGTACTCCAGCTCGGCGGCGGTCCACCACGCGTTCAGCGGCACCACGACCGCGCCGGCGACGGCGGCGCCGAAGAACGCCACCGACCACTCGGGGTAGTTGCGCATCGCGATCGCGACCCGGTCGCCCTTGGCGACGCCGTAGCCGTCGATGAGGCGGCGCGCGAACGCGGCGGCCCGCGCGTAGTGCTCGGCGAAGCTCACCCGGTCGTCCTCGTAGACCAGATACGCGGCGTCGCCGTGGGCGCGGGAGATCTCCAGGATCTCCCGCAGGGTGGGCGGGGCGTTCTTCCAGACGCGGGTCCGCACGCCGCGGACGACGGCCTCGTCCATCTCGAACAGCTGCCCGGGCGCCGTCATCGCTGCCCTGACCTCGGCGATGGCCGGCAATTGCTGGTCGTGCACGTCGCGCCTCCCGCGGGATGACGGCGCACCGCCGCGCGGCCCGATCACCGAACACGATTCGGAGCGCCGTGCCCGAAATCTATGATCCGGATCACGCGCAGGTCAACGCCCCGCCGCGCCGGGCGCGCCCGGGCCGCCGGCCCGGGCGAAGATCCCCGCCTGCGAAGATCCTGCGACAATGGGCACATGAACGAGCGCGGGCCGATCGAATACTGGCTTTCGGACATGGACGGGGTCCTGGTGCACGAGGGCCGCCCCGTCCCCGGCGCCGAGGAGTTCATCCGGCGGCTGTCGGCGTCCGGCAAGCCGTTCCTGGTGCTGACCAACAACTCGATCTACACCCGCCGGGACCTGTCGGCGCGGCTGGCCGCGGCGGGCCTGCGGGTGCCGCCCGAGTCGATCTGGACGTCGGCGCTGGCGACCGCCCGGTTCCTGGCCGACCAGCGGCCCGCGGGATCGGCGTACGTGATCGGCGAGGCCGGGCTGACGACGGCGCTGCACGAGTCCGACTTCGTGCTGACCGACATCGACCCCGACTACGTGGTGCTGGGCGAGACCCGCACCTACAGCTTCTCCCAGATCACCCGCGCGATCCGGCTCATCGAGGGCGGCGCGCGGTTCGTGGCGACCAACCCCGACCCGATCGGCCCGTCCCCCGAGGGGTCGCTGCCCGCGTGCGGCGCGGTCGCCGCCATGATCACCCGCGCGACGGGCGTGGAGCCCTACTTCGTCGGCAAACCGAACCCGCTGATGATGCGGACGGCGCTGAACCGGGTCGGCGGGCACAGCGAGTCCACCGCGATGATCGGCGACCGCATGGACACCGACATCGTCGCCGGCGTCGAGGCGGGCCTGGAGACGATCCTGGTGCTGACCGGCGTGACCCGCAAGGACGAGATCGCCCGCTTCCCGTTCCGCCCCAACCGCGTCGTCCCCTCGATCGCCGACCTCCTCGACCTGGTCTGACCGCCCCGGCCGGCGGCGGCACAGCTCGTCCAGCGGACCCGTCACCGCCCGCCGGGCGCCCGCCGCGCCCGGTGCCGAACCGGCCGGGCCGGCGGCCGCCTAGACTCGGTGGCGACCATGCGCATGATCAAGCAGGCGGGCTCCCGCGAGCTGGAGATCCGCAAGTCCCGTTTCGTCTGCACCCTCGCCCGCGCCGCCGACGAGGCCGAGGCGGTGGCGTTCCTGGCCCGGCACCGGCGCGCGCACCACGACGCCACCCACAACTGCACCGCCTACGTGGTCGGCGAGCACGGCGAGATCGCCAAGAGCAGCGACGACGGCGAACCGGCCGGGACGGCGGGCATCCCGATGCTGGAGGTGCTGACGCGGCGCGGGCTGACCGGCACCGTCGCGGTCGTCACCCGCTACTTCGGCGGCGTCAAGCTCGGCGCGGGCGGCCTGGTGCGCGCCTACGCCCAGGCCGTCGCCGACACCGTCGACGCGGTCGGGGTGGTGGAACTGCGCCCCGTGGTGACGGTCACCGTGGGCGTGGACCACGCGCTGGCGGGCCGGTTCCTGGGCGACCTGCACGGCCGCGGCGTACAGCCCGGCGACGTCCGCTACGGGGAGGGCGTGGAGGCCGACGTCGCGGTCCCGGTCACCGACCTGGACGACTTCGAGGCATGGGCCGCGCAGGTCACCGCCGGGCGCGCGTCGCTGCGGCGGGGCGCACCCGGGTACATCGAGGTCCCGCTCTCCCCGTAGCGGACGCCGCCGCGCCCGCGGGCCAGCCGGCGAGGCACGCGGCGAGGGCGGGCGCGAGGACCCCCGGGTCGACGTCGTGGGTCTGACCGCCCAGGGCCCGGTGAGTCCCCGCAGGCAAGACCGCGGCGAGGCGACGTGCGGCGCCGCGCATCCAGGCGGGGCTATCGCCGCCGTCCAGGACGAGCGCGGGGACGGCGGCGCGCGCGGCCAGGCCCTCGGGCAGGACGCCGAGCGCGGCGGCGTCCCCGCGGACCGGTCCTGGTGCTCCAGGGTGTGCAGGACGCCGGCGGCGTCGGCGGCGGCGTGCGCGGCGTGCCGCAGAATCGGCGTTGGCAGGGCGCGCGCCTCGGCCTCGCCGGGTCCGGGCCCGGCTTCAGGGGCTCAGATGTGCGGGCCGCGACGCAGGACACGCTGTCTCTTCAAGGATGCATGGTGTCGGAGGACGAGACAGTGGTGTAGCGTTCCGCGCGATGACCAGGGGCATGATCTTGCGCGACCATGTGCGGGCCGGGATCCTCGACGTGGCGGCCACGGTGCTCGCCGAGCGGGGCGAGTCGGCGAGCATGACCGACATCGCGCAGGCCGCGGGGGTGGCGAGGGCGACACTGTACCGCTACTTCCCCAACCGGGAGGCGCTGCTGTACGCGCTGTACGAGGCGGCGCTGTCGGAGCTGACCGGGCGGCTGGCCGACGCGCGGCTGGACGCGGTGCCGATCGAGGAGGCCGTGGCCCGGATGACGCGCGCGACGATCGCGGCGACGAGCCGGTACCGGGCGCTCGGCCTGTTCGACCGGTCGCCCCGGGAGGCCCGGCGTGTCGAGCGGCAGCTCGCGGTGCCGCTGCGGGCGGTGTTCGAGCGCGGCGCCGCCTGCGGGGCGTTCCGCCGCGATCTGCCCGTCCACACGCTGGCCGAGCTGTACTTCAGCCTGCTGGAGGGCGTGGTGTCGCGGGTCATCCGGCACCGGCTGAGCGTGGAGGAGGCCAGCGCGTCGGCCACCACGCTGTTCCTGTCGGGCGCGCTGGCCCCGCCGCCGGCCCCTGAGCCGGGGTGACGGCGGGACTGGATCCGGCGGCGCTGGCGGCGCTGGTGCTGGTCGGGCTGGTCGCCGGTGTCGGGATCACCGCGGTGGGGCCGGGCGGGGTGCTGGTCACCGCGGGGCTGTTCGCCGTGACGGCGCTGCCGCCGGCGCAGGTCGCGGGGACGGCGCTGGTCACCAACGTCGCGACCGGTGTGCTGGGCACCGCCGTCTACGTGCGGTCGGGTCAGCTGCGCGAGCCGGGCACGCGGCGGCTCGCGGTGCTGCTCGCGGGCGGCGCGGTCGCGGGCACGCCGGTGGGCGTGCTGGTCAACGGCATGGTGACGGGACGGGTGTTCGGGGTGCTGCTGGGGGTGTTCGTCGCGCTGGTCGCGGTGCTGGTGCTGCGCCGCGGGCCGGCCGGGCGGGCGCCGTCCGGCGGGCCGCCCGATGCCCTGCCCGGTGGTGGTGTGCCCGGTGGTGGTGTGCCCGGTGGTGGTGTGCCCGGTGGTGGTGTGCCCGGCCTGCGCGCCGGGGTGGTCGTCGCGGCGGGCGCGGGGGTGGCGGCGGCGGGCGGCATGTTCGGTGTCGGAGGGCCGGTGCTGTGCGTGCCGCTGCTGGTGGCGCTGGGGGTGCCGGTGCTGTCGGCGCTGGCCGCCGCGCAGGCGCAGTCGGTGGTGATCGCCGGTGCCGGGACGGCCGGGTACGTGCCGGCGGGCGCGGTCGACTGGACGCTGGCGGCGGTGGTGGGCGTCCCGGAGCTGGCGGGCGTGCTGCTGGGGTGGGTGATCGCCCGTGCGGTCCCGGCGGGGGCGCTGAAGGCCGCGCTGGTGGTGACGCTGCTGGCGCTGGCGCCCTACCTGGCGCTGCAGGGCTGACCCCGAGTCCGGCCGCAGGGCCGGGGGAGGGCGGGTCAGGGGGTGCGGGCGCGGAGGCGGCGGAGCATGCGGGCGTCGGTGAAGCCGACGGCGCGGGCGGCGGCTTCGGCGGTGGCGCCCTGGCCGAGGAGGTGCTCGGCGCGTTCCAGCCGCAGTTCCTGCTGGTACCGCAGGGGGGTGAGGCCGGTGGCTGCGGTGAAGCGGCGGGTGAGGGTGCGTTCGCTGACGCCCGCCTCGGCGGCCAGGGCCGCCAGCGGCAGGGGCCGGGTGTAGCCGGCGTCGATGAGGTCCTGGGCGCGGTGCACGGCGTCGCTGAGGTGGCCGCGGTGCCGGAGCATGATCCCGGCCTGGGGTTCGTCGCCGTTGCGGCGCGCGTACACGACCATGGTGCGGGCGGTGCGGGCGGCGGCGCCGGGGCCGTGCCGGGCGGCGAGCAGGTGCAGGGCCAGGTCGATGCCGCTGGCGATGCCGGCGGAGGTGACCACGCGGCCGTCGGTGACGTACAGGACGTCGCGGACGACGGTGGCGCGGGGGTGGCGGCGGGCCAGGGCGTCCTGCAGTTCGTGGTGGGTGGTGCAGCGGCGGCCGTCCAGGAGCCCGGCGTGGGCGAGGGCGAACGCGCCGGCGCAGACACTGGCGACCAGCCCGCCGGCGGCGTGGTGCGCGGCCAGCCGGCGGGCGGTGCCGCGCGAGACGGGCGGGGCGTGCGGGGCTTGCAGGGCCTGAGGGCCGCGGCCCCACCGCCATCCGGGGACCATGATGATGTCGTCGCCGGTCAGGCGCGGCCAGGCGGCGGGGGCCAGCAGGGGCAGCCCCTGGGCGGTGACGACGCTCACCGCCGCGGCGTCTTCGCCCGTCCCCGCCTCCTGGGTCCCGGGATGGTCGGCGACGTAGGACAGCCGGTAGGGCAGGCCGTCGCCGGCGGCGGTGTAGAACACCTGGGCGGGGCCGGCGAGGTCGAGCAGGTGCACTCCGGGGACGAGGAGGAAGACGATCCGGGTCACGATCCGGTCAGTTTACAGCGCCGACGGGGCCGGGGCGGGGGCGAGGTCGTCGAGGGAGGCGATGTCGGCGAACCGTCCGGCCAGGGCGTACTCGGTGCGGGCGATGATCTGGTCGGTGGGCAGGGTGGAGGGGTCGGCGAGGACGTCGGCCAGGGGCCGTCCGGGCGGGGCGTCGCGGTGGGGGATGGGGAAGGTGGCGGTGGCGTCGGTGACGAAGGTGACGCGGTAGCCGAGGTCGGCCGCCAGGCGGGCGGTGGTCTCGCAGCACTGCTCGGTCTGGATGCCGCAGACGACCAGTTCGCGGATGCCGCGTTCGGTGAGCAGCTGCTGCAGCGCGGTGGTGGTGAAGGCGTTGCGGGAGGTCTTGGTCAGGACGGGCTCGCCGGCGGCCGGTGCGAGGCCGTCCATGAGGCGGACGTGGCCGAGTTCGGGGTCGAACACGCCGCCGCTGCCGGGCTCGGCGTGCAGGATCCACACGACCAGGTCGCCGGCGGCGCGGGCGGCCGCGACGAGCCGGGCGGCGCGGGCGTCGATGTCGGGGGCCGACACGGCCCGCCAGTTCGGGCGGCGGCGGAAGGACTCCTGGACGTCGATGACGAGCAGGGCCCGGTTGCTGTCGGTGTCGCGGTTCATGCCCGCGATGCTGCCCGGGCGGGGCGGCGTCCGGCAGGCATCATCGCGGCGCGATGCGGAACGATCCGGTCACCGGTCCCCGCCCGGCGGAAAGGATCTTGGGCGGGGGAGGGAGGGGCCGTCCTGTGCGGGCATCCACGGGTGGGACGGGCCCCCGGGGCGGGGCCCGCACGTTCGCGGGGACTGGCGCGCGGGGATCAGGGGGATGCGGCATGGGCGACGGGCACGAGGCGGGTTCCGGCGCGGGCGGGGGCGGCGCCGCGCAGCCGGGGGTGACCCTCGGGGTCGAGGAGGAGTTCCTCCTGGTCGACGCGCGGTCGGGGGTGTGCGTCCCGCACGCGGAACAGGTCCTGGCGGCGGCGGAGCCGCACCCGTGGCGCGCCTCGGGCGCCGCGTTCCACGCCGAGCTGCTCACCTCGCAGGTGGAGGCGGCGACCGGGGTGTGCCGCAACCTCGCGGACCTGCGGGCTCAGCTGCGCGGCGGCCGGGCGCGGCTCGCCGGCGCCGCGCGGGCCGCGGGCGCGCGGCTGGTGTCGGCGGGGACGCCGGTGCTGGGCGGGCGGCCGCCGCGGGTGGCGGCCGGTGACCGGTTCGCCGCGGTCATCGCGGCTTACGGGGAGGTGGTGGAGGACTACCAGGCGTGCGGCTGCCACGTCCACGTGGGCGTCCCCGACCGGGAGACGGCGGTGGCGGTGGTGAACCATCTGCGGCCGTGGCTGCCGGTTCTGGTGGCGCTGTCGGTGAACTCCCCGTTCGACCACGGCCGCGCCGGCCGCCATGACAGCCGCCGGATCGTGGAGATGGCACGGTTCCCCGGGGCGGGGACGCCGCCGTACTCGGTGTCGGCGGCCGAGTACGACGGGCGCGTCGCGGCGCTGGTGGAGGCGGGCGTCCTGGTGGACGAGGCGATGAGCTTCTGGCTGGCGCGGCCGTCGCCGCGGTGGCCGACGGTGGAGGTGCGGGCGGCGGACGCGGCGGCGACCGCCGACGAGGCGGTGCTGCAGGCGGCGCTGGTGCGGGGCCTGGTCGGCGCGGCGCTGCGGGACCTGTCCGCCGGGCGGGAGGCCCCGCCGGTGGACGGGCAGGTGTGCGCGGCGGCGCTGTGGAACGCGGCCCGCAACGGGATGGGCGGCCCCGCGCTGGACCCGTTCACCCGCCGGGCGGTGCCGGCGTGGCGCCGGGCCGGGGACCTGCTCACCCGCGTCGGCCCGGCCCTGGCCGAGACCGGGGACCTGGACGCGGTGCTCACGCTGGTGGAGGGCGTCCGCCGCGCCGGGACGGGCGCGGACCGGCAGCGCCGCGCGGCGCGGCGCGGCGGCCCCCGCGCCGCGGTGGACATGCTGGCCCGGCAGACCGCCTCCAGCGGGCCGGCGGGCGGCCTTCCCGACGCCGCGGCGGACGGCCCGGGCCGGCCCGCCGGAGCGGCACCGGAGGAGGAAGCGGGGGAGGAACCGGGCGTATGGGACGCGTGTGAGCGGGTACCGCAGCCGGACATCCCCCGCACCACGGAGGAGACATGACCGTTCTGCAATCCCCCGAGCACCTCCCGGGACCCGCGCACCGGCGGCCCCCGCCGTCACCCCCGCCCCGCGCGGGGCAGGCGGTGCCGGCGCTGCCCGCCCCGCGCGGGCCGCTGTCGCGGGCCGTCGTCGCGGCACTGGCGGCAGGCCCGCCGCCCGGCCCTGCGCGGGGCCGGGCACCGGCCGCGCACGCGGTGCGGCGGGCGGGGACGGCCGACCCGTACGGCGAGGACCTGCAGCTGGCGCTGCACACCTGTTACGAGCTGCACTACCGCGGATTCGCCGGGGTGGACCCGGACTGGGAGTGGGATCCGGGCCTGCTGCGGCTGCGCGGCGCGATGGAGGCGTCGTTCCTGGCGGCGCTGCGCCGGGACACCGCGACCCGCCCGGGCGGGACCGGCGTGCGGGACGCGCTGGAGGAACTGCTGACAGAGCCGGTCGGCGCACGGGGCGTCACCCACCATCTGCGCGACGACGGGCAGTGGTGGCAGCTGCTGGAGCACGCGGCGCTGCGGTCGGTGTACCACCTGAAGGAGGCCGACCCGCACGCGTGGGTGGTGCCCAGGCTGCGGGGCCGCGCCAAGACGGCGCTGGTCGCGGTGGAGCACGACGAGTTCGGCGGCGGCCGCCCGGAGATGATCCACCAGGGCCTGTACGCCGGTCTGCTGGACGAGCTGGGCCTGGACCCCTCCTACGGCGCGTATGTGGACGCGGCGCCGGCGGTGATGCTGGCGACGGTGAACATGATGTCGCTGTTCGGGCTACGGCGGTCGCTGCGAGGCGCGCTGGTCGGCCATTTCGCCGCCGCGGAGATCACCACGGCGCCGGCCGCGCGGCGGATGGCGCGGGCGCTGGAGCGGCTGGGGGCCGGGCCGCGGGCCGTGCTGTTCTACACCGAGCACATCGAGGCCGACGCCGTCCACGAGCAGGTCCTGCGCCACGACGTGATCGGCGGGCTGCTGGAGGACGAGCCCGGCCTGGCGGGCGACGTGGTGCTGGGAGTGCGGGCGACGGGGCTGCTGGAGGACCGCCTGGCCGGGCACCTGCTGGGATCCTGGCGGCGGCCCCCTCGGTCGTCGCTGCGCCGCCCGCTGCCGGGATCGCCGGCCGGGAGCGCGCCGCCGGGCGTAGGGAGCCGTTGATGCTGCTGCTCAGACCTCCGGGCGTGTACCGGCCGCAGTCGGACACGCGGCTGCTGGCGAGCGCGCTGCGCAGCGCGCGGATCCCGGCGGGCGCCCGGGTGCTGGAACTCGGCACCGGCACCGGCGCGGTGGCGATGACCGCCGCGCGGGACGGCTGCGAGGTCGTGGCGGTCGACGTGTCGGCGCAGGCCGTCCTGGCGGCGCGGGTGAACGCGCTGGTGCGGGGCCTGCCGGTGCGGGTGCTGCGCGGCGACCTGTTCGCACCGGTGGCGGGCGAGGTGTTCGACGTGATCGTCGCCAACCCCCCGTACGTGGCGGGCGACACCGATCCCGCGTCGGCGCGGGGCCGGGCCCGCGCGTGGGAGGCGGGGCCGGGCGGCCGGGCGCTGCTGGACCGGATCTGCGCGGCGGCGCCGCGGCATCTGACGCCGTCGGGGACGCTGCTGGTGGTGCATTCGGCGCTGAACGGGGTGGCGGCGACGCTGGTGTCGCTGCGCCGCGCCGGGATGCGGGCTTCGGTGGTGGCGCGGCGGCGTGAGCCGCTGGGCCCGGTGATGCGCCACCGGGCCGCCGACCTGCGGGCCCGGGGGCTGCTGCGTCCCGGGCAGCTGCACGAGGACCTCGTGGTGGTACGCGCCGACCGCATCGAGGACGGTGCCCGGCACGGGGCACTCACGGAATCCGGCGGACACGCGGAATCCGGCGGACCCGGGGGACCTGAGGGGCGCGGGGAACCGGAGGGAAGTGGGGGCCATGGCAGCCGCGCGGCCTGACGGGACCGCCGCCGCGCTGGGTGAAGGGGCCGCCGCCGCGCGGCCTGACGGCGCCGCCGCGCGGCCTGACGGCGCCGCCGCGCGGAGTGAGGGAGCCGCCGCCGCGCGGCCCGGGGGCGACGTGCCGCTCGCGGGCGGCGGGGATCGGGACCGGCGGCGGGTCAGGATGGTGCCGGGCGGGCCGGTGCTGGTGGAGGGCCCGGTCGAGGTGGTCCTGCAGGACGGGCGGACGGTGGTGTCGGACCGTTTCCTGGTGGCGCTGTGCGCGTGCCGGCGCAGCCGCGCCTACCCGTTCTGCGATACCAGCCACCGGCGGCGCGTCAGAGCGGACGACCCGGACGCGGCGGACGCGCAGCCCGGGCCGGAGCCGGACGGGGAGCCTCCCTGCACCGACCGCGGCGAAGGCCGCGGGGAAGGCCGCTGAGCGGTCCCGCCCGCGCGTTGACGTTTCGGGCGTGTTTCGGGTCGTCTCCCCGGCCGCAGCAGACGCGGTCGAGCGAGGGCCGGCGGGTCAGCCGCCGAGGCTTTCGAGGGCGACGTCCAGGCGCTGGGCGAGGCGTTCGATCTGCTCTTCGTTGGCGCCGGTGTCGAGTTCGGCGATCACCGCGTCCCGGGTGGTGATGACCAGCGCCTCCTCGGGCCCCCCGTCACGGGAGGGGTCGGCGGGGACGACGGTGGCCCGGCCGGCGACGACGACGAGCGCGGCGTCGCGGTCGGCGGAGGCCAGCAGGGCGTGCAGGTGGTCGGGAGTGATCGTCGGCATGGTGACCTCCGGGTTCTGGGCCGGGTGCGGGTGGATGTCCGGTGTGCCGCGGTCAGGGTTTGCGGCCGATGCCGGTGGCGAACTCGCGGGCCCGCGCCGGCCCGCCGGTTCCGGGCGACAGCGGCGGGGTGTCGCGCCCGGCCCCGGTCCGCAGTCCTTCCAGGAACTCCTGGATCGCCTCGCGGGCCGTGTGCCGGGGCGTCCAGCCCAGCTCGTCGCGGGCCCGCGACACGTCCATGATCGGGATTTCCAGAGCCAGGTCGAACAGGCCGGGGGAGGCGGGCACCAGGTGCAGGGCCCACGCGGCGGCCAGCGCGGCCCGCACGCCGCGCGCCGGGAGCCGGACGGTGCGGGCGCCGAGGATGTCGGCGAGCTCGGCGGCGTCCAGGACGGGGCCGGCGGCGATGTTGAACGCGCCGCGGGCGCCGCCGGTGGCGGCGAGCCGGAACGCCTCACCGGCGTCGGCCGAGTGCAGGGCCTGCAGCCGCAGGCCGGGCAGGTCCGGGACGGCGGGGATGAGGCCGGGACGGGCGAGGCGGCCCGGCAGCAGCGGCCCGGCGAACAGCCGCCGCTGCTCGGACGCGCTCTGGCGTTCGAAGATGAACCCCGGCCGGATCCGCACGACGCGGCACTCGGGGTTGCGGGCCTCGAACACGTCCAGGAGCCGTTCGACGTAGGCCTTCTCGCGGCTGTAGGCGGCGCCGGGCCAGCCGTGCGTGGGCCAGGACTCGTCGACCGCCCGGTCCTTGGGGCCGGGGGAGTAGGCGCCGACCGACGAGGAGTACACCAGGCTGGGCACACCGGCCTCGGCGGCGGCGCCGAACACGCGGGAGCTGCCGACGACGTTGGCGTCCCACGTCACCGCCGGGCGGTGGGTGGGCTGGAACAGCCAGGCCAGGTGCACCACGACGTCGGCGCCGCGCATCAGCGGGACCAGGTCGCTGTCGGTGACGTCGGCCGCGGCCCACTCGATCTTGCCGCCGCCGTCGCCGGTCCCGGCCGGGTCGGCGCCGGGGCCGGGTTTCCGGCGGGCCACGCCGGTGATGGCGGTGACGGCCGGGTCCGCGGCGAGCGCGCGGACGGTGCTGGTTCCGATGTTGCCGGTGGCGCCGGTGACGACGACGCGCATGGCGGCCTCCCCCTGGTCGGCCGTCCCCGCTGGGCCGTTCCCGCAGGTGGACGGGACCGCCCCATTCCCGCCTCACGCCGATCTATGCCCCCCAGGCGGCCCGGCCGCCGCCCTCCGGGGCGGACGCGGCGCGGGGCCCGGCACACGCCCGATCACACCTGGGCGGCGGCCAGGACGACGGCGTGCGGGGGCCGGAGGGCCGGGGTCAGGCCGGACGCGGGTCGCCGGGACGGCAGCGCAGGCACGGCCGGTACCCGGCGGCCTCCGCTGCGGCGAGATCACCGAACCCGCGCCGGTGCCCCGGCGTGATCCGCCGCGCGTCACCGCAGGTGGGGTAGCACACGATCCCGGTGGTGTCGCTGCCGACCAGCCGCACGCCGCGCCGCGCCAGCTCGGTGACGCCGTCGACGTCGACGTCCTCGGCGCGCAGCAGCCGCTCCTTGGCGCCGGCGCCGAACACGTAGTCGCCGAGCGTCCCGTCCGAGCGGGTGACGCGGTGGCAGGGGATCAGCAGCGGGACGGGGTTGCGGCCCAGCGCCGACCCGACCGCCCGGACCGCCCGGGGCCGCCCGGCCGCCCGCGCCACCCACGCGTACGGGCGGATCTGCCCCCGCGGGATCTGCGCGGCGGCGCGCAGCACGGCGGCCTCGAACTCGCTGAGTCCGCGCAGGTCCAGCCGCAGGGCGCCCAGCCGCCCGGTGCGCAGCGCGGGCACCAGCCCCGCGGGCGGGCCGGCGGCGGGCAGCAGCGGCCGCCCGAACCGGGCGCGGAACGCGGCGGCGAACTCCCGCTCGTCCATGCCGGCGCGCAGGTAGGCGACGCCGTGGTCGGTGAAGGCGACCTGCAGGCCGGCGTGCAGCCCGGCCGGGGGGCCGGGCAGCGGCCCGGGCAGGTGGACGCGGCGCGCCGCGATGCGGTCCAGCAGGCCGGGAGGCGCGTCGGCGGCCAGCCCGGCCAGGTCCGCGGCCAGATCCGCGGCGGGGCCGGCCGTCTCGGCGGCCTGCGGGCCGGGTGCCTCGCCGGCGGGGTCGTTGCGCATCATCTGATGCCCCCTTTCTCCTGCTGCCGATCATGTTCTCCCGGGCCCGGGCTTCCCGCGCCGCGCAGTTCGCGGAGGCGGGCCAGGCCCCGGGAGATGTGCGATTTGACGGTGCCCTCGGGCATGCCGAGGACGGCGGCGATCTCGGCGACGGGCAGGTCGGTGACGTGCCGCAGCACGACGGCGGCGCGCTGGTCGCCCGACAGCCGCGCCAGCAGCGCCGCGAGCTCGCGCCCGGTCTCGCGGCGCGCCGCGGCGTCCTCCACGCCCTCACCGGGGTCGGGCGGGTCGGCGACGTCCTCGATCGGGCCCGGCGGCGGCCGCCGCACCGCCGACCGCACGCTGTTGCGCCACACGTTGGTCAGGATCGTCAGCAGCCACGCCCGCGGCCGCAGCCCCGCGATCCGTTCCTCCCCGTAGCCGCACAGCGCCCGGTAGGCGCGCAGGAACGCCTCCGCGGACAGGTCCTCGGCCTCGGCCCACCGCCCGCACAGCCGCAGCGCGGTGGAGAACACCGCGCCCCGGTACGCCTCGTACAGGACCGCGAACCCGTCGTCCAGGTCACGCGACAGCGCCGCGACGACCCGTGCGCCCGCCGCGTCGCCGGTGCCTGCGCCGGCGGGTGGGATGAGTGCTTCGTCCGTTGCCGTCACATCCGTTCAACACCACCGCGCCCCGCCCGGTTGCACCCCGGTCCGGGACGGCCGTGTCAGCCGAGCCATCCGGGACGGATCATGCCCGTCTCGTAGGCCAGCACCACCAGCTGCGCCCTGTCGCGCGCCCCCAGCTTGGACAGGATGCGGCTCACATGGGTCTTGGCGGTCGCGGGCGACAGCACCAGCCGGCCGGCGATCTCCTCGTTCGACAGCCCGGCCGCGACCAGCTCCAGCACCTCGCGCTCCCGGTCGGTGAGGGAGTTCAGCTCCACCGCCGGCGGCGGCGCGGTGATCCGGGACGCGAACTCGGCGATGAGCCGCCGCGTCACGGTCGGCGCCAGCAGCGCATCGCCGCGCGCCACGACCCGCACCCCGTGGATCAGCTCGGGCGGCTCGGTGTCCTTGACCAGGAACCCGCTGGCCCCGGCCTTGATCGCGCCGTAGACGTAGTCGTCCAGGTCGAACGTCGTCAAGATCACGACCCGGACGGCGTCCAGCCGCGGGTCGGTGATGATGCGGCGGGTGGCCTCCAGCCCGTCCAGAACGGGCATCCGGATGTCCATCAGCACCACGTCGGGCCGCAGCTCCGACGCCTTGCGCACCGCCTGGTCCCCGTCCCCGGCCTCGGCGACGATCTCGATGTCGTCCTCGCCCTCCAGGATCGACCGGAACCCCGCCCGCACCAGCGTCTGGTCGTCGGCCAGCATCACCCGGATCACGCGATCTCCTCCATCTGCTCCCGCTCATCGCCGCGGCCGTCGAGCGGCAGCCGCGCCCACACCCGGAACCCGCCCGCCGGGCCCGGTCCCGCCGTCATCCGCCCGCCCACCGAGGCGGCGCGCTCGCGCATGCCCCGCAGCCCGTTCCCGGCCGCGTCCGGTTCCCCGGCCGCGTCCGGTTCCCCGGCCGCGTCCGGCTGTCCGCCCGCGCCGTCGTCGTCGACCTGCACGATCACCGCGCCGGGCACGCGCGACACCGTCACCGTCACCACCGCGGCCCCCGAGTGCCGGACGGCGTTGGTCAGCGCCTCCTGCACGATCCGGTACCCGGCCAGCCCGACCGGCGCGGGCAGCCCCGCCAGCCCCGCCGGCTCGGCCGCCCCCACCTCACCGTGAGCGGGGGAGGCGGCGGCGAGGTCCCCGGCCCTGCGGACGGTCAGCCCGGCGGCGGCCGTCTGGTCCAGCAGCTCACCGACCCGCGCCAGCGACGGCTGCGGCGCCGCCGGACCCGCCCCGCCGGCTTCGGCGTCGACCTGCCGCAGCACGCCCAGCACCCCGCGCAGCTCCCGCAACGTCTCCTTGCTCGCCGACTTGATCGCCTCCAGCGCCGCGTACGCGCGGTCCGGGTCGTCGCGGCGGTGCAGCGCCGCACCCGCCTGCACGTTGATCAGCGAAATCTGGTGCGCCAGCACGTCATGCAACTCCCGCGCGATCCGCAGCCGCTCGGCGATCGCGCGGCGCCGCGCCTCGGCCTCCCGGCCCCGCTCGGCCTCGGCGGCGCGCCGCTCGGCCGCCTCGGCCCGGTCGCGGCGGCTGCGCACGTACTGCCCGACGGCCACGGTGACCAGCAGCATGACCGTCAGCGACGCGACGCCCCGCGCGTCCACGATCGCCTCCGGGTCGCTGCCCCCGCCGCCGCGCAGCAGCGACGCGCCCAGGAACCCGGCGTTCACCACGATCACCGCGCCCAGCGACACCACCAGCCGGCACTCCACCGCCGCGGTGAACAGCGCCACCCACAGCACCAGCGCGATCGGCCCGTCCGGATACCCCATCGGGTAGTACAGCGGCGGCGCGGCCACCCCGATCACCAGCACCGCCACCGGATGCCGCCGCCGCGCCGCCAGCGCGAGCGTGGACACCGCGATCAGCGCGACCCCGCCCGGCCACAGCGGACGGTCGCCGGGCCGGGCGACCCAGACGGTCCAGCCCAGCGTCACCGCCAGCGCGGCGACCGCGAGGACGGCGTCGGCGGCCAGGCCGCGCGGCCACCGCGGCGCACGCCCCGCCGCGCGGGCCGCGCGCGCGGCACCGCGCACACGGCTGCTGGGAGGCGACGCTGTCACGGGCCAACCGTAGTTCAGCCGCGCCTCCTCCCACACCACACCCCAAGATCACCGCAGGGCGGCCGGTCGCCGCCGCCCCGCCCGCACCCCTGACTTTCGTCAGTAACACCGCAGTTCACCGGCTTGTAGCGTGGAGCGCGTGAACGACACGGCGTCCCCACGCCCCGCCTCCCGCCCGCGCCGCGCCGGTGCCGCGGCGGCGGCCCGCGCCCGGGCGGCCGGCGCCGCCGCCGCCCGCACCGCGCGGCCCCGGACGGTGCGCCAGGCCGTCCGCCGCCCGTCCCGGTCCGCCCTGATCAAGGACGTCCTGCTGTACGGGGCGCTGGCATTCCCCGTCGCCGTCGACATGATCTCGCCGCTGCAGCCCCTGCTCGCGTCATGGTGGCCGCTGGCCGGCGGCCTGCTCGTCCTGGCCGCCGCCGTCGCGGTGTGCCGCACCTGGCCCACAGCCGCGCTGCTCGCCTCCATCGCGCTGATCCTCCTGCACGGCAACTTCGTGTTCGCCATGCCGGTGCTGTCCTACCTGACCGGGCGGCGCACCCTCCGCGCCCAGCCGCCGCTGTGGGTGTTCACCACCGTGTTCGTCGCCGGGACGGCCCTGGCCGTCGCCCGCGGCCTGGCCGTCACCGCCTGGTTCCCCTCCACGGTCTGGCTGGTGCTGCTGGGCGTCCTGCCCTGGCTCGCCGGCCGCTACTGGCGCCAGTACCAGGAACTCCTGCACGCCGGATGGGAACGCGCCGAACACCTCGAACACCAGCAGCGCATCATCGCCGAACGCGAACGGCTCCGCGAACGCGCCCGCATCGCCCAGGACATGCACGACTCCCTCGGCCACGAACTCGCCCTCATCGCCGTCCGTGCCGGCGCCCTCCAGGTCGCGCCCGGCCTGCACGACCGCCACCGCGACGCCGCCGCGCAACTGCGCGCCGGCGCGGCCGAGGCCACCGAACACCTCCGCGAGATCATCGGCGTGCTCCGCGAGGACACCGCCCCCGGCGCCCCCTTCCCCGGCGCGACCGGCCCGCATGAGGGCGGCGCGGACGGGACCGCTCCGGTCCGGCCCGCCCGCGAGAGCATCCCCGAACTCATCGCACGCGCCCGCGCCTCCGGCGTCCCCGTCCGCCTCGCCGACGCGGACGCCGCCGCCGACCTGCCGGACCTGCCGCCCATGGTCGCGCTCGCCGCCCACCGCGTCGTCCAGGAGGCCGTCACCAACGCCGCCAAGCACGCCCCCGGCGCCGCCGTCACCGTCCACCTGACCCACCACGACCCGCCCGACCCCGGCCGGCCCCCCGAACCGGGCGGGACGGGCGGCGCGGTGACCGTCACGATCACCAACCGGCCCCCGCCCGGCGCGCCGCCGCTGCTGCCCTCCGGCGGCCACGGCCTGACCGGCCTCACCGAACGGGTCCGCGTCCTCGGCGGCACCCTGCACGCCGGCCCCACCCCCGAGGGCGGCTTCGAGGTCACCGCCGACCTGCCCCCGACCCCGCCCACCGGACCCCGCACCGGCCCGCCCGCCGCCGTCACCACCGCGACCAGGCCCACCACCAGGCCCGACACCGGGCCCACATCCAGATCCACGGCCGCCACGGCACTGCGCGCCGCCCTCGGCCTCACCGGCCCGCCACCGGGGGAGTGGCCCTCCGAATCGGCCCGCCACCTCGCCCGCGAACGCCGCCAGGTCCGCCGCGGCCTGATCACCGCGATCGCCGTCCCCGCCGCCCTCATGACCGCCCTCGGCGCCGTCATGGCCGGCTACTACATCTACGCCACCCTCAACTCCGTCCTGCCGCCCGCCGACTACGCGGCACTGCGCGTCGGCACCCCCCAGGCCCGCGTCCAGCAGACCCTCCCGCCGATGCAGGCCATGGGCGCCGGAACCGTCCGCGACACCGTCCCCGAACCCCCGCACGCCGACTGCCGCTACTACCGCCCCGACGCCGACCTGCTCGGCATCTCCCGCATCTACCGGCTCTGCTTCACCGGCGGCCGCCTCACCGACAAGAACGCCTACGACACCAGCCTGCTCAGCGCGCAGCACCGCCAACGACAGGAGAACCAGTGATCCGGGCACTGCTCGCCGACGACGAGGCCATGATCCGCGCCGGCGTCCGCGCGATCCTCGCCGCCGACCCCGGCATCGAGGTCGTCGCCGAGGCCGCCGACGGGCACGAGGCCGTCGACCTCACCCTGCGCCACCGCCCCGACGTCACCCTCCTGGACATCCGCATGCCCCGCCTGGACGGCCTCGCCGCCGCCGCCGAACTGCGCCGCGCCGCCCCCGCCACCGGCCTCATCATGCTCACCACGTTCGGCGAGGACGAATACATCGCCCGGGCCCTGTCCGGCGGCGCCAGCGGCTTCCTCCTCAAATCCGGCGACCCCCGCGAACTCATCGCCGGCGTCCGCGCCGTCGCCGGCGGCGCCGCCTACCTGTCCCCGAAGGTCGCCCACCGCGTCATCACCGAACTCGGCGGCGGCCGCCTGGCCGGCGGCGCCCGCGCCCGCCACCGCACCGCCCGCCTCACCCCCCGCGAACGCGACGTCCTGGCCCTGCTGGGCGCCGGCCTGTCCAACGCCGAGATCGCCTCGCGCCTCCACGTCGTCGAAGGCACCGTCAAGGCCTACGTCAGCGCGATCCTGACCCGCCTGGACGTCCGCAACCGCGTCCAGGCCGCCGTCATCGCCTACGAGGCCGGCCTCGTCGACACCACCGCCGACACCCCTGACACCCTGCCGGGGGAGCGGCGCGGCGGTCAGTGATGGACACCGAAATTGAACGACGCCGTACCCAGCCGCGCGTTCACCGCCAGCCACAACGGCAGCAGCTGCTCCACCGCACGCGCCGTCGCCAGCGGCCCCAGATCCACGATCCGCTCCGCCGCCCACCCCAGATCACCCAGCAGCCCGCCCGTCACCTTCTTGGCGTCCTCATCGTCACCCGACACGAACACCTGATGCCCGCCCGGCACCGACGACGGCGCCACCATCACCGTGTTGTGCATCGTGTTCAGCGTCTTCACCACCCGCGCCCCCGGAAACGCCCGCTGAATCCGCTCGGCCAGGCTCAACCCGCCCGGCGCCACCACCACCGGCGGGAACCCGCCGGAGAAATCCAGCGGGTTCGCCACATCCACCAGCGTCCGGCCCGCCAGATCACCCGCCGCGCCCAGCGCGTCCAGCGACGCCGCCCCGTTGGTGGCGTTCACCACCATCTCCGCGTCACCGCACACACCCGCGAAATCGCCGTGCCGCCCGCCGTACGCCGCCGCCCACTCCGCGGCCCGCCGATTGCCCGCCGTCCGCGACCCGAGCCCCACCTCATGCCCGGCGCCCACCAGCGCGCCCGCCAACGCCCGCCCCACGTCACCCGTGCCCAGAACCGCGATCCGCATCCCGACCCCGCAATCCGCTCAACGCAATCCGCTCAACGCCCCCGACCAGGGCCCGTGCGGCCATCGTCGGGCCCGCACGCCGGCCCGTCCAATACCAGCCGTGATAACCCGCGGCTATCAGCCCGCCCGGCGCCGCCGACCCCGCACACGACGACGGGCCGCCCCGCGGCGGCGCCCAGACACCACCCGGAACGGCCCGCCCGAACACGAACACGGCCGCCTGCGCCCCGCTAGGGCAACCGGCCACCCCTGCGGGTCACACCGCCCATCACGTCCGGCATCGTCACCGACGCCTCATCCACCGGCCGCGCCGCGCCCTCCGCAACCGCCGCCTGCGCCACCCCGGCACGCGGACCCGACACCACCGGCCGCCCCGCGCCGACGTCCACACCGGGACCACCCGCCGCCACCGGCCGCGCCCCCAGCAGCACCGCACCCACCGTCACGCCCCGCAACGACTCCACCAGCGGACGCAGCCCCGCCACCAGCACCAGCGCCACCACCGGAGCCGCCACCACACCCAGCACGAACCCCGCCGCCACGTCATGCGGATAATGCACACCCACGAACACCCGCGAGAACGCCATCAGCGCCGCCAGCGGCAACACCAGCGGCGCCATCGTCCGCCACGCCACCACGATCGCCGCAGCCGACGCCGCCGCGATCGTCGCGTGATTACTCGGGAACGACCAGTCACCCGGCGACGGGCACGCCGCGATGTGCACCGCCCCCTGCACCGCCCGGCACGGCCGCTCCTCCTCGATGAAGGTCTTGGAAACCTCACTCACCAGATACGCCGCCACCACCGCGAACGGCGCCGCCAGCGCCAGCCCCATCGCCCGTGCGTCCCGCGCCCGGGCCCGCCACCAGCCCGCCACGAACAACACCGCGAACAACAGCAGCCCCGCGTCCGTCCCCACCTCCGCCGCCGTATGCACCCACGACGGCGTGCCCTCCGCGAACTCGGTGATGTCCCGGTACAGATCGGCGCTGAACTCCGGCGCTCCCATGCTCTCCCTCACGATCGAAGACGGCCCGGCCCGACACCCTTGAGACACCGCACGTTCCGCCGAAGTTCACCCTACGGCCACACGCCCGTCGACTCCGCCGCTTCCGGCGATCACACGCCCGGCAACTGCCCCACCCGCCCGGCCCGCTCCACCCGCTCCGCGCCGCCCCCCTCCGGCGGCGGCGACCCCGCGCCCGCACGACCCCGCCGCCGCACGAACCGGACCCCCTCCACCACCGCCGTCACCGACAACGCCAACCCGATCCCCACCACAACGCCCTTCACCGGGTCATGCTCGAACGCCACCCCGCCGACATAACCCAGCAACGCCCCGTACAACCCCCACGACACCGCCGCCACCGCCGCGAACAACGAAAACGACCGAAGCCGGAACCCCACCGCCCCCATCGTCAGCGTCACCGCCGTCCGCCCACCCGGCACATACCGCGCCACCACCAGGATCAGCCCGCCGCGCTCGGCCATCGTCCGCCGCGCCCACCCGAACGCCGCGAACCGCCGCGTCCCCGGCCGCAACCCCCGCACCAGCCGTCCACCCGACCGGCGCCCCACCAGAAACGACACATGATCCCCGGCGAACGCCCCCAGCGCCGCCACGACCACCACCAGCACCAGATCCGGCCGCCCCGACGCCGCATACACCCCCGCCGTGATCACCATGCTCTCGCTCGGCACCACCGGGAAGAACGCGTCCACCGCCGCCACCGCGAACAGCGCCAGATAAAACCACGGCGACGTCACCGCCGTGTCCACCACACCCATGACCGCGTCCAAGTCCATGAACCCGACGCTAGAAACACACCACCCGCCCGCGAATCCGCCGGACGACCACAACCACCCCCGACCTTCGACGGGGTCCCCACCCCATCCTGCGAACGATGTACACCCGGTTCCTCACCACGAAGGACGCCCCGCACCCCACCCCGCGCAACCCTGGAAACACACCACCGACCAGGGGAACCGACCAATGAACCACCAACCCGCCCACGACCGGATACGCGCCTCCGACCACGACCGCGACACCACCGTCCAACGCCTCGGCGACGCACTCGCCGACGGAGCCCTCGACACCACCGAATACAGCCGCCGCCTCGACCACGCCCTCACCGCCACCACCCACGGCGACCTGCACCGCCTCACCGCCGACCTGCCCGCCTCCCAGACCGCCCGCCACCGCACCGAAACCGCCCGCCGCACCGCCAAGACCAAAGCCGACAAACGCGCCTGGCGCGACGAATGGAACTACTGGACCGGCGCCGCCGCCATCATGACCGCCATCTGGGCCATCTCCGCACTCCGCAAAGGGGAGTGGACGTCCTACTGGCCCGCCGTCCCACTCGGCATCTGGGCCGCCATCCTCATCTCCTACGCCATCTGGCCCTCACGCGACGACCACTGACACCGGCCCCGGTCCCGGGCCCTAAAACAAGTCGCACGCCGCACCGCCCGTCCACCACACTGCACCCCTGTGGGACACCTGCACATCTTCGACATGGACGGCACCCTCCTGACCGGCACCACCGCCAACCTGGAAGTCGCCCGGCACCTCGGCACCCTCACCGAACTCCACGACCTCGAGGCCCGCTTCACCGCCGGCACCCTCGACACCCGCGGCTTCTCCCGCGAAATCCACCGCCTCTGGCGCGACCTCACCCCCGCCATCGTCGCCACCGCCTACACCGCCGCCACCTGGCTCACCGGCATCGCCGACGTCTGCGCCGACATCCGCGCCCGCGGCGAACACTCCGCCGTCATCACCATGTCGCCCGACTTCTTCGCCCACCACCTCCTCGACCTCGGCTTCGACGACGTCATCGCCTCCCGCTTCCCCCCGATGCCCTTCACCGGCACCCTCGACCCCGCCGGCATCCTCACCCCCGCCGACAAGGTCCACATCACCGACGAACTACGCACCCGCCACGGCCTCACCACCGCGCAATGCACCGCCTACGGCGACTCCATGTCCGACGCACCCCTGTTCCGCCACCTCACCAACACCGTCGCCGTCAACGCCGACCACCACCTCGCCGACATAGCCGCCCTCGACTACCGCGGCACCGACCTCACCGAGGCCTACGCCCTCGCCCGCACCCTCCAACCCACCTGACCATCAGAGCAGGCGAGACCGCGAGCACCAGGACGACCGCGAGCAACAGGACGACGACGCCGGGACCAGACACGGAACCAGACACCGGCAGCCCCGATCGCCGCATCGTCCGTCCCAAGGCCCCGGCACACTGACCCGGCACGGAAGGGCGACAGCCGGGGGAGGGCCACCGGACACGGCCGCCGACCACGGAACGCAACAGCGCCGCGCGACCCACAGGCGGCACACCACCCCACCGACATCGGCGCGCACCCGGGCGGCCTCACCCGCCGCGACGGCCCTCCACCGAACCCAGCAGCGGATGCACCCGCATCGCCGCCTCCAGCTCACCCGGCAACTCATCCCGGTAACGCCCCAGCGTCGACAAATCCGCATGCCCCAGCACCCGGCGCACCGCATCCATGTCCGTCGCCGCCGCCAGCAAATGCGTCGCCGTCGTATGCCGCAGCCCATGCGGAGTCACACTCCGCCGCCGCCCCGGCTCCACCCGCGCCAGAACCCGGTCGATCACCGCCTGCACATCACCCCGCGCCAGCCGCCGCCCCCGCCACGACAACAACAGCGCCTTCGGCTCCCGCCCCCGGTCCAGCAGCCCCCGCCCCTCCGCCAGATACGCGTCCAGCACCTCCACCACCGGACCGGGCAGCGGCACGTCCCGCGTCCGCCCGCCCTTGCCGAAGATCCGCCAATACCGCGTCCCACCGTTGACGAAGAAGTCCTCCGCGTTCGCCGCCGTCAACTCCGACACCCGCGGCCCCACCGCCGCCAGCAGCAACACGATCAGCCCGTCCCGCAACTCCGTCCGCTGATCCATCCGCCGCCCCGGCGCCACCGGCCCCGCCTCGGCCAGCCCCCGCGCCGCCCCCAGCAACCCCTCCGCCTGCTCCACCGTCAACGCCCGCCGCTGCGCCCGCAACCCACCCCGCTGCCGCGGACGCACCGTAACCGCCTGCATCGGATTCAGCTGCACCCAACCCGCCACCAGCGCATACTTGAAGAACGCCGACACCGACCGCCGGAACCGCGCCTGCGACGCCGCACTCTGCACCGCACCGCCCCGCGACTCCGCGCCCCCCGGCTCCACCGCACCCCGCCGCCGCCCGTCGGGCTTGCGCGCGAACCCCAGCAGCACCCCGTCGACGTCCTCGCCCGTCAGATCGTCCAGCACCCGGTCCCCGCCCGCCAGCGCCGCGAACGTCACCACGTCCCGCACGTACACCTCCGCCGTCTTCGGCGTCAGCGCACCCGTCGAGGTCTTCGCACGCACCATCTCCCCATACCGGTCGACACTCTCGGCAACGGTCAGGCGCTGAACATCAGAGGGACGCACGCGCCGGACGCTACCTCCCGCCACCGACAGAACCCGCCGTAGGATCGACCACGATGACCGACAGGACGACCGACAGGGCACTCTTCGAGCAGGTCGGCGAGATCATCCGAGGATCCACCCCGCCCGGCCTCGGAACCCCGCACGTCCAGGTACGCCACAACGGCGTCAAAGCCTGGTTCGGCGACCCCGCACCCCAGCGCGAGCACTACGAAGCCCAGATCATCCCCGCCGACATCGCCCCGGGCACCCGCACCCGCGCCATCGAGATCGGATTCCACGCCGAACACCGCGACGAACCCGACAACGAAGCCGCCCTCGCCCGCCTCCTCACCACCGAACCCGCCTGGCGCGCCGAACTCGGCGACGAACCCGTCACCGGCGTCTTCCTCGGCCGCGACGTCTGGCGCCGCATCTCCGAAACCTGGCCCGACCCCGACCTCGCCGAACCCGACATCACCTTCGACATCGGCGTCCGCCTCGTCGACTACATCCGCGCCCTCGAACCCCACCGCCGCCACCGGGTATGACCACGGCACAGGCCGCCGAACAGGGGGAGGGCCGGTGCTCATCGGAACATCCGGATGGCAGTACGCCGACTGGCGCGGCGTCCTCTACCCGCCCGGCCTGCCGCAGCGAAGCTGGCTGCCGCGCTACGGCGACGTCTTCGCCACCGTGGAGAACAACAACGCCTTCTACCGCCTGCCCACCCGCGAGACCTTCGAGCTGTGGCGCGCCGCCACCCCGCCCGGGTTCGTCATGGCGGTCAAGGCCAGCCGCTACCTCACCCACATGAAACGTCTCACCGACCCCGCCGAACCCGTCGCGCGCCTCATGAACGCCGCCGCCGGCCTCGGCCCCAAACTGGGTCCCGTCCTGCTGCAGCTCCCGCCGACCCTGCGCTTCGAACCCGGCCGCCTCGCCGCCTGCCTGCGCGAGTTCCCCGACGGCGTCCGCGTCGCCGTCGAACCCCGCCACCCCTCATGGTGGACGGACGAGACCCGCCGCGTCCTGGAACACCACGGCGCCGCCCTGAGCTGGACCGACCGCCTCGGACAACCCCAGACACCCCTGTGGCGGACCACCGACTGGCTCTACCTGCGCCTCCACGAAGGCCCGGCGGAGCCCTGGCCCCACTACGACGACGAAACCCTCCGGACCTGGGCGGACGAAATCGCCCCCGAGGACGACGCCTACGTCTACTTCAACAACGACCCCGGCGGCGCCGCCGTCCGCAACGCCCTGCGCTTCGCCGAGCTCACCGCCCGGCCGTGAACCGGGGGAGAGGGGGCTCAGCCGCGCGGCGCGTACATGATCACGGCGACTCCGGCCAGGCAGATCAGCGCCCCGGCGACGTCCCAGCGGTCGGGACGGAAGCCGTCCACGACCACGCCCCAGGCCAGCGAGCCCGCCACGAACACGCCGCCGTAGGCCGCCAGGATCCGCCCGAAGTCGGGGGAGGGCTGGAACGTGGCCGCGAACCCGTAGGCGCCCAGCGCGAGGACGCCGCCGGCGATCCAGAGCGGCCCGCGCTGCTCCCGCCATCCCTGCCACACCAGCCAGGCCCCGCCGATCTCGGCGAATGCGGCCAGCACGAACAACCCGACGGACCGAAGCACGCTCATGCGGCTCACCCTACGAACCGCGCAGGCGCGCCCGGACGCGAGGGACGCACAAGAACAGACAAGTCGCACAAAGATGACGTAACCGGACAGAATTCAGCTTCTGTCCGGTTAAACGATCTTCTCCGCCGCGCCGGCCGAAGAGCGCGTTCGATGCGCGAGACGCCGCCGGGGATACTCGGACCCGTGCCCGAGCTTCGCCGTCCGCCGCGCCTCGTGCGGCCGACCACGACGGTCCGCGAGTCGTTCCTGGCCGGGGAGTGGGCGGACCATCGGGCGAGCGGCGGCGACGCCGGATGGCTGGAACCCGCCGCCGAGGACTTCGAGACGTTCGTCGCCCGGCGCCGCGGCGTCCAGCGCCGCTGGGGCGTCCCGTGCACGACCTTCTGGTACGTGTCGGACGAGCATTATCTCGGCACGCTGCTCGTGCGGCACCGCCTGACGCCCGAACTCGCCGAGGTCGGCGGCCACGTCGGCTACCACGTCGTCCCGGCGTGGCGCCGCCAGGGCCACGCCACGCGGATGCTGGCCGCCGGCCTCGTGGAATGCCGCCGTCTCGGCCTGGAACGGGTCCTGCTGACCTGCGCCGCCGGCAACGAGCCGTCGCATCGCGTGATCCTGGCGAACGGTGGCGTCCACGATGGCCGCGCCCGCGGCGAAGACCGTTACTGGATCGACCTCGACGGAACCGGCGGCCGGAACCGCGCGCACTGCACGTGAAGCAGGCGGTTAACGGCCGATTCACCCCGCTTCCAGCAGCTCCGATCGTTGGTCGATAATGTACATTATGTCAAGTAGACGCCGATCGGGGCGGTGCGCCGGATCGCGTGCCCGGCCGCACCGCTCCGGGCGGCGCGTCATTTCTTGTACTGGGCCACCTTCTCGCGCAGTTCCCGCATGGTGCTCTGCAGGAGTTGCTTTAGTCGCTCGCGATCGGCGCCGTCGGCGTCCGCATAGTCGTCGATGTCGATCAGCTGCTTCTTCGTGGCGGTGACCGAGTTGAGCTGGTGATCGAGCTTGATGTCGCCGAACCACGGGCTGCGCAGCATGTTCGCCATGTCGGTGCGGAACATGGCGACCAGGTCGTCGGGGTCGGCGATGTGGTTCTTGACTTCGGCCACGAAGGTGAGCGTCGCCTTGCTGCCGAGGACGGCCTGCTGGAGCGCGCTGTCCCCGGTCTTGCGGTCGAGCACGATCGTGAAGCTGTAGAGGACCTGGTCGCCGACCGGCTTGAACCGCACGTACTGCAGGTCTCCCCCGGACTGGACGCCGATGACGGGGCATCCGAGGTGCGCCATCGTGAACACCATCTCGCCGATGAGCGCCTCGTCCTTGCTCTCCCGGGCCTCGGCGTTGTTCTTGAACTTGTTGATCATTGAAAGCATGGCGTCCTCCGGTTCAGGCGGCGATACGGCCATGCAGGTACTTCGCGCAGGCCTGGGAGACGGCGGCGATGTGCTCCTGCAACACGGGGTATTTCACCGTGTAGTGGTCGGCGAAGTACTGGTCCAGGTCCAGCAGGAGGGGAACCTGGACGTAGACGTAACCGCTGCCGAGGTCGGCGTCGACGGTGAACACTCCGGGCTCGCCGACGTCGAGGAAGCCGCTTTTCACTTCGGACTTCAGTGCCTGCCAGACCGTCCGCGCGTCCTGCACCTGTTCGCCGTAGGCGATGGTCACGGCCGCGTGGTGTTCGAGGGTCTTGGCCGCCATGACGGTGCCGGTCTGGTGCGCCAGCTGGAACATCAGGCGGTGCTTGTTCTGGAGGTGCTGGAACCGCAGGTAGTGGTTGGTGCCGTCGGAGGTCAGGTCGATGAGGGCGTTGCCCTGGGCGACCGCGGCCGTGATCACGGCGCCGACGAGCAGGTCGTCGATCTCGCGAGTGCGGAGCTGTTCGTTGAAGCGCTCCCAGCTGCGGTGGACGAGCCGACCGAAGACCTGGTCGAGTTGTTCGCTCACGGTCACCTTTCGTCGTGTTGATCTGTGTAGAGGCTGAGACTTCCGGACCGGCTTCTCGGTTTCATCGGATTTCGGTTCATGGGAACCCGCGCGGGACCACTGCCGGCCAGTCGCGGTGGGCTCCGGGGCGGTGCGTGTGCGGTGCGATCGTGTGATGATCAGGTGCGGACGATCTGATGTGGGGCGGTGCGGCTTCCGTGATTCCCGAGGGTTTCGTGCGTGCGCTGGACGGTTTCGAGGCGGTGCTCGCCGCGACGCCGCCGGACAGATGGCTGTCGCCGTCGCCGTGTGAGGGCTGGTGCGCGATCGATGTCGCCGGGCACGTCATCGCGGGGCTGCTGGTGGTCGAGATGCGCGCGGCCGGACGGCCGCTCCCCCGGGACGATCCGGACTGGCGTGAGGTGGCGGGTGAGGATCCGGTGGCGTCCTGGCGTGAGGTGCGGGGCCGGATGACGGCCGAGTTGGTGCCCGATGCGCTGGCGCGCCGGATCCGGCTGGGTGACGGGGTGGAGATGACGGTGCGGGAGTGGCTGGAGCATTATCCGCCGGAGTTGCTCGTCCACACGTGGGATCTGGCGCAGGCGACCGGGCAGTCGGTGGTGTTCGAGGCGGATCTGGTGGGTCCGGCGCTGGAGACGGCGCGGCGGATGGCGCCCGGTGGGCGTGAGAGGGGAATGGTCGGTCCCGAGCGTCGTCTCCCCCGCGGTGCCGATGATCAGGCGCGGCTGCTCGCGTTGTTCGGCCGCGATCCTTCCGGTGGCTGAAATCGTTGCGGTGGCCGAGGTGCCGGCCGCTCCCCTCCCCCGGGATTCGGGGGTGCGGTGGGCGGGGCGGTCTGGTTATGGTGCTGGCATGGCCCGACGACATTGATCTTCGCCTGAGGCGGGGCTCGCGCGCAGGCTGTACGTCTACGCGTTCCTCGAGGATTTCGTTCTTCTGTACCCGGTGTACGCCGTGTTGTTCGCCGATGCCGGGTTGTCCCCCGCTGCGATCTCGTCGCTGTTCGTGATCTGGTCGGTCACGACGTTCTCGCTTGAGTTGCCGTCCGGTTTGTGGGCGGACGTGTTCTCGCGCCGGTTGCTGCTGGTGGTCGCTCCCCTGCTGGCGGGTGCGGGTTTCGGGTTGTGGGTGGCGTTTCCTTCGTATCCGGCGTTCGCCGCGGGTTTCGTCTTGTGGGGTGCGGGGTCGGCGCTGCGTTCGGGGTCGATGCAGGCGCTGGTGTACGAGGAGCTGGAGCGTGCGGGCGCGGCGGGGGTGTATGCGCGGTTGATCGGGCGGTCGGAGGCGGTGTCGCTGCTGGCGGTGGTGGCGGCTTCGGCGGTGGCGGCGCCGGTGCTGGCGGGTGGGGGTTACCGGGCGGCGGGTGTCGCGAGTGTGGCGGTGTGCGTGCTGTGTTCGGTGGCGGGGTGGTTCCTGCCGGAGTCGCGGGGTGCCGGCCGCGCCGGCGGCGGGGACCGGGACGGGGTGTCCCTGGGGTCGGTGGTCGGTGAGGGTTGGGCGCAGGTGCGCGGGGAGCCGGCGGTGCGTTGGGCGCTGGTTCTGGTGATCGTGGTGGAGGGTGTGACGGCGCTGGACGAGTACGTGCCGTTGCTGGTGCGGTCGACGGGGGTGGCGGCGGCGTCGGTGCCGTTGCTGGTTCTGGTGGTGACGGTCGGTGATGCGGTGGGCGGCTGGTCGGCGGGGCGTGGGGTGCGGTGGCTGGCGCCGGTGCTGGCGGTGGGTGCGGTGTGCCTGGCGGCGGGGTCGTTGAGCGGTCGGCCGGGCGGCTTGGTGCTGGTGGCGGTGGCGTTCGGAGTGTTCCGGTGGGCGATGGCGGCGGCGGACGCGCGGTTGCAGGAGCGGATCGGTGATGGGGCGCGGGCGACGGTGACGTCGGTGGCGGGGTTCGGTGCCGAGGGGGTGGCGGTTCTGGTGTTCGCGGGTTGGGCGTTGGGTTCGCGGTGGGGTGGTGCGGGGGTGCTGATGGGGTTGGCGTCGGTGCCGTATGTGGTGGTGGCTGTCGTACTGGGGTTGGCGGCGCGGCGAGGCGGTGTACATCGGGAGATGTAGGGGCGGATTGGGGGCTGCGCGAAAGGTGCAGGGCGGTTGAACGCTCGCGCCTGATTCGCGGTTGTGGTGTGGGCGCGGAGGATCGTGGGGTCGATTTCGGACCGATTCTTGGGGCGTGCTCATGGGTGTGGACCCGTTGATGCTGGCGCGGGTGCAGTTCGCGTTGACGGCCGGGACCCATTTCCTGTTCGTCGCGTTGACGTTGGGGCTGGCGACGCTGGTCGCGTTGACGCAGACGCGGGCGACGGTGTCGGGCAGTGCGGTGCATGCGCGGATGGTGCGGTTCTGGGGGCAGTTGTATGTCGTGAACTATGCGGTGGGGATCGTCACGGGGCTGGTGATGGAGTTCCAGTTCGGGTTGAACTGGGCGGGGATGTCGCGGGTGACGGGTGGTGTGTTCGGGGCGCCGCTGGCGTTGGAGACGATCGTGGCGTTCTTCGTGGAGTCGACGTTCCTGGGGTTGTGGATCTTCGGGTGGGATCGGCTGAACCGGTGGGTGCATCTGTCGCTGATCTGGGTGGTGACGCTGACGGCGTATCTGTCGGCGTATTTCGTGCTGGTGGCGAATGGGTGGCTGCAGCGTCCGGTGGGTTTCGAGATGGTGGACGGCACGGCGCGGCTGACGGATGTGGGGGCGTTGCTGGGTAATCCGACGGCGGTGCTGGCGTTCTTCCATGTGCTGTTCGGCGGGTTGCTGACGGCGGGGTTCTTCATGGCCGGGGTGAGCGGTTATCACCTGTTGCGGCGGACGGCGGAGGTGGAGTTCTTCCGGCGGTCGATGCGGATCGGGTTGCTGACGGTGATCTTGTCGGTGATGCCGGTGGTGATGTTCGGCGGGGCGCAGTTCGAGTACGTGCAGCCGACGAAGGCGGGCGGGCAGGAGGATGCGCAGGCGGCGGTGGCGGATTTCACGGCGCGGTTCGGGCCGGATGAGTACATGCCGCCTGGGCTGGCGGGGGTCGGCGAGGGTCTGATGATGGGCATGTGGTCGCTGATGATCTTGGTGGCCTGTGTGGCGCTGGTGAAGTTTCCGTTCGGGAAGTGGCTGGTGCGGGGGCGGGTGTTCCACGTGCTGATGATCGTGGCGGTGCCGCTGCCGTATGTGGCGATGGTGTCGGGGTGGGTGTTCCGTGAGGTGGGGCGGCAGCCGTGGATGGTGTACGGGGTGCTGAAGACGCGGGACGCGCTGTCGCCGGGTGTGGGGGCGGGGACGATGACGGTGTCGTTCGTGGCGTTCATGGTGCTGTTCGCGGTGCTGTTCGCGGTGAACGCGTGGCTGCTGGTGCGGTTCGCGCGGCGGGGTCCGGAGGGGTCGGGTCTTGGTGCTTCTGCCCCGGTGGAGCCGGCCGCGCCGGTGATGAGCCCGACGTTCTGACTGGAGTCTGGTGATGGAATCTCTTGCGGTGGTGTTGCTGGCGGTGTTCTCCGCCGGGTATCTGGTGCTGGCCGGTGCGGACATCGGGGTGGGGATGCTGCTTCCGTGGCTGGGGCGGGATCAGCGGGAGCGGCGGTTGGTGATCGCGTCGTTCGCGCCGTTCTTCCTGGGCAACGAGGTGTGGCTGGTGGCGTCGGCGGGGCTGGTCGCGGGTGCGTTCCCGGGGTTGGAGCACGATCTGCTGGAGGGGCTGTATCCGCTGGTGGCGGTGCTGCTGATCGGGTGGGTCGTGCGGGACATGGGGTTGTGGCTGCGGGGCCGGGTGGACGCGGTGGCGTGGCGCGGCGGGTGTGATGCGGCGATCGTGGCGGGGAGTTGGGCGCTGGCTCTGGCGTGGGGTTCGGTGCTGGGTTCGGTGCTGTGGGGCGGTGGGTTGAACGCCGGGAGTGTGCTGGGTCTGCCGTTGGCCGTGGTGTTCGCGTGGCATGGTGCGGGGTTCGCGCGGTGGCGTCTGCCGGTGGGTGTTCTGGCGGCGCGTGCCGGGCGGGTGCGGTCGCGGTATGCGGTGTCGGCGGTGGTGATGGCGTCGGCGCCGGTGGTGGCGGGTGTGCGGTTGCCGTGGTCGGAGGCGGTGGCCGAGGGTGCGGGGCTGACGATGACGGCGGTGACGACGGTGGTGGTGCTGCCGTTGCTGCTGGGGTCGCAGGCGCTGGTGTGGTGGACGTTCCGGGGGCGTGTCGAGTCGCCCTCGTACTTGTAGCCGGTTCGCCCGGGGTCTGGGGGCTGGGGTGAAGGGTGTGGAGCGGCGTCTGCTGGGGTGTCTGCCCCGCCGGGTGACGGTGGTGCTGGGGGTGCTGGCGGCGGGGCAGGGTGTCCTGCTGGTGGTGCAGGCGGAGCTGCTGGTGCGGGCGGTGGCGGGGCTGGACGCGGGTCCGCTGCCGTGGCTTGCGGGTGCGGTGGCGGGGCGGGCGGTGCTGGCGTGGGCGGTGTCGCTGGTGGCGGGCCGGGCGGCGGCGCGGGTGAAGCGGGATCTGCGGGGTGCGCTGCTGGGCGCGCCGGCGGGTGATGCGGGTGCGCGGGTGACGTTGCTGACGCGGGGGCTGGACGGGGTCGATCCGTTCTTCACCGGTTATGTGCCGCAGTTGCTGGCGGCGTGTGTGATTCCGGTGGTGGTGCTGGTGCGGCTTGTGGCGGCGGATTGGGCGTCGGCGGTCGTGGTGGCGGTGACGGTTCCGCTGGTGCCGGTGTTCGGGGCTTTGGTGGGGATGCGGACGGCGGCGCTGACGGGGCGGCAGTGGGGTCTGCTGCACCGGCTGGGCGGGCATTTCCGGGATGTGCTGGCGGGGCTGTCGACGTTGCGGGCGTTCGGGCGGACGGGTCATCAGTCGGTGGTGGTGCGGGAGCTGGCGGACGGGCATCGGCGGGCGAGTGTGCGGGCTTTGCGGGTGGCGTTCTTGTCGTCGCTGGTGCTGGAGCTGGTGTGCGCGTTGTCGGTGGCTTTGGTGGCGGTGCCGGTGGGTTTGCGGCTGCTGGCCGGTGAGATGGCGTTTTCGGCGGGGTTGCTGGTGCTGGTGCTGACGCCGGAGGTGTATCTGCCGTTGCGGGCGCTGGGTCAGCGGTTCCATGCGTGTGCGGAGGGTGTGGCGGCGGCCGGGGAGGTGTTCGCGGCGCTGGAGGAGGCGCCGGCGGCGGCGCCGGGGGGCCGGGTGGTCGTCGCGGGGGGTGCGCCGGAGATCGTGTTGCGGGATGTGACGGTGCGGTATCCGGGGTCGCGGGCGCCGGCGCTGGAGGGTGTTTCGTTGCGGGTGGCGCCGGGTGAGCGGGTGGCGGTGGCGGGTCCGTCGGGTGCGGGCAAGTCGACGCTGCTGCTGGTGCTGGCGGGGCTGGTGGTGCCCGATTCGGGGCGGGTGCTGGTCGACGGCGTGGATCTGGCGGAGCTGGATGTGGCGGCGTGGCGGGCGCGGCTGGGGTGGGTGCCGCAGCGTCCGCATCTGTTCGCGGCGTCGGTGGCCGACAACATCCGGCTGGGTGATCCGGGTGCGGGTGATGAGCGGGTGGTGGAGGCGGCGCGGGCGGCGGCGGCCGCGGAGTTCGTGGAGGGGTTGCCGGAGGGGTTCGCGACGGTGCTGGGCGAGGGGGGTGCGGGGTTGTCGGCGGGGCAGCGGCAGCGGCTGGCGATCGCGCGGGCGTATCTGTCGGGGGGTCCGGTGATGTTGCTGGACGAGCCGACGGCGCGGCTGGATCTGCACAGTGAGCGGGTGCTGGTGGATGCGGCGGGGCGGCTGCTGGAGGGGCGGACGGCGGTGCTGGTGGCGCATCGTCCGGCGCTGCTGGGGGTGGCGGACCGGGTGGTGCGGCTGGACGGCGGCCGGGTCTGCGGTGGTGTGTGCGGGGAGGCGGCGTGAGCGGCGTGTGGGGTGTGCGGGGTGTGTGGGGTGCGGTGCGTCCGCATGCGGTGCGGCTGGCGGGTGCGGGGCTGGCGGGTGCGGCGGCGGAGTTGTGCGGGCTGGGGTTAATCGCGGCGGCGGCGTGGCTGGTGGCGCGGGCGGCGCAGCGGCCGGAGCTGGCGGCGTTGTCGCTGGCGATCGTGGCGGTGCGGGGGTTCGCGCTGGCGAAGGGGTCGCTGCGGTATGTGGAGCGGCTGGCGGGGCATGACGCGGTGCTGCGGGCGCTGGCGGAGTTGCGGGGCCGGGTGTTCGACGCTCTGGCGGAGGCGGGTCCGGGGTCGGCGTCGCGCGGCCGGGCGGCGGGTGCGGGACGGGGGGTGCGGGACGGTGATGCGCTGACGCGGTTGGTGTCGGATGTGGAGGCCGTCCAGGACCTTCTGCTGCGGTGCGTCCTGCCGGCGGTGGCGGCGGTGGCGTGCGGTGCGGCGGGTGTGGTGGTGTGCGCGGTGGTGCTGCCGGCGTCGGCGGTGGTGCTGGCCGGGGGTCTGCTGCTGGCGGGTGTGGTGCTGCCGGTGGCGGCGTCGGCGGCGGGCGGGCGTGCGGCGGCGCGGGTGGCGGCCGGGCGTGAGGTGCTGGCGGTGCGGGCGCTGGACGTGCTGGAGGGCGCGTCGGATCTGGCGATGTTCGGTGCGTCCGGCCGGTTCGCGGCGCGGGCGGGGGACGCGGCGGCGCGGCTGGAGCGTGCGGAGCGGTCGGGGGCGCGGGTGTCGGCGATGGTGGCGGCGGCGGGTTTCGTGGTGCAGGGCGCGGTGGTCGCGGCGGTCGTATGGGTGGGGTTGCGCGGGGGGCTGGACGAGGTCGGGGTGGCGGTGTCGGCGTTGACGGCGCTGGTCGCGGTGGAGTCGGTGCTGCCGCTGGCGTCGGCGGCGCAGCGGCTGCGGGAGGTGGTGCCGGCGGTGCGGCGGGTCGGGGTGCTGCTGGCCGCTCCCCCGGTGGTGTCGCCGCGGTGTCCGGTGCGGGTGCCGCGCGGGCCGCTGGGTGTGGAGCTGCTGGGCGTCCGCGTCGCCTATGACGGCGGGGCCGCGGCATTGGACGGGGTGGATCTGCGGGTGGAGCGGGGCCGCCGGGTCGCGGTGGTGGGGGCGAGCGGCGCGGGCAAGAGCACGCTGCTGGCCGCGGTGTCGGGCGATGTCGCGGTGGCGTCGGGCGCGGTGGTGCTGGGCGGGCATGTGCTGGGCCGGTACGCGCCCGGTGATGTGCGGGCGGCGGTGCGGGGGCTGGCGCAGGACGCGCACGTGTTCGCCGCGACGGTCCGGGCGAATCTGCTGCTGGCGCGGCCGGACGCGAGCGAGGAGCAGGTGGAGGCCGCGGCGGAGCGGGCGCGGTTCGCCGAGGTGGTGCGGGCGCTGCCGGAGGGGTGGGACACCGTGGTCGGCGCGGGCGGGCGGGGCCTGTCGGGCGGGCAGCGGCAGCGGCTGCTGCTGGCGCGGGCGCTGCTGGCCGATCCGCCGGTGCTGGTGCTGGACGAGCCGGCCGAGGCGCTGGACCCGGTGATGGCGGACGCGCTGACCCGCGATCTGCTGGAGTCGCCCGGCGGGGGGACGCTGCTGCTGGTGACGCACCGGCTGGCGGCGCTGGACGCGGCCGACGAGGTGGTGGTGCTGGACCGGGGGCGGGTGGTGCAGCGGGGCCGGCACGGTGAGCTGCTGGCGGTGCCGGGCGCGTACCGGGACTTGTGGGAGGCGGAGCTGCTGGCCGCGTGACCGCCCGGGTGCGCCGGGGGCGGGTCAGGTCAGGTCGCGCAGGGCCCGCCCGACGGCGGTGCCGCCGGGCCGGACGGGACGTTCTGCTACACGTTCTTCAAGGCGGTCGCCGTCAACCCGCCCGGGTGAGCGGCCCGCCGGCCCGCCGGTCAGTCGTGCGGGAGGAGCGGGCCGAGGGGGCCGAGGTCGAGGTTGAGGTCGTGGTCGTCGAGGCCGAAGTGGTCTTTGAGGCGGGTCATCGCCTCGTCCAGCCGCATCAGCGCCAGCCCGAGCGCCTCGATCTGGTCGTCGGACAGGTCGCCGCCCTCGGCGCGGCGCAGCGCCTGGCGTTCCATCAGCTGGCGGATCAGCTCGACCAGGGTGAGGACGAGCTTGACCAGGTCGCGTTCCACGGTCTCGGGGTCGGACCGCAGGCGCTGCATCGTCCGGGACGATCGCTCCCGCGGCCCCATCGCGCGTTCCGGTTCGCGTACGGGCGCGGCGCGGACGGGGGCGTGGGGGGACGAGCCGCCGGTGCGGCCCGCCAGGATGTCGCCGGTGACGGGATCTGCGGCGGCGGGGTCGCGCACCGACACCTCCCCGGTCACCGGCTCGCCGCCGCGGCCGGTGTTTTCACGGGCGGTGCGGTCGCGGTCCGGTCGGGTCACGGCCGGTCCTCCTCGGGCAGCAGTTCGTCGCGGACGGTGGTGACCAGCGCCCGCAGCGACACCTGCACCAGGTCGACGCCCGCGATCGAGATCACCAGGTCCCCGGCGATGACGACGCCGCCGGCCAGCAGCCGGTCGAGCAGGTCGACCAGCGCGATCCGCTCCATCGGCGCGTCGCCGGCGTGGTCCAGGACGGCCGTCACCGGTGCCCGTCCCCCGGCTCGCGGGCGGGCGTGGTGTCGGCGGTGTCGATGAAGGAGTACGGCGGCCACGGCCCCGTCACCTCCACCTCGATGCCCGCCATCCGCTCGGCGGCCACGCGCGTCACCGCCAGGAACCCCTCGACCTGCTCCTCGTCCAGCAGGTAGGCGACGTTGAGGATCTGGGTGCCGCGGCGGCCCGACAGGCCCGGGTCCTGCGGCGGGTGGTGCCGGGACGCCACGGCGTGGTCGGCGAGTTCGGCGTGCACGCCGTCGGCCTGCTCGCCGGCCCGGCGTGCCGCGTCGGCGCGGCGGCGGCGCTGGTCCTGCCGGCGTTTCAGGTACGCCGTCCCGGCCCCGCCGGAGGAACCGGCGGGCTGGGGGCCGGTGAGGGGCTCGGCCCTGGGCGCGAGCCCCCCACCGGGGTCTGCGGGGGCCGGGGCGTCCGCGTCGCGGGCGCGGAGGGCTTCGGGGTCGGCGTAGGCCTTCACGCCCCATTCCGAGCGGCCCGTGATGCGGTCGAGCGCGGCGCCGAACCGCTCGCCCTGCGCGGCCAGAACCTCGGCGACCCGGGCGTCGTCGCGGTAGAGGGTGGCGATGCGCACCGGGGCGGTGGGCGCGGTGTGGGCGGCGCGGTCGACGACGTCGTGGTGGGCGCGGGCGGTGGCCTCCAGCCACGCCAGGTCCTCGAGGTTGGCGCGCAGCGCCGCCTCGCCGTACTCCTCCAGCCGGACGGTGCTGACCAGTGCGGTCAGCCCGCCGGCGACCACGCCGCGGACCGGCGCGCCGGCCACCCCGGCGGCGTCGCCTAGCGCGGCGGGGTCCAGGTCCCGCGCGACCCCGTACAGGTAGACGGCGGTGTCGCCGGTGAACCGGGTGTCGGTCATGTTCTGGTCTCCTTCCCCCGCCCGGGACGCGCCGCGGGCGCGTCACCGGCCTTCTCGGCCGCGCCGTCGTCTCCATCGGCGGCGCCGTCACCGGCCTCCAGGGCGGCCAGCCGCTCGCGCAGCCGCCGGTTCTCCTCCCGCAGGGCGAGGTCGCCGCCGGCGCCGTCCTCCGCGGCGGGCTGCCGGGCCTTGGACGACAGCGACGGGTCGTGCTCCCACCAGTCGATGCCCATCTCCTTGGCCCGGTCCACCGACGCCACCAGCAGCCGCAGTTTGATCGTCAGGAGCTCGATGTCGAGCAGGTTGACCCGGATGTCCCCGACGATGACGATGCCCTTGTCGAGGATGCGCTCCAGCAGGTCGGCCAGGTTGGCCGACGTCTTCTCCCCGGCCATCGACCGGGTGGGAGACCGGGTCCCGGTCCAGGGGGTCTCACTCAATGCTCTAGTCCCTCTCCACTCGTCCGCGGGGATAGCGGCGGGCGCGGCGGTAGCCGACCAGCTCCCCGTCCGCGTCCACCTCGGTCTCGTAGATCGCGAGGATGTCGGCGGAGTCGGGGATGCGGCGGGTCTCCACGACCTCGACCTGGACGCGCCAGCCGTCCTCGCCGGCGCGCTCCACCCCCACCACGCATTCGGCGCCGCGGCCGGTCATCGCGGTGACGTGCTCGGCCGCCCGCTTGGCGGCCTCGGACGCGGACATCATCACGGCGCCCCCAGGCCGCCGGCCTGCTCGCGGCGGGCCTGCTCGCGGGCACGGCCCTCGTTGAGCCGGCGGATCAGCTCCTCCTCACGCTCGGCGGCCTCGTCCTCGGTGATCTCGCCGGCGGCGGCCTCGTCGGCGATCTGCTGCATCTGCGCGGCGATCCGGCCCGGGTCGTACAGCTGCGCCTCGGCCTGCTCGGTGAGCGTCTCGGCCAGCCAGATCACGCCGCGCACGGGCGCCAGCGGCAGCGTGACCAGCCCGGTGAACAGTCCCATCGCCCTACTCCTCCGGGACGAAGTCGTAGGGCGGCAGCGGCCCGATCAGCCGGATCTTGACGCGGTCGGCGTGGTCGCGGGCCAGCTTGTCGACGGCGCGTTCGAACTCGGCGCGGCGGCCGGCGCGGACCAGGAAGGAGGCGTCCAGGACGTCCTCCTCACGGACGGGCGTCTTCTCGGCGACGGCCTCGGCCGCCGGGGCGGCGCCGTCCAGCAGGGCCCGCCCGTCGGCCTCGCGGAGCCGCTCCATCGACTGGGCGATCAGCTCGCCGAGGCGGATGCGGTCGTAGTAGACGGCGTCGGCGACGTCGGGCGGGACCTCGCGCAGCCGCCGCGACAGTTCGGCGATCTCGGGTTCGGCGGCCATGATCTCGCGGAGGACCGCGTCCTGGACGTAGGTGGCCTTCAGGCGCAGCTCGATCTTGCCGTCCAACTGGTCCAGGATGTGCCCGAACCGGTCGGAGTTGCCGGCGAGCAGTTCCTTCTCCACGGCGGCGCGGTCGGCCAGCGCCGCGCCGAACCGGAACGGCAGGACCACGGTCCCGGCGTCGACCAGCGCGTTCAGGACCCGCTGGTGGGCGACCAGGTCGGCGCGTTCGCCGAGGGCACGGTCGCGGGGCAGGTCGCTGACGATCGCGGCGCACACGCCGCCGTCCTCGACGAGGGTGACCGGCAGGTCGTCCAGGCCGTTCACGTCGCCGGGCAGGGCCGCGCCCGAGCGGGTCACCCCGTACACGTACTGCGGGGCGCCTCCGGGGGCCGGGCCGCCGGGGGGCTGCGGCGTGGTCATGACTCCTCGTCCTCCTTCTTGCGGGACGAGCGGCGCCGCGCGGGCTGCCTGCCGTCGTCCTCTTCGGAGTCGTCGTCGCCGCCGAAGGTCTCCTTCAGCCGTTCCTGGGCTCCTTCCAGGGCGCCGCGGGTCTTCTTCTTGGCGCCCGACTCCTGCATGCCCTCCAGGAACTGCGGCAGCCCCTGCGAGGTGCCGTCGTGGGCGATGTCGAGGCGGTTGACGGCCTCGGCGAAGCGCAGGTAGGTGTCGACGCTGGCGACGACGATCCGCACGTCCACGGTGAGGATCTCGATTCCGACCAGCGAGACGCGGGCGTAGATGTCGATGACCAGGCCCTTTTCGAGGATCAGGTCGACGACGTCGGCGAGGCTGCTGCCGGACCCGCCGCGCTGGACGTAGTTGCTGCCCGAGGTCTGCTGGGCGATCGGCCCAGTCATGTCATCCACTCCCTGTGGGTCTAGAGGGTTTGGTGTTATTTGAGGGGTTTTGGCGGTTGTTCACGTGACCCCTGTACCCGCACCGATCTCCCTAAACTGGCCGCCCCGTTTCGGTCATCCGCCGGTCAAGGGCCACGAAGGCGCCCCCGGAGGGCCGCGGACGGCCGCTCCGGGGGCGCCTTCGTGCGCGCGCCGGGCGGGTCAGCGCCGCCTGGCGATGAGCCGCCCGACGACCACGCCCGCGACACCGGCCGCCACCACCGGGACGGCGCGCAGCAGCCGCGCCAGCGTCATCAGCCTGGCCAGCCCCGCCACCCGGCCGGGCAGCGCCGCCACCTGCCCGCCGGCCTGCGCGGCGCCCTTGCGGACGCCCTGCGCCGTGCCCTCCGCCGCTCCCGCGGCGCCCTTCGCGCCGCCCTTGGCGGCTCCCGCGGCGGTCTTCTGCGCGGTGCCCGCACCGGCCTTGCCGGCCCTGCCCGCCTTGCCGGCGGTACCGCCGGCGCCGGACGCGTTCCTGCTCGCCTTTCCAGGCCCGTCACCGGGCATCGAGGGGGTGTTCATATCCATCCTTCCTTCGGGGGGTGTACCGCCCGGGGCCTCGCCCCGGGACGGGCCGGCCTCAGCCGCCGCGCAGCCGCGGCAGCACCTCACCGGCGTAGAAGTCGAAGAAGCCGTCCTGCTCCGGGCCGATCTGCGTCACGAACACGTCGTCGAACCCGGCGTCGGCATAGGCGCGCAGCGCCGCCGCGTGCACCCGCGGGTCGGGGCCGCACGGCACCCGCTCGGCCACCATGTCCTCGGTCACCAGCCGCGACAGCTGCCGGAACTGCCGCGGCAGCGGCAGCAGCCGGTTCGCCTCGCCGGGCAGGAAGTCGCTGGCCCACAGCCGCAGCGCCGTCCGACGCGCCGCGCCCTCGTCGGGGCCCCAGCACGCCTTCAGCCCGCCCTGCACCGGACGGCCCTCGCCGCCGCCGTGCCGGAACTCCGCCATCAGCTCCTCGTCGGGCATCATGCAGATGAACCCGTCGGCGATACGCCCCGCCAGCTGCGCCGCCCTGCTCCCCAAACCCGACATGAAGATCGGCGGCGGCTCGTCCGGAAGCGTGTACAGCCGCGCGGTGTCCACCCGGAAGTGCTCGCCGCGGTGGGTGACCAGCTCGCCGGTGAACAGGCGCCGCATCAGGCCCACGGCCTCCTCCAGCATGTCCAGCCGCTCGGCGGCGACCGGCCACCGCGAATCGACGATGTGCTCGTTGAGGAACTCGCCCGTCCCGACGCCGAGGGTGAACCGGCCGCCGGTCAGCACCGCGCTGGTCGCCGCCGCCTGCGCGATCACCGCCGGATGGGTGCGCACCAGCGGGCACGTCACCGCCGTCCCGACCGGCAGCGACGTCGCCTGCGACACCGCCCCGACCACCGACCACACGAACGGCGACTGCCCCTGCTCGTCCAGCCACGGATGGAAGTGATCGGAGATCCACAGCGCCTCGAACCCCGCCCGCTCGGCCATCCGCGCCTGCCGCACCAGCTCCCGCGGCCCGTGCTCCTCGGCCGACAGGAAGTACCCGAACCTGGTCACCGGCGCCTCCCCTGCCCGTCCCCGGCTCGCTGAACGGGCCTGCAACCGGCGCCCTACCCGGCCCGGACGCGGCAAACATCCCCGCCCGCCGCCGCCGGCGGCGATTGGAAGCCTCCGTCCGGGTATGCGCAAGCCATGCCCGACCGCCGGCCCGACCCCGCCCCCCACGACACGACCGCCCGCCGCGCGGCCGAACCATTGGCCTGGTGGCCGGTGCTGCTGGCCGGATACCTCGCGCTGGCGCCGGCGATCACCCTCACCGAGATCACCGTCGGCGCGGCGGCGGCCGCCGCCGGAGCCGCCGCGGCCGTCGCCGCGCGCCGCGCCCTGCTCACCACCGGCACCGCCCACGGCCCCCCGGACCGCTCCGCCCCCGTCCCGCCCGCCCGGCTCCTGCCGCCGCTGGCGCTGCTGCCCGCCCAGATCATCGCCGACACCGCCCGCATCGCCGTGCGCGGCGCGTCCGGCGGCGGCTGGACGCCCGTGGGCGTCGCGCCCGGATGGGCCCGCCGCGGCACCGCGACCCTGCTGGTGTCGGCCTCCCCCGGCGCCTACGTCGGCGGAGTCGACCCCGAACGCGGCCTGCTGCGCGTCCACCGCCTCACCCCGCACCCGTCCCCGTTCGAACGGCGCCTGCACGACACCGGGCTCGTCCACCGCACCGGCCCCGAAACCGGGGAGGACGCCGGCGCGGCGCCGGGCGCCCCGCACGACGGGGAACCGGCATGACCGCGGACGTGCTGAACACCGCCGTGCCCGCGCTGGCCGTCATGGCCGGCGCGCTGCCGCCCGCACTGGCCTCGACCCTGCACGGCCCTCCCGCCGGACGGCTCGCCGGGCTCATCGTCACCGGCCCGCTGGTCACCCTCGTCCTGGTGCTGCTGTCCGCCGCCTACGCCCGCTCCGCCTACCTCGACGTCGCCCTGGTGCTGGCGCTGCTGTCGTTCGCCGGATCGCTGGTGTTCGCCCGGTTCCTGAGCCGGACCCTGTGAAGGAGGCCCTGTGAAGGAGGCCCTGTGAGTGTCCAGGAGGAACGCCGATGAGCCTCGGCCTGCTCGCCGACGTGCTGACCTGGGCCGGCGCCGCGGTCGCGGTGGCCGCCGCGCTGCGGCTGCCCTTCACCCGCGGCGCCGCCGCCCGGCTGCACACCGTCGCGCCCGTCACCGTGCTGGCCGCGCCGCTGCTCGTCACCGGGGTCGCGCTGCGGCCCTGGTCGTCGTGGCACGACGTCGCCAAGCTCGCCGTGATCGCGGTGCTGCTGGCCGCCACCGGGCCCGCCACGGTGGTCACCGCGGGCCAGGCCGTCGAACGCGCCGCCGGCACGACGGAGTGAACCCGCCGTGAACGCCCTGTCCTTGGACGCGCTGTCGGGGCCGCTCGCCGACGCCCTCATCGCCGCCGCCCTCGCCATGGCCGCTCTCATGGCGACCGCGGTCGTGCTGACCCGCAGCACCGTCCGGCAGGCGATCGTGCTGTCGGGGTACGGGATGGCCCTCGGACTGCTGTTCCTCATCCTGCAGGCCCCGGACGTGGCCATGTCCCAGTTCGGCGTCGGCACGGTCCTGGTGCCGCTCATCGTCGTGCTGGCCCTGCACGCCACCCGCCGGCACCGCGGCGGCGGCCGGGAGGCGGGCCGCGCCGGAGGCGGCGACGAGGGCGAACGGGACGCCGGGCCCGGCGGCGGCCGGGGCGGGCGGGGTGCGCGCCGGTGAAGGCCCCCGCCCGCACTCTGCTGTTCGCCGCCGGCGCCGCCGGCACCGCAGCGGTGTTCACCGCCGGGGCCCTCGGCCTGCCCGCGTTCGGCGGCGCCGCGCACCCCTACGCCGACCGCGCCGTCGAGCAGGCCGTGCGGCAGGGAACTCCGAACGCCGTCGCCTCGGTCACCTTCGACCAGCGCGTCTTCGACACCCTCGGCGAGGAGATCATCCTGCTGGCGGCCGCGGTCGGCGCCGTGGTGCTGCTGCGCGCCGCCGGCCGCGAGGACCGCGACGACGGCGCCTCCCTCCGGCACGGGCCCGCCGAGGTCTCCGACGCGCTGCGCATCGTCGGCCACCTGCTGCTGCCCGTCACCCTGCTGGCCGGCGTCTACATCGTCGCGCACGGCCACCAGTCCCCCGGCGGCGGATTCCAGGGCGGCGTCATCCTCGGCACCGCCGTCCACCTGCTCTACCTCGCCGGCGACTACCCCGCCCTGCAGCGGCTGCGGCCCATCCCGCTGCTGGAGTCCGCCGAGGCCGTCGCCGCCGCCGCGTTCGCCGTGCTGGCCCTGGCCGCCGCCGGGCAGGCCGCCACCGGCCGCGTCCCCGCCCTCAACACCGCGGTCGGCGTCGAGGTCGGCTGCGCCCTGGTCCTGCTCGTCGGCAAGTTCTTCGAGCAGGCACTCCTCGTCCGCGACGACGGCCCGGGCGGCCAGACCCACGCCGGACCCGGCGCCGCGACCCGGGAGCCGCCGTGAGCGTCCTGCCCTACCTGACCGCCGGCTGGATCATGCTCGTCGGCGTCTACGGCATCGTCACCAGCCGCGACCTCATCCACGCCGTGGTGTGCCTGTCGGTCACCCAGTCCGGCACCTACGTGCTGCTGCTGGCCATCGGCTACCGCTACGGCGCCACCGCGCCGGTGTTCTCCGACCGGCCGCCGCCGCCCGCCGGCGGGCCCGTCACCGACCCCGTCGTGCAGGCCATGGCCCTCACCGACATCGTCGTCGGCGCCACCGTCACCGCGCTGCTGCTGGCCCTGGCCGTCCAGGTCGCCCGACGCCGCGGCACCCTGGACCCCGGCGCACTGCGGTCCCTCGAATCGTGATCCTGCAGACCACCGTCGCGCTGCCCGTCCTGGTCGCCGCCCTGCTGGCCGCCGCCGGGCGGTGGCTGCCGCGCCTGGCCGTCGACGTCGCCGCCATCGCCACCGCCGCCGCCGTCACCGCGCTGACCGCGCTCACCCTCGCCCGCGCCCCCCACCACCCCCAGGTCGTCTGGCTCGGCGGCTGGGGCCCCGGCACCGGCGTCGGCATCCCCCTGGCCGCCGACCCCCTGGCCGCCGCGCTGGCCTGCGTCACCGCCGCGCTCACCCTGGCCGCGCTGGCGTTCTCCTGGCGCTACTTCAGCGAGATCCAGGCGATCTTCCACGCGCTCATGCTGCTGTTCCTGGCGTCGATGTGCGCGTTCGTCTACACCGGCGACCTGTTCGACGCGTTCGTGTTCTTCGAGCTGATGAGCGTCGTCGCGATCGCCCTCACCGGCTACCGGTCCGAGGAGCCCGCCACCGTCCACGGCGCCCTCAACTTCGGCGTCGTCCAGTCGATCGGCGCCTACCTCACCCTCACCGGCATCGCCCTGGTCTACGGCCGCACCGGCGAACTCGGCCTGGCCGCCGCGGGACGCCACCTGGCCGCGGCCGGCGGCGCCGGCGCGCTGGTCACCGCCGCGTTCGTGCTCATCTGCACCGGCTACCTCGTCAAGGCCGCCGCCGTCCCCTTCCACTTCTGGCTCGCCGACGCCCACGCCGTCGCCCCCACCCCCGTCTGCGTCCTGTTCTCCGGCGTCATGGTCGAACTCGGCGTGTACGGGGTCGCGCGGACCTACTGGGCCGTGTTCGCCGGGCTGGTCCCCCTCACCGCCATCGCCGTCCTGGGCGCCGCCGCCGCGCTGCTGGGCGCCGTCATGTGCGTCCTGCAGCACCACATCAAGCGGATGCTGGCCTACTCCACCATCAGCCACACCGGGCTGCTGCTGGTCGGCGTCGCCGCCGGCACCCCCGAGGCGCTCGCCGGCACCGCCTACTACCTGGCCGGGCACGCCGGGGTGAAGGGCGCGCTGTTCCTGGCCGCCGGGGCCCTGCTCAACCGGCACGAGAGCGTCGACGCCCGCGACCTGCGCGGCCGCGGCCGCGGCATGCCCGTCACCGGCGCCGTCTTCCTGGTCGGCGCGCTGTGCCTGGCCGGGGTGCCGCCGTCCGGGCTGTTCGCCGGGCACTCGGTCGCCGAACACGCCGCCCTGAAGATCGGCTGGTGGTGGTTCATGCCGCTGTCGATCGCCGCGGCCGCGCTCACCGCCGGCGCCGTCCTGCGCGTGTGGCTCGTGGTGTTCCGAGGCACCCCCGCCGGCGCCGGCGGCCGGGGAGGGCGCGAGGACCCCGAGACGTCCGGGACGCTGCGGTCCATCCCGTGGATCATGCTCACCCCCGCCGTCGCGCTGCTGGCCGCCGGGCTGGCGGCCGGGCTGATGCCCGGCGGGCCAGTCGCCGACGCCGCCCACGTCTTCGCCGGCCGCGACGCCTACGCCGGTCTGGTCCTGGACGGCCACGTCGCCCGCCCGCACGGGCCGCCGGCCGACCCGTGGACCCCGTCCGGCCTCGGCGGCGCCGCCGCCGCGCTGCTGCTCGCCCTGGCCGTCCCCGCCGCCCGCCGCGCCTCCGGACGGCCCCGCGCCGCGCACGCCGCGGGGCGCCTGGCCGGACGCGCCGCCGCCGCTGCCTCCGCCCGCCTGCACTCCCTGCACTCGGGCCACATCGGCGACTACGCCGCCTGGCTCACCGCCGGCGTCGCCGTGCTGGCCCTGCTCACCACCCGCTCCTGAGCCGCCCGCGTGGGGACGCCGCGCCCGGACCGGTCCCCGGCGCCGGTTGCCCACCGGCCCGCGGCGAGCCACTCTGTGAGACCCACCGCCGAGCCGCGCCCGGGGAGGGAGGGCACCGTTGACCCGCAGCCTTCCCCGCCCCCGCACGTGCCTCGCCGCCGCCGTCACCGTCCTGCTCGCCGCGGTCATCGCCGTCGCGGCCGGCGTCTCCTCGTCCCCGCCCCGCCCTCCCGGCGCCGCGCCGCCCGCCCGCGTCCTGTCCGCCTACGAGGCCGCCGCCCCCGGCAACACCATCGACCGCGACTGCGGCTTCAGCGCCCCGCTGCCCGGCCGGCCCGGCCGCAGCATCTGGCTGTTCTGCGACACGGTCTGGAAGGGCGCCCGCCCCGGCCTGTGGCTCGGCACCACCGCCGCCGCCGGCCCCGCCGGCCCCGGCCGCGTCCCCACCGCCCTCACCGAACTGCCCACCCCCGCCGGCGGCCCCCGCACGCCCCCCGCGCAGTCCGCCGGGACGTCCGCCGGGCCGTCGCCGTCCGGGCGGGCACGGGCCCCGCAGGGCATGCTCGGCGCCCCGCCCGGCCTCGTCCTGCCCGACGGCCGTCCCTGCCACGTCCCCGGCACCGCCTACGGCGCCTCCTGGGCCTCCGGCGCCGCCCGACCGCCCGGCACCGGCACCCTCCTGATCGCCTACACCGACGTGTGCGTGCACGGCACCGCCATCAGCACCCAGGGATTCGGCCTGGTCACCTACCGGCCCGCCCGACACGCCCTCACCGGCCGCACCCGGCTGTTCACCGCCCCCGCCGGGCTCCCGTTCCAGCACAACCTCGGCTCACCGGTGTTCGCCCGCGGCCACCTGTACCTGTTCGCCTCGGTGTGCGACGCCTCCGCCTACGGCGCCTGCCACGGCGGGCGCGTCACCCTCGCCCGCGTCACCGCCGACCCCGCCGCCTGGCGCGACCCCGCCGCCTACCGGTACTGGACGCCCGGCGGCTGGACCCCCGACGCCGCCCGCGCCCGCACCGTCGTGCACGGCGCCGCGCCCTACCTCGTCCACGTCGCCGACTACAGCGCCCTCGGCAAGGGCCTGGTCATGGTCGAGCAGCGCGGCCTGGACGGGCGGTACCGCCTCTGGCGCGCCCCCGCCCCCGAAGGCCCCTGGACCCCCGCCGCGGACGGCGCCGTCCCCTGCTCGGGCGGATCGGGCCTCGACCAGTGCCGCGCCCTCATCGGCCACCCCGCCCTCAGCACCCGCGGCGCGCTGCTGCTGTCCTACTACGACCCCGCCGACCACCACATCACCGCCCGCGCCGTCCCCTGGTGACCCCGCGTCCCGCGGGCGGTGCGGACGGTTGGGTCAGTCCCTCAGGCGCTCCACAGGCGCCGCTTGCGGTAGCGGGGCTCCCACGCCACCCGGTTGCGGTCGCGCACCGGCGCCGGCAGCGCCGTCAGGAACCGGCTCCGCTCGATCGGCGCGATCCCGTCCACGACCCACGGAACGAACAGCGGCGTGCCCGCCTCGCAGCTGCTGCCGGCCTCGGCGGCGAACTCCCGCCATTCCGCCGGGCCCAGCACCGACTCCGCCAGCGGCAGCGCGGTCATCTCCTCGTGCCGCAGATGCGCCTCCAGATCCCCGCGCAGCTCCCGCACCGCCGCCGGCAGGTCCCCGCCGCCGCGCATCACCGCGTCGACCCGCCCGATCAGCGGCCCGATCCGGGCGTGCTCGGTGCCCATCTCCTCCAGCACCGCCTGCTCCGCGCGGCGGCCCGCCAACGCCCGCTGCACCCGCGGCCACAGCAGGCGGTCCTCCGGATCGTGGTGCATGCGGATCTGGTCCTTGAGGTTCTCCCAGCCCGCGCGCACGTGCGCGGCCCCGCCCTTGCCGGCCGCCGCCGCAGCCGCGAGCCGGTCCAGGTCCCGGCGGAACGCGTCGTGGGCGGCGTACAGGAGGGTGTGGCAGGTCACGTCACGCGGCTGAATCGCGAATGTTCCCATGCATATAAGAGCCCCGTGCGGCCCCCGGATGTGACGCCGCGGCGGCCGGAGAGATGCACCTCACACCCCGGCCGGGGCCCTCGGGTCACGGGCCGCGCAGCAGGTCGCGCGCCGCGTCGGCGAACGCGCGGACACGGGCGCTGTCACCGCCGGCACGCCACACCAGCCCCCACTCCACGGGCGGCGCGTCCTCCAGCGGGACGTAGGCGACATCGGGCCGCGCGTGGTAGCGGCGGACATGCGCGCCCACGCGGACCACGCCCTCGCCCGCACCGACCATCGTGAGGGTCTCCTGCAGCGTCGCGCCCGGCTCCAGCGACCGCACCCGCGCCAGATCCGCCGCCGGCACCGACGCGCGGCGCGCGAACGGGTGGCCGGACGGCACCGCCAGCATCGCCGCCTCCCGCACCAGCACCGGCCCCGCCACGACACCCGCCTCCTCCACGGCTCCCGGCCGCGCCCCAGCCGGCCCGGCCACCGGGAACACCGCCAGGCACACCTCCACCTCGCCGTCGCGCAGCCACGCCGCGACGTCACCGGCCCGCACCTCCCGGATCAGCACCCGGCAGCCCGGCTCACGCGACCGCAGCAGCTCCGCGGCGCCGGCCACCAGCTGCCCCGCCGCCGCGCCGGTGAACCCGGCGGCCAGCGTCCCGGTGACGCCCCGGCCCTCCTCCACCGCCCGCTCCACCGCCGCGCCGATCCGCGCCCACGCCGGCCCGATCTCGGCCGCCAGCCGCCGCCCCGCCGGGGTCGGCTCCACCCGCCGCGACGTCCGGTCGAACAGCCGGACCCCCACCCGCCGCTCCAGCCTGCGGATCGTCTGGCTCACCCGGGCCGTCGACACGTGCAGCCGCTCCGCCGTCCGGCCGAAGTGCAGCTCCTCCGACAGCGTCAGGAACGCCTCGATCTCATGCCGCTCCAGCACCGCCCGCACCCCCATCGTTAAGCCGCACTTCACGATCCTTGCACCGGAGCGCGTTGATCGCCACAACGTCCACCGCGACGCTGGACATGCCCGGAGAATGCCCGCCGACCTGCCTAGGAGCACCTCATGTACGTCACCCGCCCGCACGCCCTGCCCCCCGGCGCCGACGCCGCCGGCCTGCGCGACCGCACCGAGATCATCGACGCGCTGTACCGGTTCGGGCTCGGCCAGGACCTCAAGGACCCGGCCCTGCTGGCCTCCGCCTTCGCCGCCGACGCCGAACTGGACTTCCGCCCGGCCGCCGCCGCGTGGGGCGCCGAGCCGCCGCCGATGTCGGGACGCGACACCATCGTCGCCACCATCCTCGGCGGGTTCGAGGGCCGCGTGGACACCACCCACCAGGTCACCAACCCCCGCGTCGACATCGAGCCCGGCGGTGGCACCGCGCGGCTGACCGCGCTGGTGGAGGCCCAGCACCTGCTCACCGCCGACCACCGCGTCCACGCACTGCTCAAGAACCTCTACGACACCGAACTGGTCCGCGACGGCCACCGATGGGTCCTGCGCGGCGTCGTCATCGACAACGTCTGGTTCACCGGCGACCCCGCCGCGATCTTCGGCTGACCCCGGCGGCCCGGACGGTCACGCGCGCGCGGCGGCGGCCTCGATGCCGTCCAGGACCAGGGCCAGCCCGCCCTCGAACGCCTCCCGCGCCGCCCGCTCCAGATACGGGACGCACTCAAGGCCAACGGCGTGCGGGCGGCCCTGTTCAGCGCCAACTCCGAAGGCGCCTGCCCCGTCTGCAAGGGCATCGGCCTGGTCTACACCGACCTGGCGATGATGGCCGGCGCCCGCCCCTGCGGCTCGGCGCGCCGGGCGCGGTCAGGGGCGGGGCCAGGGGCGTCCCGCCAGGCGCTCGATGTCGGTGTTGAACCGCCGCAGGAAGGCGGCGAAGGCCGCGACGTCCTCGGGCGTCCAGTCGGCCAGCACCTTCTCCAGGCCCCGGACGCTCCGCTCGCGCTCCTCGTCGAGGAGGCGCTCCCCCTCGCCGGTGATGCGGAACTTGCGGGCGATGCCGGCGCCGGGGTCGGCGATCCGCTCGACCAGGCCGCCGCGCAGCATGGCGGCGGTCTGCCGGTTCAGGGTGGAGGGATCCAGCCCGAACGCCTCGCTGAGCTCCCCGATCGACATCGGGCCCTCCAGGCGGATGCGGCTGAGCAGGATGTAGGCGCTGCGGTCCATGTGCCCGCCCTCACGGCGGCCGCGCGGGCCCGTCATGTGGCTGTGCCGGCCGAGCAGCATCGTCTCGTACTCGATCAGGTGCGTGGGCTTGTCCATGCCGATCCCTCTCCCCCCGGCCCTCTCCGGTCCGTCCCCGGTCGGTCCCGGGTGCCGCGCGCCCGGAACGGCCCCATGCCCGGACGCTCCGGACAGGCGCGACGGCAGCATCCCTACCACATGCGATGTGCGTCATACACGTTTTGTGCATCGGCCACATCATATGTATGGTGCACAAGTTCGCCGTGCCGAGAACGAGGGAGATCCGCGTGGACGACTCCGCGCCCGCCGTCCGCCCGGGCGGAATCGTCGGGGTGCTGGCGGTGGCGGGCATCGTCGCCGCCCTGATGCAGACGCTGGTGGTGCCGTTCATCGGCGAGATGCCGCGGCTGCTGCACACCACCGCCTCCAACGCATCCTGGGTGGTCACCGCCACGCTGCTGGCCGGGGCGGTCTCCATCCCGGTGACCGGGCGCCTCGGCGACCTGCTCGGCAAGCGCACCATGCTGCTGGCCTGCGCGGCGCCGCTGATCGCGGGCTCGGTGGTGTGCGCGCTGGCCGGCTCCGTCATCCCGATGATCATCGGGCGGGGGCTGCAGGGCCTCGGCATGGGCATGGTGCCGCTGGGCATCAGCGCGCTGCGGGAACTGCTGCCGCCCGAGCGGCTCGGGTCGGCGATCGCGCTGATCAGCGCGTCCATGGGCATCGGCGGGGCGCTCGGCATGCCGATCGCGGCCGCGGTCGCCGAGCACGCCAGCTGGCGGGTGCTGTTCTGGGGTTCGAGCGCGCTCAGCGTGCTGATCGCCGTGCTGATCTGGCGCCTGGTGCCCCCCACGCCCCCGCAGGCCCGCGGACGCCTCGACGTCCCCGGCGCGCTCGGCCTGGGCACCGCGCTGGTGTGCCTGCTGCTGGGGGTGTCCAAGGGCGCCGACTGGGGCTGGGCGAGCGCCACCACACTCGGCCTGCTCGCCGCCGCCGCGGTCCTCCTGCCGGCGTGGGCGTGGTGGGAGCTGCGCACCGCGGAACCTCTGGTCGACCTGCGCGTCACCGTACGGCGCCAGGTGTTGTTCACCAATCTGGCCTCGGTCCTGGTCGGATGCGCGATGTACGCGCAGGCGCTGATCGTGATGCAGCTGCTGCAGCTGCCCGGGGCCACCGGGTACGGCCTCGGGCAGTCGATGCTGGCCGCCGGCCTGTGGATGGCCCCCTCCGGCCTGACGATGATGGCGGTCTCCCCGCTGGGCGCCAAACTGTCGGCCGCAGCCGGGCCCAAGGTCACCCTGGGCGCAGGAAGCCTGGTCATCGCGCTCGGCTACGGGTCCTCGACGGTCCTGATGGGATCGACGTGGGGCCTGCTGGTCATCACCGTCATCTGCAACGCCGGCGTCGGGCTCGCCTACGGGGCGATGCCCGCCCTGATCATGAGCGCGGTGCCGGCGTCGGAGACCGCCTCGGCCAACGGCTTCAACACCCTGATGCGCTCCATCGGCACGACCGTGTCCGCCGCCGTCGTCGGGGTCGTCCTGGCCGAGATGACCACGAGCATGGGCGGGCACGTCCTGCCGTCCGAGGCCGGTTTCCGCGCCAGCATGCTGTTCGGCTGCGGCGTCGCGCTGCTGGCCGCGGCGGTCACCCTCGCCATCCCGGGACGTCCCGCCCGCCCGCCGGCCAAGCACGCCGCCCCCGCCGGGCGGCCCGCCAGAAGCGCCGCCTGACCGCCCGGCCCCCCGGGGGGCCGCAAGCGGACGAGGCGCCGCCGCGCGGTGCGGTCAGCCTCGGGGGCCGGCCGCGGCCAGGACCTCCAGGTAGTGCGGGTTGGTCATCACGCCCAGGATGTTGCCGAACGGGTCCACGACCGACGCGGTGACGAACCCCGTACCCTCGCCCCGCTCGGTGATCTTCTCGTGCGCGGTGGCGCCCATCGACAGCAGCCGCTCCACCGCCGCCTCCAGATCGTCGACGTGCCAGTACATCACCGCGCCGCCCGGGCCGGCGTCCGCGCCGCCGGGACGGAACCGGGCGTCGATCAGGCCCAGCTCGTGCTGGTAGTCCCCGACCCGGAACTCGTAGTACCCGGCGCGGCCGTCCGGCCCCGGCACGCTGAAGTACGGCTGCACGCCCAGCAACTCGGCGTACCAGTCCTTGGCGGCCTCCACGTCGTCGGCCCAGAAGCTGATGGTGGCGAATCCTCGCAGCATGTAGTGCCTCCGTTCACAGGGGCCGCAGATCCTTCTCCGGCCCGGCACTCACCACGCTAGTACCCCAATAGGTCAGCGAACGTCCTATTAGGGCGGCAGGATGGAGGACATGCGCGACCCCTCCGCACGACTGCTCCGCCTGCTGTCCCTGCTCCAGACGCCCCGGACGTGGTCGGGCGCCGAACTCGCCGGCCGCCTCGGCGTCACCCCCCGCACCGTCCGCCGCGACGTCGACCGGCTCCGCGAACTCGGATACCCCGTCCACGCCGCGCACGGCAACACCGGCGGGTACCGGCTCACCGCCGGCGCCGCCATGCCGCCGCTCCTGCTGGACGACGACGAGGCGATCGCCATCGCGATCGGGCTGCGCACCGCCGCCGCCGGCGCCGTCACCGGCATCGAGGACACCTCCCTGCGCGCCCTGGCCAAGCTGGAGCAGGTCCTGCCGCACCGGCTGCGGCACCGCGTGGCCGCGCTGACCGAGGCGGCGGTGTCCCTCCCGCCGCAGGAGGGCGCCCCGCCGCCCGCCGACCCCGGCGTCCTGGCCCTGCTCGCCGCCGCCTGCGTCACCCGCGAGAAGGTCCGCTTCGCCTACACCGCCGCCGGCGGCCGGGAGACGCGGCGGCTCGCGCAGCCGCACCGGCTGGTCACCGTGGGCCGCCGCTGGTACCTGGTCGCCTACGACGAGGACCGCGCCGACTGGCGCACCTTCCGCGCCGACCGGATCACCGGGCCGCACCGCACCGGCGTGCGCGGCCCCGAACGCGCACTGCCCGGCGGCGCCGACGCCGCCGCCTGGGCCATGGACGCCCTCGCCGGCGGGTCCGGGACGATCCGGGCGCGGCTGCTGCTGCACGTCCCGATCGAGGAGGCCGCCGAGCACGTCACCGCCTGGCAGGGCGTCCTGGAACCGGTCGACGACCGCACCTGCCGCCTGCACACCCGCTCCGACTCGCTGCGGTTCCTGGCCTACCGCATCACCCTGCTGACCGTCGACTACACCCTGCTCGACCCGCCCGAACTCGCCGCCCACCTGGCCGCCATCGCCGGCCGCGCCACCCGCGCCGTCCGGGCCTTCACCCCCTGACCGGCCGCGCGCCGCACCCTCAGCCGAGGGACGTGTCGCCCAGCGACTCCAGGAGGGTGCGCAGCGCACCGGCGAGACGCTCGCGGTCGGCCGGGCCCAGCGCCGCCAGCAGCCGCTCCTCGTTGGCGGCGTGCAGGCCCACCAGCTCGTCCACGACGGCCAGGCCCCGCGTGGTCAGCCGGATCCGGACCGACCTCCGGTCCCCCGCGTCACGGACCCGCTCGACCAGGCCCTTGGCCTCCAGCCGGTCGATCCGGTTGGTGATCGCCCCGGAGGTGACCATCGCGGCCTTCAGCAGCGCCCCCGCCGTCAGCTCGTAGGGGGCGCCGTGGCGGCGCAGCGTCGCCAGGACGTCGAACTCCCAGGTCTCCAGGCCCCGCTCGGCGAAGAACTCCTTCAGCTCCCGGCCCAGCAGCAGCTGCGCCCGCGAGATCCGCCCGACGACGCCCATCGGCGAGGCGTCCATGTCGGGACGCTCGCGCGCCCACTGCGCCAGGATCGCGTCCACCGCATCCGCCATCGCCCCTCCAGGATCATCTCAACGTTGAGATTATCAATCAGGCGCACCCGCCGGGCCGCGACCCGGGGCCGGTCAGCCGGCCGCGGCGCCGAACCATCTGGACAGCCCGCCGAGCAGATCCTGCTGATCTTCACCGGCCCACGCCACGTGGCCGTCCGGACGCAGCAGAACGGCGGGCGCGTCCAGCTCCTCGCTGACGTCGGCGACGTGGTCGACCCGGTCGGCCCAGCCCGCCACCGAGAGCCCGCCGGTCTGGTCGAGGAGCAGCCCGCGGCCGGCGCGCATCAGCTCGTAGAGGCGGCCGCGCTTCAGCGCCACGTCCCGCATCCGCCGGCCGAGCAGTTCGTGGCCCTCCCCGAAGTCGTAGCGGACGCCGATCGCCGTGATCTTCTCGACCAGGTGCCGGTTCACCTCCTCGAAGTCCATCAGTTCCGCCACCAGCCGGCGCACCGCCCGCGGACCCGGCTCGGGCGTCATCAGCTGCATCTGCGCGCGGGTGTTGTCCAGGACGTCGGCGGCCACCGGGCGCCGTTCGGCGTGGTAGCTGTCCAGCAGTCCCTCCGGCGCCCAGCCGCCGACCTCGGCGGCCAGTTTCCAGCCGAGGTTGAACGCGTCCTGGATCCCGAGGTTGAGTCCCTGCCCGCCGGTCGGCGGGTGGACGTGCGCCGCGTCGCCCGCCAGCAGCGCCCGGCCGGCCCGGTACCGGTCGGCCAGCCGGGTGGCGTCGCCGAACCGCGACAGCCAGCGCGGCGAGTGCACGCCGAAGTCGGTGCCGGCGACCCGCCGCAGCTGCCGCTTGAACTCCTCCAGGGTCGGCGGGGCCGCGCGGTCCTCGGCCACCCCCTCGGCGGGCACGACGACGCGGTACACCCCGTCCTGGAAGGGCCCGACGCCGAACCGCAGCTGGGTCTTGCGGACCTCGGCGACGACCGCGGCGACCGTCGCCGGGTCCTCGGGCACCTCCATCTCGCCCAGCAGCGTCTCGACCCTGGAGGGCTCGCCGGGGAACCCGATGCCGAGCAGCTTGCGCACCGTGCTGCGGCCGCCGTCGCAGCCGACGAGATAGCGCGAGCGCAGCCGCGCGCCGCCGGCCAGCTCAACGGTCACCCCGTCCTCGTCCTGGCTCAGCCCGGCCACTTCGCTGCCGCGCCGGATCTCGGCGCCGAGCTCGGCGGCGCGCTCGGCCAGCAGGCGATCGGTCTTGGGCTGCGGGATGCCGAGGACGTAGGAATGCGCGGTGTCCAGCCGGTCGGGCGCGGGCTTGGCGATCGCGGCGAAGAAGCCGCCGACCGGGTGCCGCTCGCCGTGCGCGAGGAACCGCTCCAGCAGACCGCGCTGGTCCATCACCTCGATGCTGCGCACGTGCAGGCCGAGCGACCGGACATACCTGGCGGGCTCCGCCTCCTTCTCCAGCACGAGCACCCGCACGCCGTGCAGCCGCAACTCGCAGGCCAGCATCATGCCGGTCGGTCCACCGCCGGCCACGATCACGTCGATCATGAGATCCCCTTCGTCCGGATGGCGCTTCGCCCCGGCCGCCCCGCGCGGTCCGGCGGCGCGCCCTCTCGCGCCTGCGCGGCGGCACGTGCGCCGCCGCGTCCCGCGTTTCCGCAGGTTCTGGCCTCGGCCGACGATTCTGCGGCACGACCGGGGTCTTGCCGCAAGCCCCCCGGTGCGCTATACGTTGAGAGTGGCAAGGAGTGGGTCTTCCTCCTTGCCTCTTCCTCTCTCTGGTCCGCTGTGGACGGACGGTCACGCCGGCTTGGATCCGCCGGAGGATCAGGTGCGGACGAGAAGCGGTTCGGCGCCGTCCGCGTCCTCTGCGGCGTCCCGCCCGGGGCGCGGGGTGTTCATCAGGACGGCGATGATCAGCGTGCCGGCCAGCAGGATCCCCCCGGCCCAGGCGCCGGCCGCCCCGAAGCCCTCCACCACCGCCTGCTTGGCGAGGGCCGGGTTCGCGCCCTGTGCGGCGTGCGAGGCCAGGTAGTCCGCGGTCGCGCTGGTGGCGATGGTGTTGAGCAGCGCGGTGCCGATCGATCCGCCGATCTGCTGCGCGGTGTTGATGGTGGCCGAGGCCACGCCCGAGTCGTCCTGGTGGACGCCGTGGGTGGCGTAGTTGAGCGCCACCGGCATGATCATGCCCGCCCCGAAGCCGAGCAGGAGCTGCGCGACGAGCACGCCGCCGGCGTAGGAGGTGCCGGTCTCCAGGGTGAGCATCCACAGCATGCCGGCCGAGCTGATGAGCATGCCGGGGACGATCAGCGCCCGCGGCGGGAGCCTGGGCAGCATCCGGGTGGAGATCGCGCCGGCCGAGATCAGGACCGCGGTGACCATCGGGAGGAAGGCCACGCCCGTCTTGATCGGCGAGTATCCCTTCACGACCTGCATGTAGTAGGTCAGGAACAGGAACGCCCCGAACATTCCGATGACGGCCAGTCCCACGGTCAGGTAGGCGCCGCCGCGGGTGCGGTCGGCGATCACGCGCAGCGGCAGCAGCGGCTGCGGCACCCGGCTCTCCACGACGATGAACGCGGCGAGCAGCACCGCGCCGGCGGCCAGCAGGCCGGTGACCGTCGCCGAACTCCAGCCGTCGGACTCGGCCCGGCTGGTGGCGTACACGATCGCGACCAGCCCGCCGGTCACCAGCAGCACGCCGGGGACGTCGAACCGGGCCCGGCCCGCGTGCCGCGACTCGGTCAGCACCATGTACCCGCCGATCGCCGCGATCAGGGCGATGGGGATGTTGATGTACAGGCACCAGCGCCAGTCCAGGTAGTCGGTCAGCGCCCCGCCGGCCAGCAGCCCGATCGCGCCGCCCGTGGCGGAGATGGCGCCCCAGATCCCGAACGCCTTGGCGCGCTCCTTGGGCCGGGTGAACGTCACCGTCAGCAGCGACAGCGCCGACGGCCCCAGCAGCGCGCCGAACGCGCCCTGCAGTGCACGGGCGGTCAGCAGCATCTCGAAGTCGGCCGCCGCGCCGCCCAGCGCCGACGCGCCGGTGAAGCCGGCCAGCGCGATCAGGAAGGTCCGCTTGCGGCCGGTGTAGTCGGCGATCCGGCCGCCGAGCAGCAGCAGGCTGCCGAACGCCAGCATGTAAGCGGTGATGATCCATTGCCGGTCACCGTCGGAGATCCCCAGGTCCCGCTGGAGCGACGGCAGCGCGATGTTTACGACCGTGGCGTCCAGAACGATCATGAGCTGGGCCAACCCGATGAACAACAGCGCGGCCCAGCGGCGCGGCGTGCCCGCCGGGTCCTGCGCCTTCGTGGTCGCCATGAGACTTCGTCCTCACTCGTGCGGTTGCGTGCCGCGCGGATCGTTCGCGCGGCCCTGACGAACACGAGATGCCGGCGGCCCGCTCCCTGTGACAGCACCGTGATATGACGTGCGCCACCCGCCGTGGATGTCACACGGAGGCGGCGGCCGGCGTCTCGTGCGTGCAGCGGAATCGAGTGCGAACAGGCGGGGAGCAGGCAATGAGCGAGCGAACGACCGACACGGCCGGGCCGGCGGCTCATGACGACCGCGCGGACGCCGCGACCGAGGTGTTCGTCGCCCACCGCAACCTGCTGTTCACCGTCGCCTACGAAATGCTCGGCTCGGCCGCCGACGCCGAAGACGTCCTGCAGGAGACCTGGCTGCGATGGGCCGACGTCGACCTGGCCACCGTGCGGGAACAGCGCGCCTACCTGGTGCGGATCGTCACCCGGCAGGCCCTCACCCGGCTGCGCGCGCTCGGCCGCCGCAAGGAGTCCTACGTCGGGACCTGGCTGCCCGAGCCACTGCTGACCGCACCCGACGTGGCCGAGGACGTCGAACTGGCCGACAGCGTCTCAATGGCGATGCTGCTGGTGATGGAGACGCTTCAGCCGACCGAGCGGGCCGTCTTCGTGCTCCGCGAAGTATTCGATCTGCCCTATGACGAGATCGCCGAGGCCGTCGGCAAGAACCCCGCGGCGGTCCGCCAGATCGCCCACCGGGCGCGGGCGCACGTCGCCGCGCGGCGGCCGCGCGACGTCGTCTCCCCGGCCGAGACCCGCGCCGCGCTCGCGGCGTTCCAGCGGGCCGTCGAGACGGGCGACCTGCAGAACCTGCTCGACATCCTCGCGCCGGACGTCGTCCTGCTCAACGACGGCGGCGGCCTCAGGCGGGCGGCGCCGAAGCCCATCGTGGGGTCGGGGAAGGTGGCCCGCCTGCTGGGCGGCGGCTTCAACAGGTTCCGCGGAAGGACCTGTGTCGAGCGCGTCCAGGTCAACGGCCACCCGGGGCTCATCGTGCGGCTCGACGGCGAGATCGCCGCCGTCGTGGCGGTGCGGGTCGGGGTCGGCCGCATCACCGGGCTGTACGTCGTGCGCAGTCCCGAGAAGCTGTCGCGTGTGGAGCGGGAGACGGCGCTGAGCCGCTGACGCCGGACCTGGACGCCCCCTCGGCACCGGGTACCTACCGGTGACCGAGCCCGGCACGTCGGGCCGTGCGGCTCAAGGACGAAGCACGTCGTGGAAATCGGCATGCCTCCGGATGTCGAGAACGCGGCGGCGGCTCCGTCCCAGGGACACCAGCGGGCCCGGGCCCGAAGATGTCCGAGTCGACGACATTCCACACACCGGCCGCCGGGCGGACCGGGAAGGCGACAGCGAAGGAGACGACCGTGCAACCGAACGAGGTCACCGAGGTTCTGAACCGGCCGATCAGCCGGGAGCTGCTGGCCCGCGACCTGACCCGCCTGGCCTACGTCGCCAGGGACGCCACACCCCGCAACGTCCCGATCGCGTTCACCTGGAACGGCTCGCAGATCGTGATGTGCACCGCCAAGAACGCCCCGAAACTCCCCGCCCTGCGCGAGAACCCGGCGGTCGCCCTGACGATCGACACCGAGGTGCACCCGCCCAAGATCCTGCTCATCCGCGGCCGGGCCGAACTCGACGTCGTCGACGGCATCCCGGACGAATACCTGGAGATGAACGGCTCCTACGAGATGACGCCCGAGCAGCGGGTCGAGTGGGAGGCGGGGGTGCGCACGCTCTACGACGGAATGGTCCGGATCGTCGTGACGCCCACGTGGGCGAAGCTGATCGACTTCGAGACGACTCTGCCGAGCGCGGTCGAGGAACTGATCCGGCGGCGGGACGAGCACCAGAACGCATGAGAACCGCCCGGCGGCGGCCAACGACGCGCCGATGGAGCAGTGGACGCCGGAGGAGCTTTCGGCCCACGTGCAGTACATGGAGGACTTCATCGGCCGGCTGGAAGGCACCGGCGAGTTCGTCGACAGTCAGGCGCTCTCCCCCGAGGCACCTACGTCCGCTACGACGGCGAGGGGCGGCCACCGGCGACCGACGGCCCGTTCACGGAGACCAAGGACCTGATCGCCGGCTGGATCGTGATCGACGTCGAGACCTACGAGCGGGCGCTCGAACTGGCCGGTGAGCTGTCCGCTGCCCCGGGCGCGGGCGGCGAGCCGATCCACGACTGGCTCGAACTGCGCCCGTTCCTGGCCGCGCCCCCGACCATCACGGAGTGACGCACAGTGGACGAGGCCCGGCTGCGGACCCTCACCCCCACGGTGATCGGCGTCCTCGTGCGCCGCGGGGCCGACTTCGCGGCGGGGCCGACTTCCCGGCGGCCGAGGACGCCGTGCAGGACGCCCTGGTCGAGGCCGTGCGGGTGTGGCCGGACGACCCGCCGCGTGACCTCAAGGGCTGGCTGACCACCGTGGCCTGGCGCAAGTTCCTCGACGCCGCCCGCGCCGACACCTCCCGGCGGCACCGCGAGGAACGCGTCGAGGTCGAGCCCGCGCCCGGCCCGGGCGAGGCGGTGGACGACACGCTCCAGATGTACTTCCTGTGCGCGCATCCGCCCTGACACCGGCCTCGGCCGTCGCGCTCACGCTGCGCGCGGTCGGCGGCCTGACCACGCGCCAGATCGCGCAGGCCTACCTCGTGCCGGAGGCGACCGCGGCGCGGCTCTACGTCGAAGCCGCCCGTTCGGCCTCCAGCCTCCCCGAACAGATCCACCTCACCCGGCAGGCCGCACGGCTCAACGCGCACCTGCGCAACTGAGCGGCGGCCCGGAGGCCCGTTAGGCGGATTCGGAGTCGAGGACACACCCGGCGGCGCCGCGGTATGCGCCCACGCGGGCCAGGAAGGTCAGCACCCGAACGGGTTTCCTTTTCCGCCGGACTCGCCCGCGAAACGCGAAGGTCGGCAGTGCCTCGCTCTCGCCGAATTAAATGTGCCGCCGCCCGAACGCGGTTGCCCCAAGAAAGCGGCGGCATGGCATGCCTCCGTCTGCTCCCGGGCGGCACGCCCGACCCGGCGTCTACGCAGTCGCCCGACGCGATGCCGAGTGCGGACCCCGGCGGACGCGACACCCCTATCGTTTGCGCGTGGTGACCCGAGTTCTCAACCGGCCCACTGTTCGGGGTCAGGTGCGGCGGGCGGCCCAGACGGTGCGCTCGGTGCGTACCGTCAGGTCGTCGCGGCGCAGGATGCTGTGCGGGCTGCTGGTGTCGAGGATTCGGTCGAGCGCGGTGAGGTCCTCGGGCGAGAGCGTGTCCGTGATGACGCTGCGGATGCGCTGCAGGACGCCGGTGGCGTAGCGGCCGATCGCTTCGTCGCTCGAGCCTTCGAGGTTCACGGCGATGGTGCGTTCGCCCTCGACGGTGAATCCGGCGGCGGTCAGCATCGGGCCCCAGTCGGCGCCGCGGTGAGGCATGTGTTGGGCCTGGCGGCGGTCGGCTGCGGCGTGGACGCGCTCTTCCAGGCCGGGCCGGTCCTCGGGGGCGTTTTCGGGCAGGAAACGGGGGTGGCCGGCCAGTTCGACGACGGCGAAAAGGCCGCCGGGCGCGAGCGTGCCGTGAACGGTGCGCAGTGCGCGGTCGGGGTGGGCCATGTGGTGCATCGAGGCCGACGCCCAGACCAGGTCGGGTGAGCCGAGTTCGGGCCAGGCCGCTTCATCGAGGTCGGCCTGCACCGTGTGGACGCGTTCTCGGACGCCGCGGGCGCCCGCCTTGGTGCGCAGGCGCTGCAGGTGTTCGGCGGAGGCGTCGACGGCGGTGACGTGCGCGTCGGGGAAGCGGTCGAGGAGGGCGAAGGTGCCCGCGCCCGTGCCGCAGCCCAGGTCCACGATGTGGTGCGGGGCGGTCTGCAGCGGCAGCCATGCGGTGATGGAGGCGGTGTGCTCGGCGAGGACCTCGGCGTCCAGGTCGAGGATCTCCGCCTGGCCGTCCATCGCGTGCCCGTGGTGGTGACCGTGTGAAGCGCCGTGGCGGGGAGCGCCGGTGTGTGCGTGGCTCATGCTCTTCACACTAAGACGACATGCGCGTGCAGCACGAAACATCCCAGTTTACGCAAGATGATGGTCCAGGGCGCTGCCTGACGCGCAAGAGGTCACCACCGGGGAAGACCGTCGCGCAGCCTCACTGTCACTCGGGAGCGCCCTGGGTGTCGTCGCCGTTGTCGCCCTGGTGGCCGCGGCGGGCGTCGCGGTCGAAGATGCCCAGGATCTCGCAGGGGCCGCCGTCGGCGCCGATCGCGTGCGGCATCATCGTCGGGAACTCGGCGGCCTGATTGGTCTCGAGGCGGAAGCGGCGGTGGCCGAGCATGAGGATCGCCGTGCCGGACAGGACGACGAGCCATTCGCGCCCCGGGTGGGCGCGCATGCGCGCCGGGTTCTCGGGTGGCGGTTCGGTCATGCGCTGGCGCAACACGCTCATCCCGGGGTCGGCCTTGATGGTCCAGCGCATCCGGCCGTGGGCGCTGTCGATCGTCGGGCTGGTGACGACGTCGTCGGCGGCGGTCTCCACGAGCCGATCGAGCGTGGTGTCCAGTGCGCGGGCGAGGGTGACCAGCTGGTCCAGTGCGAGGCGGCGCTGGCCGTTCTCGATGCGGCTCAGCGAGGACTGGCTGAGGTGCGCGCGGGAGGCCAGCTCCTCCAGGGACCAGCCCTGCGCCACCCGCAAGGCGCGGATGCGTTTGCGGACGAGGCTGTCCAGATCTCCATCTTCTTGCGTCATGGGCAATAGTATATGCCTGTACGGCAAGCACGCCGGTTGCGGCAGCTGACCCGAGGACCTGACCTTCTTCGCCCAGCGCACTGACCTGGATGAGGCCGCCCGCGCGACCGGTTCGCCGCCCGCGGCATGCCGGCCTGGCGGCGGCTGCTGGAATATCCGCTGTTCGAGCTCGCCGACCTCGGCTGACCGCCCCGGGAGATCGCGGGCCGCCGCGAGTGTAAATGATCTCTGCTCGGCGAGCCGCTCCGGCATGGTCGAATAGGCGACTATGGCTGCCTCACTGGAACCCGGCGATCCCGAGCAGATGGGCGAGTACGCGCTGACCGGCCGTCTCGGGGAGGGTGGTCAGGGCGTCGTGTACGCCGGGCGCGGGCCGGACGGCGGGGAGGTCGCCGTCAAGCTGCTGCGCACTCATGCCGCACGTGATCCGAAGGCGCGTGAGCGGTTGGTGCGCGAGCTGGGGTTCGCGGAGAGGGTCGCCGAGTTCTGTACCGCCCGGGTGCTGGAGGCCGACATCCATGGCGATCAGCCCTACATCGTCAGCGAGTTCGTGTCCGGCCCGTCCTTGTACGAACTCGTCCGCGACGAGGGGCCGCGGACAGGTGCGGCTTTGCAGCGGCTGGCCATCGGCACCGCCACCGCGCTGGCGGCGATCCATCAGGCGGGAGTCGTGCACCGCGACTTCAAGCCACCGAACGTGCTCATGGGCGAGGACGGTCCGCGGGTCATCGACTTCGGCATCGCCAAGGCTCTCGACGGCGCCTCCACCATGACGAGCCAGATCGTCGGAACTCCCGCCTACATGGCGCCCGAGCAAGTGGGCGGCCAGGAGCCCGGCACATGGACCGACATGTTCGCCTGGGGAGTCACCATCTTGTTCGCCGCGACCGGCCGTTCCCCTTTCGGGGACGACACCGTACCCGCGGTGATGCATCGCATCCTGCACGCCGACCCCGACACCAGTTCGCTTCCCGAGCCCTTGGCCGGGCTGGTCACCGCTTGCCTGGCCAAGGAGCCCGCCCGCAGGCCGACCGCACCGCACGTCCTGCTCGCCCTGCTCGGTCTCGGCACGGCACCGGGAGGCGCCGATGATCTCCTGGCGGCCGGCGCCACCGCGGTCGAGCGCGTCATGCCGCCGCTGCCGGCCGCGCCGGGCTCGCCGTTGGAGCCCAGCCCCAGCCCCTACGGTCAGCCCCCGCGCGGCCCCGGTCAGTTCGCCTGGCACCCGTCCAGCCCACCCCCGCACCCTGACATGCCGCCGCCCGCGCCGAGGGCGAACGCGGCGGCGGCGGTGATCGCCGGCGTCCTGGCGCTGCTCGCCGCCGGCATGATCGTCTGGTTCGCGCTCTACAACCTCGTCTACGCGTTCGGGCCCACCGGTCGCTGGTCCAGCATCGTGTTGGTGAACGTGCTCGGCGGCCTCATCGGCGCCGTGTTGCTGGTGGTCGCAGCAGGGTTCACGTTCGCCCGCCGGATTTTCGGCGCGTGGACACTGTGCGCGCTTTGCGGGCTTTACGTCGTGGCGTCGATCTTCGTGGGGCCGCTGCTGTGGGAAACGGCCTTCATCACTCAGCTCAAGTTCCTCTTCGGCGCCGACGGGGGCGACGGCGTCGCGATGGCGCTGGCGATCATCTTCTGCGTCCTGACGGCGATCATGGGGGCGATCGCTGGCAGCGTGAAGTCGCACGGACCCGACCGGCGATCGGCCTTGGTCCTTCCCGGCGTCCACGGGCCCGGATGATCGCCTGCCCCGGTCCCGCCGTAGTTTTCAGCGAAAACCAACGACAGACCGTTGATCTTGTCCTGGCCTGGTTCTCAGCCCCCAGCCGCGCCCTCGACACCGCGTCCCGCTGACGCCCGCCACCGGGTGCCGGCGCTAGACCGCAGCGGACAGCCCCAGCCCCATGCGCGGATCGCAGAAGGGGGACGGTCTGGTCGTCGCCTCAGTGTCCGTCGCGGACCATCGCTAACCCGCCGACCCGGGTCGTGATGCCCGCCGGCCCGCGTCGGGCCGAAGCCAGCACGCTGGCCGGTCGACCGAGGGTGTCACCCTGCTCCACCTCGATCGCGACCGTCTGCGCCCCTGTCGTGTCGAGCAGGTGGGCGGCCAGGCAGCCGGTGCTGTTGGCGTTGGCGACGTCCTCGTCGACACCGATCGCCGGCGCGAACATCCGCGCCGCACCCCGGTCGGTCGCCCACCGGCGGTACGTACACGAAACAGCCGAGGAGCCCGTACCGCCGGCACGCCGCTGTCAGCCTGCCGAGGTGTGGGCGGACTCGGAGCAGCGGCGACCGGTCGTGGACCGGTACCAGCATGCGTGGTGCGCCGGGCGCGGCGATCCGTGGCGCGTCGGCCGGATGCGGATCGTCCGCGGTGAGCCCGAGCGCGGCGACGATCGCGGCGCGCTCGTCCGGTGCCGGGTGGCGCAGCGCGACGAGGCCCTGGTCGAACCACACCTCGATGCCGGCGGGCCGGCGGATCGCGACGGTGTCGAACGTGCGCCCGCCGGTGTGTTGGCGGTCGTTCAGCTCGCCCAGCGCGGTGCGGGTCAACCGGACGGCCTGCGCGGCAACGGTGCCGTGGCCGCAGCCGGACAGTTCGGCGGTGGCGGTGAAGAACCGGACCGGCCGGCCACCGTCCGGCGTCCGCGCCGGGCCGAGGAACGCCGCGTGCGAGGTGCCGGCCGCAGCGGCGACCGCACGCCGGTCCGCGTCCGTCGCCGCCGGGTCGTCGTCGGTGACGGCCGTGGGGCTACCGCCCCGGCCGTCGCGCCGCACGCACGCATCAACCACCGTGACATCCGGCCAGGACATCGGCCCACCTTTGACGCTCAACGAACCGGCAACCGCGAACGGCGTCCGCCGATGGCCGGGCCTGGCCGCGACGGCCGGCCGAACGCGTCCCGGAGCGTACCGGCCTGCCTCAGCCGGTGCCGTCCTGCACCGGCTAGTGGATGACGACCGCACCGCCGGTGGCGTAGTTGGCGACATCGGCGGCCACCCGCCGGCCTCGCGGCGACGCCCGCGCCGCGGCCATGGCGGCGGCGTCAGCGAAGTCGCCTTCGAAGACCGCGAATACGTCGAAGCTGTAGCGCCACGCAAGCAGGCCGGGCAGATTCATGACCAGCGGAAGGTGGTTGGTCACGTAGTAGTCGCGGAAGTGGTCGGGTTCGGCGGGCTTGGAATACAGGACCACCAACTACTGCATGACGACCTCCGTCCAGAGACGAGACTGCAACACTCCGGGTGACCGGGGAGCTCCTGCGAGAACCAGGGGCGACACGGAACGTTTCGGATCGGCGGCCGGCTCCCATTCCGTCCGCGGTCGGGAAGGCCCACCGCAGGGCCGGGGCGCGTTCTGCGTGCCTGGGCTACTGACGCCCGATGTCCTCGGGGGTGGGGAAGGGGAGGCGGTCGACGGCGCCGCGGCGTCGGCGTTCGGGGCGGCGGTCGTAGCGGGCGGTGGTGGCGGGGGAGGCGTGCCCGACCAGCTGCTGGACGGTGGAGAGGTCGACGCCCTGGTCGAGGAGGTCGCCGATGAACGTCCGCCGGAAGTCGTGCGGCGTCATCGGCGGCAGGGCGGCCTGCCTGCGGCGCTTGACGACCGCGTTGCGCACCGCCGCGTCGGTCATGGGGCGGTGCTGGACCGCGCCCGAGCGGTGCACCGGCTTGAACAGCGGCCCGGCGGCGCGGCCGTCGGCCGCCAGCCACGCGCCCAGCAGCGCGGCCGCGCCCTCGTGCACGTACTCCAGCCGCTGCTTGTCGCCCTTGCCGGAGATCCGCAGCGACCGCTCGCCCGGGTCGTAGTCCTCGCGGCGCAGCGCGGCGACCTCGGCGCGGCGCGCGCCGGTCGTGTAGAGGACGGCCAGGAGCGCGGCGTCGCGCACGCCCGCCGGTGACCGGTCGGCGGCGCAGGCCCGCAGCAGCGCGGTGAACTCGGCGGCGTGGACGCTGCGCCCGGCGGGCAGCCGCGTCCCGCGGAAGTTCGGCACCGCCCTGGCCCGCTGGTAGTCGTCGGTGGACATCTCGCCCAGCCGCCACGCCGTGCGCAGCACCCCGCGCAGCGCCGACAGATGCAGGTTGCGGTAGGAGGGCGACCACGGCGCAGGCTCCCCGTCCGGGCCCTGCGTGGTCTGCCGGCCGATCAGCGCCCGCAGCCCGGCGGTGTGCTCGGCGCGCAGCCGCTCCCACGGGAACGACTCCCCCGGCGCCGGGCCCGGCTCGCGTCCCGACGCCGTGTGCAGCATCGCGGCGAGGCGGTGCAGGCACGCGCCCATGGCCCGCCGGGACCGCGCGCTCTCCAGAGAGGCGACGTAGACGTGGAAGGCGCTGCGCGCGGACGGCGCGGGGTGCGCCTCGGGGTCCGCGGCGACTGGCTGGAGATCGTCCATGGCGGCAGCCTAGCGGCTCTGGCTTCTGAGAACGTGCATTGTCGTCAGTTAGCCTCCCTGATTTTCCAGGGCTTCTTGTTTTCTGGAAATAGAAAAACAGGAAAGGGTAGGCTGGGGTCGTGACGATGAGTGAACAGACGGTGCAGGCGGGCGAGCGCGCCTGCCGGTATTGCGGGAGGTCCGTCCCGCAGCGTGAGGGGCGCGGACGTCCGCGCGAGTACTGCCTCGACGGCGACTGCCAGTCCCGCGCCAAGCGGGAACGGGAGCTGCGGCGCGCCACCCCCGGCCTGGAGGGCGCTCTGGCGCGGGCCGAGGACCTGTACGAACGGATGGAACAGGGCCTCGCCGCGGCGGTGGCGCCGCTGGCCCAGGCCCTGGACGCGGAGCTGTCCCCGCGCGGGGTGGAGGCACGCGTCAGCGCCGTCCAGGCCGAGGCGCAGCGGGCCGTGGCCGCCGCGCTCGCCGACCGGGAGGACGCCGCGGGACGGGCCGCCCGGGCCGATGAGGCCGCGGAGAAGGCGCGGGAGGCCGCCCGCACCGCCCGCGCGCACGGCCGGCAGGCCGAACGGGAACGCGACGACGCCGTCCACGCGGCGGAGCAGGCCCGCTCGGAGGCCTCCGCCGCCGTCCAGGCCGCCCAGGACGAGGCCGAGCGGACGATCGAGGCGGCGCGCGCGGAAGCGGACCAGGCCGTCCGGCAGGCCCGCGCGGACGCCGACCGCGCCACCGCCGAGTCGCACGCGCAGACCGAACAGGCCCGGCTGGACGCCCAGGACGCCCGGTCACAGGCCGACGAGGCCGGCCGCGCCGCCGAGGCCGCCCGGCAGGACGCCGAACGGGCCCGGGCGGAGGCCGCCGGCGCCCACGAGGCCCGGTCCCGCGCCGAGGGGCTGCGGGCGGCTGAGGAGGCACGCGCCCAGGCGGCCGAGCAGGCCCGCGAACGCGCAGACGCCCGCGCCGACGCGGCGCAGCGCGCCCACGCGGAGGCGGTCACCGCGCTGGAGGCCGCCCGCGGCGAGATCGGGCGCCACCGGCGGAGCGCCGACGCGGCGGACGCGCGGGCCGAGGCCGCCCGCGCGGAGGCGTCGGAAGCGCGTGCGCTGGCCGAGCGGCTGCGTGAGGAACTCGCCGAGGCCCGCCTCGACCTGCGCGCCGAGCAGGCCCGATCCGCCGAGCTGGCCCGCGAGCGCGACGCCGCCCGCACCGAGGCCGGCGCCCAGCGCGAACGCGCCATCACCGCCGAACTCGCCGCCCGAGACTCCTGACCACCCCCTCAGCGGAGCCCGTGCACGGGGTGCACGCGGCTGCGGGGCGGTCTCCGCGCGCGGGTAGGACGGTCGGCCCCGGCCAGTGGCCGGGCAGATGTCGGCGGCCGCGGGGGCGCGTCGGCCGGAGGCGGGGGCGCGGCGGCCGGCCAGGAACACCGGCCCGGTCGTGCGACTCTTGAACAGGCGGGGCAGCAGCCGGGCGGTGCTGGTGGCCCAGTGCACGTACTCGATCGCGCCGCCCTTGGACACGACCCGTGCCCGGCGCAACTCGAGGTCCAGATCCTCGATGTTAAGGCTGAGGATCTCTTCGGCGCGGGCGGCGGGCGGTCTCGTACAGCATCCACCACAGCACCCGCTCGCGCAGTCCGTGCGCATTGTCGGCCAGCAGCTTGTCCAGGCGAGCGCGGGGGATGGTGCGGTCACCGCGCCGGGCGGGTTTACGGCGGGTCAGCCGGGGTGACGTCCCACTGGCGACCTCAGTCGGACAGATCGTCGTCCCCATCGGGGGGCGGAGCCGACGCATACCGCCTTCTCCCAGGTCGGGTTCAGCAGCCCCGGCAGCGTCCGCATCGCCGCCAGCACCGCCTCGGCCTCGGGCGTGGCCCCGAACGCGATGACCTCGGTCAAGATCCTCATGAACGGGCGACCGTGGCGATCCGCTCGCTCAGCCGGGCCCGCATCTCAGCGTCGGCGTCCGCGTCCGGCGGCGGCACCAAGTCCGACACCGCCTCCAGCAACTGTTGGCGCGGCACGATCGTCTCGATCGACTCCCACACCTGCTCCAGGTTCAGCCCTTCACCGAACGCGGTGACCTCGAACAGCACCTCCACCGCCACGGCCAGCCGCGCCGAGTGCTTGGCCAGCCGCGGGTGCCGGCGGGCCCGCTCCTTGTCGGTGGTGCTCTCGGCCTTGCCGATCAGTTCGGTCACCATCAGCAGGTCCAGCAGCGCCTACAGCAGGTCGGCGAGTTTCTCGTGCGGTTCCTCCACGGCCTGGTCCCGGACCCGCGCCACCGTTCGCGCCAGCGTGGACACCCCCGGCAGCAGCACCGCGTTGGTCAGCAGCCACCGCACCCCATCGGTGAAGATGGTCTTGGGCCCCTGGCCGGTGTTCCACGCCCGCGACCGCACCCACTCGGCGAACTCGGCCTCGGCCTCGGAGAACTCCCGCAACCCGTGAGCGACCTTGATGTCGTCACGGTGCTCGAACGGCGTGTTGCGCCGCTCGGTGTATCGCTTGACGCACGACGGATCGGCGATCTGTAGTTGGCCGGCGAGCCGGTCCAGCACCACCGTCGGCACCTCCAACAGGTCCTGCGGGGTGATCGGGCGGTGCGGGGGGACAATGTCGTCCACGGGCGCGTCGGGGCGGTCTAGGACCCGGCGGACGGACGGCTCGGGCAGCAGGTCGTCGACGGGGTCGTCGAGCCGAAGGCGGCACTCCTCCACCGGCGTCATCGTCGCCGCGGCCGTGATCTGCCTGGTGACCGACGCGATCCGGTAGATCGCGTCGGGGCGCATCGGCAGGCCGCCGGCCTCGGCGGTGCCGGGGACCTCGGCGTGCGCCGCGCCTCGCCGCGCCGCCAGGGCGATCAGGCCCGGGACGGCGCCGTCGTCGACGTACCCGGGCAGCGCCGCGCATCCGCCCGAGCCGCTTCACTGACGGGTTCATCGTTTCCTCCTCGTCCGTGGGTAGACGGGCGCGGCCGCGAGGGGTCATCGCCGCGCCGCGCACCGGCCCGGGGCCGCGGGGCGAGGGTCAGCGGCCTCGTGCCGACAGGCCGAGGCCGGGGATGAGGACCGCGGCGACGAGCAGGTGCATCGCCGCCAGGATCGCCGTGCTCGCGGTGTCGGCGGCGCTGCCGAGCGGCCCGGTCATCGACAGGGCGAGCACCGTGACGGCGGTGATCGTCCAGACTCGTCCGGGCCGGCTGACGGTCCGTTCCAGCAGCGCGAGCAGCGCCCAGGCCGCCAGGCCCGCGAGCAGGCCGCCGACGGCGACCGTGACCGCCCCGACGGGGTGGACGTCGCCGCCGGTCGCGGCGGACGGCCCGTGCCCGGCCACCGGGCCGGTCAGCGTCCACAGGACCAGCGCGGCGGCCGCGGCGCCGGCGACGGTCAGCGTCCTGCGGGTGAGGTTGCCGTTCGGCATGTGCTTCTCCTTCGTTCGGGGGCCGGTTCGGGGTTCAGCGTCGCCGCCGCGGCGCGGCGGCCGCATCGGGCGCGGGGCGGGACCGGGTCCGACCGCCGTGGGGGCGGGCACCGACTTTGGTCGGTGTCGGCGCCGTGACGTGCGGAGCTAGCCTTTGGCCGATGAACGAGCCGGTGCACGAGGAGACCGACGGGCGGGCGGGCGCCGACCCGTGGGGGCGGCGCCGCAGGGCCGGCGCGGCGACGGTGTTCGCCGTGGCGGGGGTTCTGATCGCGGTGACGATCTGGGCCCGCCACGACGCGGGCGCGGCGGGCGGGACGCTCGCCGTGGACATCGCGGCCGGCGCGGCGGCCTGGCTGCTGTCGCCGGTCCTGCTGTGGCGTCCGGTCCCGGTGGCGCTGGTGCTCACCGCTCTGGCGGCGGTGTCGGCGGCCGCGACGCCGGCGGCGACGATCGCCGCGCTGCAGGTGGCGCAGCGGCGGCCGTTCCCCGTCGCGGCGGGGGTCGGCGCGGCGGGGATCGCCGCGCACGTCGTCCAGGGGCTGTGGCAGCCGCCCGGCGGGATCTCCTTCGGCTGGTGGCTGCTGCTGATCGCGGCCGGCTACGGCGCGCTGGTCGGCTGGGGCGCGCTGGCCCGGGCCCGCCGCGCGCTGCTGATCTCGCTGAGCGAACGCGCCCGCCGCGCGGAGGCCGAGCAGGGCCGCCGGGTCGCCGAGGCCCGCATGGCGGAGCGGACGCGGATCGCCCGGGAGATGCACGACGTGCTGGCGCACCGGCTGTCGCTGCTGGCCACCTACGCGGGGGCGCTGGAGTACCGGCCCGACGCGCCGCCCGAGAAGCTGTCGCAGGCCGCCGGGGTGGTCCGCGCCGGGGTGCACCAGGCCCTCGACGAGCTGCGGGAGGTGATCATGCTGCTGCGCGGCGAGGATACGGCCGAGGAGGGCCGCCCGCAGCCCGTCCTGGCCGATGTGCCGCACCTGGTGCGGGAGTCGCGCGATGCCGGCGGGACGGTGGAGCTGCGCGACGAGGTGGCCGAGCCGGACGCCCTGCCCGCGGCGGCCGGGCGGACCGCGTACCGGGTCGTCCAGGAGGGCCTGACCAATGCCCGCAAGCACGCCGCGGGCCTTCCCGTCACGGTGGCGCTGGAGGGCCGGCCCGGCACCCGGCTGGTGATCGACATCCGCAACCCGCTGCCCCCCGCCGGCGCCGGGCCGGCGGCGCCCGGCAGCGGGACGGGGCTGGTCGGGCTGACCGAGCGGGTGCGGCTGGCCGGCGGGCGGCTCGACCACCAGGCCACCGCGGGCGAGTTCCGGCTGCGCGCCTGGCTACCATGGCCGGCGTGACCCGTCCCCTGCGCGTGCTGATCGTCGACGACGACGCGCTCGTCCGCGCGGGGCTGTCGATGATGCTGGACGGGACGGGCGGCATCGCCGTGGCCGGAGAGGCCGCCGACGGCGACGAGGTGCCCGCGGCCGCCGACCTGCACGCCCCCGACGTCGTGCTCATGGATCTGCGGATGCCGCGGGTGGACGGCATCACCGCGACCCGCAGGCTGCGAGCCCGGGCGAACCCGCCCGAGGTGATCGTGCTGACGACGTTCGACTCCGACGACGACATCCTGCGGGCGCTGCGCGCCGGCGCCGGCGGGTTCCTGCTCAAGGACACCCCGCCGGACCAGATCGTCCGGGCGGTCCGGCAGGTCGCGGCCGGGGACCCGATCCTGTCCCCGCGGATCACCCGGCGGCTCATGGACCGCGCGGCCGTCGAGGCCGGCGCCTACCAGCGGGCCCGCGCGGCACTGGAGGGCCTCAGCCCGCGCGAGCGCGAGGTGGTCCTGGCGGTCGCCCGGGGGTGCTCCAACGCCGAGATCGCCGCTGAGCTGTTCATGAGCGTGGCCACCGTCAAGGCGCACGTGTCCAGCGTCCTGACCAAGCTCGACATGGGCAACCGCACCCAGATCGCCCTGCTGGCCCACGACGCCGGCCTCGTCTAGGGGCCGGCCGCGGAGTGCGTCGGCCGGTTCACCGGACCCGGTCCCGGCTCGGGCGCGCTCGATGCCCGGAATGCGATCCTGGGAAGGTGTCGAACGGAGGGCGGCGGCTCCGACGTCTCCGGTGAGAGGCGCCGCGGGGGCGCCGGCACGAGAGGGAACGGCCATGAAGTACATGATCATGCTGTACGCGTCGCAGCGGGAGTACGACGAGATGGCGGGCAAGGTGCCGGAGGGCGAGGCGGTCTGGACGGCCGCCGACCTGGCCGCGATGCACGCGTTCATGGAGAAGTGGAACCGTGAGCTCGTCGAGTCCGGGGAGTTCGTGGACGCCAACGGGCTGGCCGCGCCCGTCCACACCCGCAGGTTCCACTCCGAGGGCGGGGTGCCCGTCGTCACCGACGGCCCCTACCCCGAGACCGCCGAGGTCCTCGCCGGGTACACCATCGTCGAGTGCGACAGCTTCGACCGGGCCTCGGAGATCACCGCGCGGCTGGCGGGGTGCCCGGCGCCGGCGGGCGCGGAGGGCACCGCCATCGCCGACCTGCGGCCGATCGTCGACGGCCGCGCCGACCTGGAGGCGTGACGGCCCGGTGACCGCCGGCGGATTCGAGGACCTGCTGCGCCCGCTGGCGCCGCAGGTCCTCGGCGCGCTGGTCCGCCGGTACGGGCATTTCGACGCCGCGGAGGACGCCGTCCAGGAGGCGCTGATCGCCGCGGTGGCGCAGTGGCCGGACGGCGGCGTCCCCGACGACCCGCGCGCCTGGCTGATCAGGGTCGCGTCGCGGCGGCTGACCGACCTGCTGCGCGCCGAGCAGGCGCGCCGCCGCCGCGAGGACGCCGCCGCCGCAGCGTGGGCGCCGCCGGGCGAGTGGGCGCCGCCCGCCGCCGGCGGGCCGCCGGGCGACGCCGACGACACGCTGATCCTGCTGTTCCTGTGCTGCCACCCGGTGCTGCCGCCGGACCTGCAGATCGCGCTGACCCTGCGCTCGGTCGGCGGGCTGACCACCGGGGAGATCGCCCGCGCGTTCTTCGTCCCGGAGAAGACCATGGGGCAGCGGATCAGCCGGGCCAAGCGCCGCATCAGGGACAGCCGCGTGCCGTTCCGGATGCCGGCCGCGGCCGAGCGCGCGGACCGGCTCGCCGCGGTCCTGCACGTCCTCTACCTGGTCTTCAGCGAGGGCTATGCGAGCACGGCGGGGACGAGCCTGGTCCGCGGGGAGCTGTCGGCGGAGGCGATCCGGCTCGCCCGGATCGTGCACCGGCTGCTGCCCGGCGAGGGCGAGGCGGCCGGGCTGCTGGCGCTGATGCTGCTCACCGACGCGCGCCGGCCGGCGCGGACGGCCCCGGACGGCGGGCTGGTCCCGCTCGCCGAGCAGGACCGCGCGCTGTGGAGGGCCGATCTCATCGCCGAGGGCGTGGCGCTGATCTCCGCGGTGCTCCCCCATGGTCCCGCCGGCCCCTACCAGCTGCAGGCGGCGATCGCCGCGCTGCACGACGAGGCGGCGACGCCGCAGGAGACGGACTGGCCGCAGATCGCCGCACTGTACGAGGTGCTGCTGGGCATGTCCGACAATCCGATGGCGGCGCTGAACCACGCCGTCGCCGTCGCCATGCACCGCGGCCCGGCCGTCGGGCTCGCCCTGCTGGAGAAGCTGGAAGGCGACCGGCGGATCTCGGGGCATCACCGCCTGCACGCGGTCCGCGCCCATCTGCTGGAGATGTCGGGCGACACCGCCGGTGCGCGCGAGTCGTACCTGGCGGCGGCAGGGCGCACGCACAGCGTCCCCGAGCAGCGCTACCTCCACGGCAAGGCGGCCCGGCTGGGCGGCGGGTGACCCGCCGCAGGTCAGGGGGTGACGAACGCGCCGGCGCGGGCGGCGGCCGCGGCGGCCGCGGCCGCCCGGTCGGCGGCGGCCTCGTCGACCGCCTCGCCGGTGACGAACAGCCGGTAGTACAGCGGCGCGACCGCGACCCGGACGACGTCGGCGGCGTCGGTCCCGGCGGGCGCCTCGCCGCGCCCGATCGCGCGCTCGACGACGGCGGCGGACTGCTCGTGCCGCCGCGCGAAGAAGGCGTGCAGGGCGCGGGCGGCGCCGGTGCTCTGCGCGGCGGCGAGCACGAACGCGCGGGCGACGGGCCCCTGCCCGGGGTCGGTAAAGCCGGTCAGGACGAGCCGGGCGATCGCGCGCAGGTCACCGGCGAGGGTGCCGGTGTCGGGCACCGGCCACGGTTCGCCGGCGGCGAGTTCCAGCGCGTCGGCGACGAGTCCCTCGGCGTTGCCCCAGCGCCGGTAGACGGTGGTCTTGTGGACGCCGGAGCGGGCGGCGACGCCGTCGACGGTGAGCCCCGGGTAGCCGTGCTCGGCCAGTTCGGCGAGGGTGGCCTCCCGGACGGCGTCGCGCACCCGCGCGGTGCGGCCGCCGGGGCGGACGGTCCCGGGCCCGGGGGCGGTCAAGCGCCGTCCCGGGGAGACCGGCGGGACGGGCGGCGGGTTTCCACACCCCCATCGTAACGCAACAGCCGTTGCGTTAACCTCGCCTCGTTGCGGAAACAGCACTTGAGGGACGAGGGGGGCACTTCATGACGCAAGGTTCGTACGCCACGATCAGGGAGTTCACGGTCTGCGGACCGGACTCGGGCCCGTACGGCATCACCGCCGGGCCGGACGGCGCCCTGTGGTTCACGCTGGTCCACGAGGGCCGCGTGGGCCGGATGGAACCGGACGGGCGCCTCACCCTGCATCCCCCCGATCCCCTCCCCGGCGGGCCGATGGTCATCACGGCGGGCCCGGACGGCGCGCTGTGGTTCACCGCCTTCCGCGGCGACGCGATCGGCCGGATCACCACCGGCGGCGACGTCGCGCGGTTCGCCGTCCCGCAGGGCTGCGGCCCGTGCGGGATCGCGGCCGGGCCCGACGGCGCCCTGTGGTTCACCCAGATGCACACCGGCCGCATCGGCCGGATCACCACCGGCGGGCACCTCACCGAGCACCCGCTGCCCGACCCGGACGCCATGCCCTCGATGATCACGGCGGGCCCGGACGAGGCGATGTGGTTCACCCTCAACCAGGGCAACGCCGTCGGCAGGATCGCCCCGGACGGGGACCTGGCCGTCCACCCGCTGCCCACCGAGGGGTCGGCGCCGGTCGGCATCACCGCCGGGCCCGACGGCGCCCTGTGGTTCACCGAGATCGGCACCGGGCACATCGGCCGGATCACCACCGACGGGAAGGTCGCCGAGTACCCGCTGCCCGACCCCGCCGCCCGCCCGCACGCCATCGTCACCGGCCCCGGCGGGGACCTGTGGTTCACCGAGTGGGGCACCGCGCACGTCGGCCGCATCACGCCCGGCGGCCGCGTCGACGAGCACCCGCTGCCGACGCCGGGATGCGAGCCGCACAGCATCGCGCTCGGCCCGGACGGCGCGCTGTGGGTGGCGCTGGAGACCGGCGCGCTCGCCCGCGTCACCGCCGCCTGACCCACCCCCCCGGCCACCGCCCCGACCGCCGGGCGCCTCCGTTCGCGCGGGGCCCGGGGACGGAAAACCGGTTGGCATGATCGGCGGCGTTCACTACAACGGTCGGCATGCTCCGCAAATACCCCCGGACCCGGCACATCGAGGGATCCCGGCTCCAGCCGGGCGACCACGACCTCGCCTCGGTGCCGTTCACCGCGATCGCCGGCCGGCATCTGGTGGTGGAGGAGAAACTCGACGGCGCCAACGCCGGCATCAGCTTCACCCCCGCCGGCGAGCTGCGGCTGCAGAGCCGCGGCCACTACCTGACGGGCGGGCCCCGCGAACGCCAGTTCGGGCCGCTGAAGGCGTGGGCCGCGTCCGTCCAGCACCTCCTGCGGGAACGGCTGCGGGACCGGTACGTCCTGTACGGGGAGTGGCTGTACGCCAAGCACACCGTCTTCTACGACGCGCTGCCGCACTACTTCTGCGAGTTCGACGTCCTCGACCGGTCCGACGGGACGTTCCTGTCGACCGGGCGGCGCCGCGAGCTGCTGGCCGGCACGCCGGTGGTGACGGTGCCCGTCCTGCACGAGGGCCCGCTGCGGGACCTGGCGGCGCTGACCGCGTTCGCCGGGCCGTCCACGTGCCGCACCCCGCGGTGGCGGGACGCGCTGCGCGCCGCGGCGGAGGCGGGCGGCGCCGACCCCGGCCGCGTCGCCGAGGAGACCGACGCCTCCGACGACATGGAGGGCCTCTACATCAAGGTGGAGGAGGGCGGCAAGACCGTCGACCGCTACAAGTGGGTCAGGCCGAGCTTCCTGACCGCGATCCTGGACTCGGGCACCCACTGGCAGGAGCGCCCGATCGTCGCCAACGGCCTGGCCGACCCGGAGGTGCTGTATGCGGGTGTTCGATGAGCTGTGCCCGGCGCCGCCGCACTGGAGCGTCCCGTGGGAGCGGATCCGGGACGCGTTCGGCTGGGTCCGCGACATGGCGGGCGTCCCGCAGGACGCGGTGTTCCACGGCGAGGGCGACGTCGAGGTCCACACCCGGATGGCATGCGAGGCGCTGGCGTCGCTGCCGCAGTGGCGTGCGCGGCCGCCGGCCGAGCGGGTGCGGCTGTTCACGGCCGTCCTGATGCACGACATCGCCAAGCCGCACTGCACGAGCGTCGGCGACGACGGCCGCATCACCGCGCGCGGGCATTCGCGGCGCGGTGACCTGATGGTGCGGCGGATCCTGTGGGAGATGGGCGCGCCGCCCGGCTGGCGCGAGCACGTCGCCGCGCTGATCCGCCACCACCAGGTGCCGTTCTGGGCGCTGGAACGCCCCGACCTGCAGCAGATCGCGTTCCGCGTCAGCCTGCTGGCCCGCAACGACGACCTGGTGCTGCTGGCGTCGGCCGACATCCTCGGCCGGATCTGCCCCGACACCGGCGAGCTGCTCGACAACGTCGCCCTGTACGGGGAGTACTGCGCCGAGCAGCGGTGCCTGGACGTCCCGCGCGCGTTCCCGTCCGACCACGCCCGGTTCTGGTACTTCCGCAAGCCCGGCCGCGACCCCGACTACGCCGCCTACGACGACACGCGCCTGACCGCGACCGTCCTGTCGGGCCTGCCGGGCGCCGGCAAGGACCACTGGATCGCCGCCAACCGCCCGGACGTCCCCGTCGTCAGCCTCGACCGGCTGCGCGCGGAGATGGGCGTGTCCCCCGCCGGCGACCAGCGCGCCGTGGCCGCCGCCGCGCACGAGGAGGCCCGCGGGCACCTGCGCGCCGGGCGGCCGTTCGTGTGGAACGCCACCAACGTGTCGCGGACGCAGCGCGATCTGTGCACCGGCCTCATCGCCCGCTACCGGGGCCGGGTCGAGGTCGTGGCGCTGGAGGCCCCGCCCGGCGTGCTCCGCGACCGCAACCGCGGCCGCCGCTCCCCCGTCCCGGACGCGGTCATCGACCGTCTCGTCCGCCGCTGGGAGCTCCCCGACCCGACCGAGGCCCACCGGGTCGACTGGCTGACCAGCGGCTGACGGCCGGCCGGCCCGCGGTCGCGCCGTCCCGGCGGGCGGGCCGGTCACCCGCGGTCGGGGCTCCGCCACGTTTAGCCGACGACCTGGGGGAACGGCTGTACCCAGGCTTCGTAACGAGGACGTGGAGGAGGCCGGAGCCATGAGCATCGTGCGGCCGGCACATGACGGCAGAACCGAGGCCGGGACCCGGACCGAAACGGGGACCGGGACCGCGGGCGTGCACCGGCAGGACTACGGGCGCGCCCCCGAGTTCCACGGCGGAGATCACGAAGCGGGAATGGGCGAGCTGGTCAGGCAGGCGACGCGGCAGGTGTCGGAGCTGATGCGCGCCGAGCTGCGCCTCGCGGTGGCCGAGCTGAAGGACAAGGGCCGCCACGCCGGGACCGGCGCCGGGATGTTCGGCGGCGCGGCCCTGGTGGCGCTGTACGGGCTGGCCGTGCTGCTGGCGGCGGCGGTCGCCGCGATCGCGCTGGTCCTGCCGGTGTGGGCGGCCGCCCTCATCATCGGCGGGTTCCTCATGCTGGTCGCGTGCGTGCTGGCCGTGGTCGGCCGCGCGCAGACCAGACGCGCCACGCCGGCCAAGCCCGAGATGGCCATGGACGGGGCGAAGCAGACCGTGGCGGAGCTGAAGGAGAGGGCGACGCACCGATGACCACGCAGGGCAAGCAGGGCGCCGAGGCCGGGACCGAGGAGCTGCGCCAGGAGGTCGACCGGGCGCGCCACGATCTGGGCGAGACGGTGGAGCAGCTCGCCGCCAAGGCCGATGTGAAGGCCATGGCCAGGCAGAAGGCCGCCGAGGCCAGGACCCGGATGCGGGAGTCGGCCGCGTCGGCGCGGGAGGTCACCGCGTGGGCCAAGGGCGCCGGCGCCTCGCAGCAGGCCAAGCGGGGCGGCGTCGCCGTCGCGGCGGCGGGCGGGGTCGCGCTCGCGGCGGTGTGGATGCGCTGGCGCCGCTCCCCCAGGGCGCGGCTGCGCCCGGGGCGCGGGCGGGGCCGCAACGCCCCGGTGCGTGTGGTGTTCCGCACCGGGCAGAAGCGGGCCGTCCGCGTGCGGCGCCGCCGCCGCAGGATCCTGTGAGGGGTGTCCGGTCATGCCCGAGCCAGGCGGACCGGCCGCCCTGCCGGCCGGCTCATGGATACAGGCGCTCAAACGCGCGGTCGGGGAGTTCAAGAACGATGACCTGACGACCTGGGCCGCCGCGCTGACCTACTACGCCGTCCTGTCGATCTTCCCCGCGATCCTGGTGGTGGTGTCGCTGGTCGGCCTGGCCGGCGAGTCGGCGACCGACGACCTGATCGGCAGCGTCAGCGACCTGGCCCCGGGCGCGGTCGGCGACCTGCTCGTCAGCTCGATCAGCGAGCTTCAGGGCAGCGGCGGCGCCGGCCTGATCGCCCTCCTGGGCCTGGCCGGGGCGGTCTGGTCGGCGTCGGGGTACGTCGGGGGGTTCATGAAGGCCTCCAACATCGTCTACGACGTCCCCGAGGGGCGGCCGATCTGGAAGACGATCCCGACCCGGATCGCGGTGACGGTGGCGGCCCTGGTGGGGCTGGCGGTCTCGGCGGTCGCGGTGGTGGTGTCGGGGCCGCTGGCCCGCGAGATCGGCGACGCGCTGGGGCTGGGCTCCCAGGCGGTCACCATCTGGAACATCGCCAAGTGGCCGGTGCTGCTGCTGGTGGTCAGCATGCTGTTCTCGCTGCTGTACTGGGCTTCGCCCAACGCCAGGCGCCGCTTCCGGTGGGTCACGCCGGGCGGTCTGCTGGCGGTCGCGCTGTGGCTGGTGGCCTCGGGCCTTTTCGCGCTGTACGTGGCGAACTTCGCCTCCTACAACAAGACCTACGGCAGCATCGCCGGGATCATCATCTTCCTGGTGTGGCTGTGGATCACCAACCTGGCGATCCTGCTGGGCGCCGAGCTGAACGCCGAGCTGGAACGCGGCCGCCACATCGCCGGCGGGCACGCCGCCGAGGAGGAGCCGTACGTGGAGTTCCGCGACACCCGCGCCTTCGACGAGGACGAACGCCGCGAGACCGGCGTCGGCCGGCGCCCGGACGGCGAGGGCGCACATCCGGGCGGCGAGGGCGGGCACCCGGACGGCGGCGCCAGGCGCGCCGAACCCGAGGCGGCGCCGGGCCCCGGCCGGGGGCGGCCGGGCGGCGGCCGCTCCTAGAAGCCGATCCCGGAGGAAGCCGAATCCCGGAAATCCCTCCCGAAATCCCTCCCGGAAACCGCTCCTGAGGCGGCGCGGTGCGCCTTTCCGGGTAATCACGGGTCGCATAAGGCCGAACACGGTGAATAGGATCATGGCATGCTCCGTCCGGCCTACCCGATCGACACCGAGCGGCTGACCCTGCGGCCGTTCTGCGAGGACGACCTCGAGGGGCTGTACGCGTACCAGTCCCTGCCCGAGGTGGCGCGCTTCCTGTACTGGGAACCCCGGAACATGCAGGAGTCGCGGGCGTTCCTGAAGCAGAAGATGACCGCCTCCACCGTGGAGAAGGAGGGCGACTGGCTCGTCCTCGCGGTGGTGTGGCGCCAGACCGGCGACCTGATCGGCGAGGTGAACCTGCAGTGGCGCAGCCGGGAGCACCGGCAGGGCGAGATCGGGTACATCTTCAATCCCGCCTACCACGGCAAGGGGTTCGCGACCGAGGCCGCCGAGGTCGTCCTGCGGCTGGGTTTCGAGGGCCTCGACCTGCACCGTGTGGTGGGGCGGCTGGACGGCCGCAACACCGCGTCCGCGCGGGTGCTGGAGCGGCTCGGGATGCGCCGCGAGGCGCACCTGGTGCAGAACGAGATCGTCAAGGGCGAGTGGTCCGACGAGGTCGTCTACGCGATGCTGCGGCACGAGTGGGACGCCCGCGCCCAAGCCTGACGCGTCCCGGGGTGGGGCGCGGTCAGCGGCCGGCCTGCTCGTCCAGGGACCGGGCCAGGTCGCGGACGTGGCCGCGCAGCTCGGCGGGGCGGCGGATGACGAACGGGAAGCCGAGCCCGGCCAGCATCCGCGCCATCCCGTCCAGCCGCTCCGCCCGGGTGGTCATGACCACTCCCCCGCCGGTCTCGGCGAGGGTGGCGGTGGAGGCGGGGATGCGGCGCCGCGCCTCGGCGAGATCGGTCTCCAGCAGCACCTCGACCTCGTGCGCGTACGGGACGCGCGCCAGCGACCGGGTGACGTGCTGGACGGGGTCGACGCCGGCGGGGATCTCGTACCCGGCGGCGCCGGGCTCGGCGGACACGACGCGGTCGACGCGGAAGGTGCGGATCTCGCCGCTGCGGTGGTCGTGGCCGGTGACGTACCAGCGGCCGGAGTGGAACACCAGCCCGTAGGCGTCCAGGTCCCGCTCGGTCTCCTCGCCCTGCCAGGAGCGGTAGCGCAGCCGGACGCGGCGCCGCTCGCGGGCGGCGGCGGCCAGGGTGAGGACGGCGCCGGTGTCGGGCGCAGCGGCGTCGCGGGCGGCGAGGGTGAACCCGAGGGTGTCGCGCAGCGCCTGGACGCGTTCGCGCAGCGCGGCGGGCAGGACGCGCTGCACCTTGGCCAGTGCGCTCTCGGTGGCCTGGCCGGGCAGCCCGAGGCGGCGTCCGGCCAGCAGGCCCAGGACCACGGCGGTGGCCTCGTCGTCGGTGAGCATGAGCGGCGGCAGCTTGTAGCCGGGCATGAGGCGGTAGCCGCCGTGGCGGCCGCGTTCGGCGACGACGGGGACGCCGAGGTCGCCCAGCCGCGCGGCGTAGCGGCGGACGGTGCGCTCGTCCACCCCGAGCCGCCGCGCCAGTTCCGCCCCGCCGATGCGGTGGTTGGCCTGGAGCAGCTCCAGCATCGCCAGTACGCGGGTCGTCGGATGGGACGGCGCGGGGTAGGACACAGGTCACTCAATCAATCCGGGCGGTTTCTGTCCGGTATCGACCATAGCGTGAGGTCGTACCCACTGAGGAAGGACGGCTGACATGGCTACGTTCGTACTGGTCCCCGGCTACTGGCTCGGCGCGTGGGCGTGGGACGAGGTGGCGGCCGAGCTGCGCGCCGCGGGCCACGACGTCCGCGCGGTGACTCCGGCGGGGCTGGCCGAGCGGGCGGGCGAGGCCGCCCCCGGCGTCGACGTCGACACCCACATCGCCGACATCGTGCGGGTCATCGAGGACGGCGGCCTGGACCGGGTCGTGCTCGTCGCGCACAGCGGCGCGAACATGGCCGCGACGGGGGCGTCCGACCGGATCCCCGGGCGGATCGCGCGGCTCGTGTACGTCGACACCGGGCCGATGCCGTCGGGCATGGCGGGCATCGACTTCCACGACCCGCAGGCGCGCGCGGAGCTGGAGGCTCAGGTGGCCGAGCAGGGCGAGGGGTGGAAGATCCCGGTGCCGCCGTTCGACCCGGAGGCCGACCCGGACAACCTCGCCGGCCTCACCGCCGAGCAGCTCGCCGTGATGCGCGAGCGCGGCACCCCGCAGCCGTTCGGCACGGCGACGCAGGCGCTGACGCGTCCCGACCCGCTGCCGGCGATACCGCGCACGCTGATCGCGACGACGATCCCGCTCGCGGCGGTGAAGGCGATGGGCGAGCAGGGCCACCCGGTCTTCTCGATGATGGTCGGGCCCGGCTGGACCTACCGGGAGCTGCCGACCGGCCACTGGCCGATGTTCTCCCGGCCGCGCGAGCTCGCCGCGATGCTCGGCGAGGCGTCCGCACTGGACGCCGCCGAGCGGTGACCGTGCGCGGTGACCGCATTGCCGGGAAGGTCCAGATGACTCACTTCTCCACAGCCCGCCGCGCTTTTCTTGTTACCCGTCCCCGTAGATCGATCCGGCGGAGACGAGGACACTCGGCGAAGTCGCGCGGCCACGGGGGTCGGGCCTGATTCCGCGAGGAGAGCAGATGACACCCTCCGTCCGCCGTCGGCCACTCCAGGTCCAGTGGAGGCGCTCGCTGGCGGCCGGCTCGGTCGCCGTCGTCCTCGTCGCCGGGATCGGCGCGGTGAGCGCGGGCGCCGCGCAGGCGGCTCCCGCGCGGACGCTGTCGGCCGCGCCCGTCGCGGCGGACACCGGGGCCCGCATCACCGCCGAGACGAAGGTCGGCGCCAACGCGGTCGACATCACGATCGCCTCCCCCTCGCTCGGCAAGTCGGTGAAGGCCCGGATCCTGCTGCCGAAGAACTGGACGCGCGGCGCGCAGGCGACGTGGCCGGTCCTGTACGCCTTCCACGGCGGCCAGGACGACTACACCTCCTGGGCCAGGAACACCGACATCGAGGCGTGGGCGCTCAAGTACAACGTCATCGTCGTCATGCCCGAAGGCGACGACGGCTCGTACACCGACTGGTACAACTACGGCAAGGGCGGGACGCCCAAGTGGGAGACCTTCCACACCGCCGAGGTGCGCCAGCTGCTGGAGCGCAACTACGGCGCGGGCGCGCTGCGCGCGGCCATCGGCAACTCCTCGGGCGGCGCGGGCGCGATCAGCTACGCGGCGCGGCACCCGGGGCTGTTCAAGTACGCGGCGTCGCTGAGCGGCATCCTGTCGATGCGGTCGATCGGCATGCCGGCGATGCTGATGTTCACCAACGCCAGCAACGGGCAGGACCCGTTCGCGATCTGGGGCATCCCGTGGGCCGACGACGCCAACTGGGCGGCGCACGACCCGTACTCGCTGGCGCCCAAGCTGCGCGGCACCGGCATCTTCTTCTCCTCCGGCACGACGGGCCGTCCGGGTCCCGGTGACCCCGACGTGGCGCCGTGGGACATCGGCCTGCTCAGCGAGATCGCGATCGGCGCGAACACCCGGGAGTTCAAGAAGCGGATGGACGCGCTGAACATCCCCCACACCGCGCACATCTACGGCGACGGCCGGCACAACTGGCCGGCGTGGATCCGTGAGGCGGGCTTCATCTGGCCGACGCTGATGCAGTCGATCGGCGCCCGGAAGGTGTGACGCCCGCCGCGCCGCCCGCGACCGGCCCGTGCGAACTGCTCGTTCGACCGTCCCGTGTCCCTGGCCCGTGCGATGATCTCGGCCCGGCCCGGTTCCGGGGCGGCTGCGGCTGCCGTCCCGGAACCGGGCCGCCGCGTCAGCGGCCGTAGCCGAGGCCGTGGCCGAAGGGGTACAGGGCGGTGCCGGGCTCGTCCCGGACGGGGATGGCGACCGGGAGCCGCCCGCGCGGGTTCAGCTCGCCGAACAGGGCCCTGGCGGCCGACCGCAGCGCCTCGGCGGTGTAGGAGTAGGTGGCCAGGTAGGTGGCGGCCTCGGGGAACCAGGCGATGTCGTAGGGGTCGCGGACGGCGATGACGACGACGGGTGTGCCGGTGGCGACGAGGGCCTTGACGAGGTTCATCTGGCCGGGCCCGTTGTGTCCGGGCTCGTCCTTGACATCCCATGCGCGGTTGGTGACGGCGACGACGAGGTCCTGGCCGCGCGCGGCGGCGACGGCCTCGTCGATCTGCGCCTGGGTGGGCCTGATGCCGGTCTGCCTGATGGTGGTGGTGGCGCCGCGCCGGGCGATCTCGGTGCCGAGGGTCGCGGTGGTGGACACGCCCCATCCGGTGACCAGGACGTCGCGGGCGCCGGGCCGCAGCGGCAGGACGCCGGCGTCGTTCTTGACCAGGGTGGTGGTGCGGTCGGTGACGCGCTGGGCTGCGGCCAGGTGCTCGGGCGTCCCGACCACCTCGTCGATCTTCGACAGGTCGGCGTAGGGGTCGCGGAACAGGCCGCGTTCGTGCTTGAGCTTCAGGATCCGGTAGACCGACGCGTCGATGCGCTCCTCGGTCAGCTCGCCGGACTCGACGGCGGCGACGACGGCGGCGAGCTGCCGGGGGAACACGCCGGTGCCGTCGGCGTCCGCGGGCGGCTTGAGCAGCACGTCGGCGCCGGCCTTGAGGGCGAGGACGGGGACGCGCTCGTCGCCGTACTTGTCGCGGACGCCCTGCATGTCGAGGGCGTCGGTGACGACGACGCCGCGGTACCCGAGCCGGTCGCGCAGGATGCCGGTGAGGATGGGCCGCGACAGGGTGGCGGGGTCGCCGGACGGGTCCAGCGACGGCACGACGATGTGCGCGGTCATGATCGAGTCGACGCCGGCGGCGATGGCGGCGCGGAACGGCGGCAGGTCGAGCCGCTCCCATTCCTCGCGGGTGTGGTCGATCTCGGGGACGCCGCTGTGGCTGTCGGTGGTGGTGTCGCCGTGGCCGGGGAAGTGCTTGGCGGTCGCGGTGACGCCGCCGGACCGGTATCCGCGGATCTGCGCGGTGACCATGTCCGACACCAGGCCGGGGTCGGAGCCGAAGGACCGGACGCCGATGACGGGGTTGGCGGGGTTGACGTTGACGTCGGCGTCCGGGGCGTAGTCCTGGTTGACGCCGATGGCGCGCAGTTCCCGGCCGGTGATGCGGGCCAGGGCGCGGGCGTCGCCGGTGCGGCGCCCGGCGGCCAGGGCCATCGCGCCGGGCGACTGGGTCGCGGGCGGCTGGATGCGGGCGACGATGCCGCCCTCCTGGTCGGTGGCGATCGTCGCGGGGATCCGGTGGGGCTGCGCCGTCGCGGCGCGCTGGATGCCGTTGGAGAACGCGGCGACCTGGTGCGGGTCGTCGATGTTGTCGCCGTAGTAGATGAACCCGCCGGGCTGGTAGCGGGCCATGACCTGCGCGGCGTTGTCCACCCCGTACAGCTTCCGGTTGGCGGCGACGGCCGCGGGGTCGGTGGTGTCGGCGCTCTTGCCGTAGATCTGCAGGACGAACAGCTGGGCGGCCTTCTCCTCCAGCGTCATCGACCGCAGGATGCGCATCAGCTCCGGGTTCGCGCCGTGCTCGCCGCCGGGCGGCGCGGCCTGCGCCGCGCTCGTCGTCATCGCGGTGAGGCCGGTGACGGCGAGCGCGCCGGCGGTGAGGCCGGCGAGCCACCGGCGGCGGCGCGTGCGGGGACGGTACATGACGGCTCCCTCCGGCCCCCCGAACTACGGATGATCAAGGTTTCTCCTGGCACGCTAACCCCGGACGGCGGCGCCGTCCACGGCAACGTTCGACGACGCCGCGGCCGGGTCGGGTCAGTTCCGGCGCAGCCACCGCCACCAGTGGCCGCCGGGCGGGTCCGGTTCGGTCAGCGGATGCTCCTCGACGTCGTAGCGGCGGACGAAGGCGCCGGCGAACGCCTGCAGGCTGGCGCCGAACGGCACCGCCAGCAGCACCCCGGCGGGCCCGGCGACGGCGGCGCCGGCCAGGATGAGCCCGAACGCGACGGCGGGGTGGACGTCGACGGTGCGGGCGGTGATGCGGGGCTGCAGCAGGTAGTTCTCCAGCTGCTGGTAGGCGAGGACGAACAGCAGCATCCACAGCGCGGTCGAGGGCGCCACGGTCAGCGCGATCAGGATGGGCACGGCGCCTGCCAGGTAGGTGCCGACGGCGGGGATGAACTGCGACACCACCCCCACCCACAGCGCCAGGACCGCGGCGTAGGGGATCCCGAAGGCGGCCATGAAGATGTAGTGCGCGACGCCGGAGATCAGGGCCAGCAGCCCGCGCGAGTAGATGTAGCCGCCGGTCTTGTCGACGGCGATCTCCCAGGCCCGCAGCGCCTGCCGCTGGTGGCGGGGCGTCAGCAGCGAGCAGACCGTCCGGCGGAACCGCGGGCCGTCGGCCGACAGGTAGAAGGTGAACAGCAGCACGCCGAGGGCCTTGAAGACGACGCCGAACGCGGTGGCGCCGATCCCCCACACGTTGGTCGCCAGGGACGACAGGTGCCGCGACAGGGCGCCGGTGACGGTGGGGAGCCGCTGGAACAGGGTGTCCTGCGACAGGCTGGTCCCGAAGGTGTCGTTGACCCATCCGATGACCTGCCGGACGTATCCGGGGAACCCCTCGATGAGGTTGGCGGCCTGGGTGGCCAGCAGCGATCCGATGCCGCTGAGGAACCCGCCGGTGAGCGCGCCGACGACCAGGAACATCGCGGCGGTCGCGGGCCCGCGCCGCCACCCGTGCCGGGCCAGGAAGTTGACGGCCGGTTCGATCGCGAACGCCAGGAACAGCGAGATCAGCAGGAGCAGCAGCAGGTCCCGCAGCCGCTGCAGCAGCCACAGCGCCGCCATGAACGCCAGGACGACGGCGCCGGCGAGCGCGAACGCCTTCGGCAGCCACGGCGGCATCGCGTGCGCGTCGCCGTCCGCCGGCACGGCGGCGTCGGGCGGTTCGGCGGGGGCGTCGGGCGGGACGTCGGCGGGCGCGTAGGCGGGCCTCCCGCCGGGCGTCTGCGACATGTCCGCACGCTAACCACGTCCGACCGCCCATGGCGGGCGTCCCGCCCGGCGGCTGGGCCGATCTTTGCCGGGATTTCAGCCGGGGGTCGGTGAAGTCATCGCAGATCCCCACCAAGAGCCGGTCGTGGCCCCCGCCTAAAGCCTCGTTGCTGCGGCGATGGCGAGATGGACGAGTTCGGCGCGCACCGTGGCCGTGGTCCAGCCTCGGTGGTCCCAGGCCGAGCCGGACAGGTCGTCTCCGGCGTAGAGGTATTGACAGAACTTCACGTCGCGGAACTGAGCGGCGGCGAGGAAGGCGGCGGCTTCCATCTCAACGGTGATGCAGCCTTCTTGCCTGCGGGCTCGAACCCGGTCCGGGGTTTCTCGGAAAGGGGCATCGGTGGTCCAGGTCAAACCAGTCGCCTGAGGGATGCCATGCTCGGCGAGGACCGCCACGGCCGTATCCACCAGAGCCGGGTCGACCTGGACGACTCGCGCAGGCGCGGCGTAGTGAAATGAGGTGCCCTCATCGCGTACAGCGGCGTCCGGCACGACGATGTGGCCGAAGGCCAGACCAGGCCGGATGGCTCCCGCGCCGCCACAGGCGACGAACGAGCGGCCACCGGCGGCGATGGCCTTCTCGAAATGCTGAACGGCCAACGGAGCGCCCACGCCCGGATGGAAGACGGCTACCGGGACCTCATCGTGCATTACCCGGTAGATCTTGTGGCCGCCCAGTTCGCGGGGGAACTCCCCGATCTGCCGCGCTCCGTGGCTGTCCGGCAGGTCCCTGATGACCTCATGGAAGAAACACATCACGGCCCGCTCGGGCAGCGGCTCGGTCAACGCCGGCGGAGTCGGCGTGATCATCGCGTCACGGTTGGCGTCGAACTTCATCAACGGAAGATCCACTCGGGAATCCTGCCGCCGCAGCACCGGTTCGTCCATGGCCGGGAACGGTACCGGCGGGGCTCAGCGGCTCAGCAGGTCGGCGATCGCCTTGTTGAGTCGGGCTTCGCGTCCGGCCGGGGTCCTGGCCTTCAGCAGCGGCAGGATGACCTGGTAGCGGGCGGTCTTGCCGAGCGCCTCGAACCGGTCGGCGGCAGCGGGGTGGGAGGCCAGCGCCGCGGCCAGGTCGGGCGGGACGGTGGCGTTGCGCTGGGCGGTGTAGGCGGCGTCCCACCGGCCGTCGGCCCTGGCGGCGGCGACCTCCGCGAGGCCGGGCGGGCGCATCCGCCCGGCGGCGGTCAGCGCCTCGACCTTCTCGACGTTCACCCGCGACCAGAGGCTGCCCTTGCGGCGGCGCGAGTACCGCTGAAGGTAGAAGTGCTCGTCACAGGACTTGCGCTGGCCGTCGATCCAGCCGTAGCACAGCGCGACGTCCAGCGCCTCCGCGATGGTGACCGAGGTGGCGTCCGACCCCTTCTTGGCGATCTTCAGCCAGGCGCCGCCTTCGCCGTCATGGTTGTCGGCCAGCCACGCCTCCCACTGGGCGGCGTCCGCGAAGTGCATCATGACCCCAGAATGACACCCCGCACCGACATCCCGTGCCCACCCGGCCCGGCCGCCTCGGCGAGCAGCGCGCCATGCCGCGCGGGCGGCCGCCCACCGGCGCGGGGACCCCATAGGCTACGGCCGGACGGGACTCCCGTCAGGGCATGCGATGCCGACGCGGCCCCGGGCGGCGCGCGGAGGAGGAGTGAGATGGTCAGCGAGAACGCCGACAGGCTGGCGGTGCTCATCGACGCCGACAACGCCCAGCCCTCGATCACCGAAGGGCTGCTGGCGGAGGTCGCCAAGTACGGCACCGCCCACGTCAAGCGCGCCTACGGCGACTGGACCGGGACGAGCCTGCGGGGCTGGAAGGAGCAGCTGCTCGCCCAGTCGATCCAGCCGATCCAGCAGTTCGCCTACACGACGGGCAAGAACGCCACGGACGCGGCGATGGTCATCGACGCGATGGACCTGCTGTATTCGGAGCGGTTCGACGGGTTCTGCCTGGTCTCCAGCGACAGCGACTTCACCCGCCTGGCCGCGCGGATCCGCGAGTCGGGCCTGACCGTCTACGGATTCGGGGAGCGCAAGACGCCCAAGCCGTTCGTGGCGGCGTGCGACAAGTTCATCTACATCGAGAACCTGGCCTACGACCAGGTCTCGGCCGCGCCGGCCGCCGAGACGCTCAAGCCGGCGCCGCCGTCGTCGGCCGCGGCGCTCAAGCAGGACACGGCGCTGGTGAACCTTCTCCGCAACGCCGTGGAGGCGGCGTCCGACGAGGACGGGTGGGCGGCGCTGGCGTCGGTCGGCCACATCATCACCAAGCAGCGTCCCGAGTTCGACTCCCGCAACTACGGCTACGCCAAGCTCAGCGAGCTGATCGCGGCGACGACGCTGTTCGTGCTGGACCGCCGCAGCCCGGGTGACGGCAAGCCGGGCATCATCTACGTCCGCGACAGGCGGCGCCAGGACAAGAGGCCGGGTTCCTGACGGCGCCCGCAGCGATCACCGGACCGGCGCCCCCGCGCAGCCGCCTGCGCTCGGGCCTCGTCCGGCGGCGCAGACGCCGTGCCCGTTCCGCCGACGCCCATAACGTCTTCTTCTGGTACCGAGCAGAGACATGTCTTTGACTTCTGGATGGTGGGTGCCGACGATGGGGGTGACAGTGTCCGGTACAGGGGGAACTCATGACGGAGTACGAGAAGGCCATGCGGCCGGAGGACATCACGCGGCTGTTCGTCGAGCGGTCCAACGCCGGTGACGCGGAGGGCGTCGCGGCCCTCTACGAGAAGGACGCGGTGATGGCCTACCCGCCCGGTTCGCAGACGGTGGGGCGGGACGCGATCCGCGAGCTGTGGGGGAAGGTGCTGGCCGGCCGCCCGCGTTTCGAGCCGGAGGAGCCGCTGCCGACCCTGGTCAGCGGTGACGTCGCGCTCACTTCGACGCCGCCGAAGGACGGGGCCGGCGCCCGCGCGCAGGTCGCGCGGCGCCAGCCCGACGGGAGCTGGCTGCGGGTCCTGGACCAGCCCGAGTTCGTCGCACCGCGGTAGGGCGGTCGAGGCCGCATGCGGGCTTGCCCGCATGCGGCCTCTTGGACGAGGCGTGGTCCGCGCGGAGGGGAACGCGCGCGCCGCGGCCGCATTCCGCTAGTCCCCGGCCATCACGGTGAAGGTGAAGCCGGCGCTCGTGGGGCGGTGCAGCGGGATGCCGCACTTGATCCGGCGCCGTACCTGGTTGCGGCTGAGGCCGAGCCCGTGCGCGATGAGCCGTTCGGGGCGCACCGGGACCGGATCGTCGAAGGCGACCTCGACCTGGACCGGCCACGCCTCGCCGAGCCGGGCCGGCGGGGTTTCCAGCCGCCAGGCGCCCGTCCAGTCCAGGGCGAAGCGGTTGCGGCGGGCGAGCAGCGGGTCCAGCAGCGTGGACGCCATCAGTTCCGGATCGTTGACGCGGTAGCCGTGGAGCTCGGCCGGACCGATGGATCTGACCGGCGCCCGCTCGTGCACGGTGAGCTTGCTCGTCCGATCGCAGGACACGCAGGCGACCAGCAGCCACACGTCCAGCCGCCTGCCGTTGGCGTTGACGCGGAACCGTCCCCGGCCGGTGGTGGCCGACTCGGCGCGGCAGTGCGCGCACCGCAGCGACAGCAGGGGCAGCCTGGTCCGGCGGACGACCCAGGGCAGCACGATATGAGGTTGTGAAGACATGAGCTCTCTAGACCTGACACGAGGCCGATTACGCGCGGCCTCGAACGCTGTATGACCGGGCGCGCCAGGGCAGCCCGGCAGAGCCGGCGGGAGCGCCGGCTACAGGTGAGCGGAAGAAGGTGTCAGGTCTGAGGAGCAGGCGGGGTCACGCGGTCTCGTCCTTTTGTCTTCACTGCGATCGGCCGCAGGCAACCTACGGGAACGCGGAGGGAGGCTTCAAACGGTTTTCCGGCCGAGGCTCCGTCAGTGCTCCCGGGGACCCCTCGGCGGCGCAGGCGGCGGCCTTCGGCCTCGGCGGCCACCTGGCGGTCCGCGGGGCGCGCCTGAGACGATCGCCCTGTGGCGGATGTGGTCTTCTTCGATCTGGACGGCACCCTGGTCGATCACCGGAGCGCGGTCTGGGAGGCGATCGGCCGGATCGTCCGGGCCGCGCCGAACGCGACGGCTCCGCCGGAGGAGCTGGCGGCGTTGTGGTGGACGCTGGAGGGGCGCCACATGCGCGAATACCTGGCAGGTCAGTGCTCCTTCACCGAGCACCACCGGCGCAGGCTGCGTTCCTTCCTGCCCGCGCTCGGCGAGCCGGTTCCCGAAGATCCCCGCCTGCTGGACGCCTGGATGGCCGAGCGCTACCTCACCGCGTTCGAGGAGTCGTGGCGGTGCTATCCCGATGTCCGGCCCTGCCTGGAGAACCTGAAACGGCTTCCCCGGGGGCCGCGTCTGGCCGTTCTCACCAACGGGGACCCCGGGCAGCAGCGCGCGAAGCTCGCCCGCTTCGGCCTCCTGGAGTATTTCGAAGCGGTCCTGACCCCGTCCGAGCTCGGCGCGGCCAAGCCCGGCGCCTACGCCGCGGCCTGCCGGTGGATGCGGACGGACCCCGGGCAGGCGGTGAACGTGGGCGACATGCTGGACGGCGACGTGCACGCGGCCGCCCTCGCGGGGCTCACCGGCGTCTGGCTGGACCGCGGCATCGACTTCGTCACCGGCGGGCCGTCGCCGGCGGCGGACCGGGCGGTGCGCCGCATCGAACGGCTCACCGACCTGCCCGGCCACCTGCCACGCATGATCGCCTGACCGGCGCTCGCGAACCTCGGCGCGGTCGAGGACGCCGGTTCGGGCTTCTCTCCGACGGCCTTGCGGATCGGGCCTTGCGGATCCCCGGCCGGGGGCGGGTCAGGGCAGGGCGGTGAGGAACGCGGTGAACCGCCGGAGGAGCAGCGCGCACGCCCGCCCGTCGTAGGAGGGCGAACAGGTGCTGGTCGCCGGGGTAGAGGAACAGTTCGGCGCCGTCGGTTTCGGCGACGAGGGCGCGGGCCGCGTCGATGTCGCCGTCGCCGGTGAAGACGGGGTCGGCGTCCATGCCGTGCACCTGGACCGGGACGCCGGCCGGCCACGTCCCGCCGAACTCGGAGACGGGGACGCAGGCGTGCAGCAGCTGCGCGCCGCGTGCGCCGGGGCGTGTCTGGGCGAGCATCTGCGCGGGCAGCGCGCCCAGCGACATGCCCGCGTAGACCAGGCCCGCGGGCAGGGCGCCGGCGGCGCGCCGGCCGCGTTCGGCGATCTCCGCGAAGCCGGTCCGGCCGGCGTAGGCGACGCCCTCCTCGACGGTGCCGAAGGTCCGGCCTTCGAACAGGTCGGGGGCGTGGACGGTGTGCCCGGCCCGCCGCAGCGCGCCGGCGAAGTCGCGCACACCGGGCGTCAGCCCCTGCACGTGGTGGAACAGCAGCACCTCGGCCATGCCGCGATCGTGCCACGGAGCGGGCGCGCCGATGCGGCGACGGGACAATTCACACAGACGCGCCGCGGTTCCGCCCCGGTCCCCTCCAGATGGATGATGAAACCTCCGTCGCCCGGGAGAAGCGTCGCCTCATGGACGGGGAACCCGTCCCGCAGGGGTGGACGCTGCGCCCGGATACCACGGGCCGGTGGCGCATCGCGCGTCCGCTGGCGTGAACGGCCGGTCGACACCGTGATGCATGTGCTGGACGAGTTCGCCCACCATGCCGCCGAGGTCGGGGTCCTGCGCGACCTGTACTCCCACCGCCCGGCCCGCCGAGAAGGCTGATCGGCCGCCGGCCGCGCCGCCTCTCGTCTCCGCCAGAAAAAGTTCGCGGGGGATGTCGAGGAGGCCGTTGCGGGTCCGTCCTCTGATGTGAGGCGCCCGAGGTGGGGCGCGCCAAGAGGAGGGAGGCCGCCATGGGACGGCCTGTGGTGCATTTCGAGGTCATCGGGAAGGACCCGGCGGCGCTGCGCGGCTTCTACGGCGGGCTGTTCGGCTGGGAGTTCGGCGTCGGCGACGCCGTCAGCGAGAAGGTGTCGCGGCCGGGCGGCTACGGGTTCGTGCGGCAGGGCCCGGCGGAGATCGCCGGTGGTGTCGGCGGCGGCGACGGGTTCGAGCCGCGTGTGCTGTTCTACGTGGGGGTCGACGACGTGGAGGCGGCGCTGGCCAGGGCGGAGAGCCTGGGCGGTGAGCGGCGGATGGGCCCGGAGCCGCAGTCGGGCGCGGATTTCTCCGTCGGGTGGTTCGCCGACCCCGAGGGCAACGTGGTCGGGGTCGCCGGCCCGCCGGTCGTAGGGTGAGCGGAAGGGGGACGTGATGAGGTACCTGCTGCTGATCTACACCAACGCCGAGAACTGGGAGCATCCGATCTTCCTGCGCGATCCGGCGTTCCTGGCGTTGCCGCAGGAGGAGCGGGACGCGCTGTCCGCGCAGGCCGAGGAGCTGTTCGCCGAGATCGCCGAGTCGGGTGAGCTGGTGGTCGGGACGGCGCTGGCCGATCCGGCGACCGCCCGCACGATGCGGGTCCGCGACGGTGTGCCGGCCGCGACCGACGGCCCGTACGTGGAGGCCAAGGAGCAGCTGGCGGGGTATTTCGTGGTCGACTGCGACTCCCCGGAGCGGGCGGCGGAGATCGCGGCGCGGTTCCCCGACGCCCGGTTCGCCGGGGTGGAGGTGCGCCCGATCATGGGCATGTCCGGTCAGGAGATGTGAGCGTCCCGGGCGGTGGCGCGGCCGCGGGCGGCCCCGGGCCGCCGGGCGTGCGGGTCGAGGCGGTGCTGCGGGAGGCGGCGCCGCGGGCGCTGGCGGCGCTGGTGCGGCGGTTCGGCAACTTCGAGACGGCCGAGGACGCGGTGCAGGAGGCGCTGCTGGCGGCTGCGGCGCACTGGCCGCGCGAGGGCCTGCCCGACCGGCCCGACGCGTGGCTGGTGCGCGCCGCGTCGCGGCGGATGACCGATCTGCTGCGCGGGGAGGCCGCGGCGCGGCGGCGGGAGGAGCGGGCGGCGGCGCGGACTCCGCCGGACGAGCTGGTCGCGCCGTCCGCCGACGCCGACGCGGCCGTGCCGGCGGGCGACGACACGCTGGCGGTGCTGCTGCTGTGCTGCCATCCGGCGCTGACGCCGCCGTCGCAGGTCGCGCTGACGCTGCGGGCGGCCGGGGGGCTGACCACGGCGGAGATCGCGCGGGCGTTCCTGGTGCCGGAGGCGACGATGGCGCAGCGCATCAGCCGCGCCAAGCAGCGGATCAGGGCGGCGGGCGGCCGGTTCCGGATGCCGCCCGAGGGTGAGCGGGACGCGCGGATGCGCGCCGTCCTGCACGTGCTGTACCTGATCTTCAACGAGGGTTACACGGCCAGTTCGGGCCCGGATCTGCAGCGCGCCGAGCTGACCGGGGAGGCGATCCGGCTGACGCGGGCGGTGCACGGGCTGCTGCCGGGGGACGGGGAGGTCGCGGGGCTGCTGGCGCTGATGCTGCTCACCGACGCGCGCCGCCCGGCCCGCACCGCGCCGGACGGGAGCCTGGTCCCGCTCGCCGAGCAGGACCGCGCCAGGTGGGACCGCGCGTCCATCGAGGAGGGCACCCGGCTGATCACCGGGGCGCTGGCGCGGGCCCGGCTGGGGCCGTATCAGGCGCAGGCGGCGATCGCGGCGGTCCACGCGGAGGCGGCCCGCGCGCGCGACACCGACTGGCCGCAGATCGTCGCGCTGTACGAGCTGCTGGAGCGCCTGGATCCGGGCCCGGTGGTGACGCTCAACCACGCCGTCGCGGCCGCGATGGCGCGGGGGCCGCGGGAGGGGCTGGCGCTGCTGGCGCCGCTGGCCGGCGACGAGCGGATGGCGCGGCATCACCGGCTGCACGCGGTGCGGGCGCATCTGCTGGAGATGGACGGTGACGCCGCGGGGGCGCTGGCGGAGTTCCGGGCGGCGGCGCGGCTGACCACGAGCGTGCCGGAGCAGCGGTATCTGCGTGGCCGCGCCGACCGCCTCGCCGCGATGAGGCAGGATGCCCGGTATGGGTGAGGTTTTCACGCATCGGCTGCGGGTGCGGTACAGCGAGTGCGATCAGCAGGGCGTGGTGTTCAACGGCCACTATCTGTTCTTCTACGACGTGGCGCTGACGGAGATGTGGCGGGCGCTGATCGGCGAGTACGGGCAGATGGTGCAGGACGGCTACGACCTGGTGGTGGCCGAGTCCCGGATCCGGTTCCGTGAGGGCGCCCGGTTCGACGAGCTGGTGGACGTGTCGATGCCGGTGGCGCACCTGGGCGTGACGAGCATGGTGGTGCGTCCGGTGTTCCGGGTGGGTGAGCGGCTCATCGCCGACGGGGAGGTGCGGCATGTGTTCATCGACCCGGCGTCCAAGGCCAAGCGGGAGATGCCGCCGCAGGTCCGGGCGGCCCTGGAGCCCTGCCTGGAAGCAACGGCCCCGGGCGGGGCGGGCCCGGGCGGGGCGGGACAGGCGGCCGGCGCGGCGTCAGGCTCTCAATCGCCTTGACGACGTCCCGAACATCGCGCGAATCCCGGATCTGGAATCGGGGTTCCGCCTGACGTGCCCGGCACAGTTCCCGCACATGTGATTCAACTGGGTGCCCCGCCCCCGGGGCAACCCTTTTTCGGGCGGCCCCGGGGGGTCAGCGGGCGAACAGGGACGCGTAGACGGTGCGGTCGCCGTCGGTGACGATCTGCCCGGCCAGGTGCGGGGCGGTGACGGTGGACAGCCGCAGCCCGAGGTAGCGGTCCTCCTCGTGCAGTTCGGCGGGCCCGGCGGGGACGGCGGCGAGCCGGTCGCCGATCTCGGCGAGGCGGGCGGCGCGGTCGCGTTCCAGGGCGCCGCGCAGCCCGGCGAGGCCGCCGCGCGGCCCGCAGGTCTCCAGCGGCTCGGCGGCGGGCGGTCCGGGCTCGGCGTGCCAGGCGGCGACGCCGTAGGCGAAGCACACCAGAGCGGTCCACATCTCGGCGAAGTAGCCGGGGTCGGGCGCGATCTCCAGGCCGGCGAAGCCCCCGCCGATGAGGAACAGCGCGCCGACCTGCCCGGGCTGCGGTTCCAGCCGCGACTGGAACTGGGTGAGGACGGGCCGCTTGCGCGACAGGATCTGCTCCAGGTGCCCGCGCCGCGCGAGGCCGTAGCGGGCGTTGAGGCCGGAGATGTCGTCCCACAGCTTGCTGTAGCCGTGGACGCCGCGCAGTTCCAGGGCGCGGGCGCGCAGTTCCAGCGGCAGGACGAAGAACCACTGGTCGGCTCCGGCGAGGTAGCCGCCCTGGCTTTCCTGGACGCAGCAGGCGTCCTCGAACATCAGGCTCTGCCCGGGGGCCAGGAACGCCGACCGGCACAGGGCGTGGTTCTGGGCGCGGTCCTGGATGTAGCCGATGTGCAGCGGGACGATCGCCACGCCGGCGCCGGCGGCGTTGGCGAGCTCGACCCGCCCGTACCCGGCGACCCTGGACAGCTTCAGCCCGGTGCGGGGCGGGGCGAAGCCGGGGTGGGCGGGTCCCGCGATCGGCACCATGGTCAGCGCCCCGGCCTGCTGCGGGGTGCCGAGGCGGTGCCCGGCCAGGCTGAGCGGGCCGGGGACGAGGGTGTCGAGCGCCGTCATCTGGGTCATGCGGTGCTCCTTTCCGTTCATGCGGCGCGGGCGGGCGGCCCGGCTCGGCGGGCCGCCCGCGCGCACCGGCGGTCAGGGCGGCGGGTCGCGCGGCGGGTCAGGCGGCCAGGCCGGCGGTCAGGCCGTCGGCCCGCCGGTCCAGGACGTCCAGGCGGGCGTGCAGGGCCGCGCGCAGCCAGGGCGCGCCGGCGTCGCAGTGCCCGAACATCCAGGGGAGGAGTTCGGCGAAGTCGTCCTGGTGCCAGAACCCGCGCTCGGGCAGGGACGGGGCGGGGCGCCGCAGCGCCAGGTCGTCGCTGCCGGTGAACAGGGCGTGGCAGAACACCACCGGGGTGGTGATGCCGGCGTGCGGCAGGGTCGCCACGACGCGGGCCAGGTCGCCGGGGAAGACGTTCTCGTAGCCGTCGGAGACGACGGCGATCAGGTCGGGGTCGGCGCCGAGGGCGTCCAGGACGCCGGTGGCCAGGTCGGTCGCGCCGCGCGGGGCGCGTTCGTCGCCGCCGACCTCGACGACCTCCAGCCGCGCGCACACCTGCGACAGCACCATCCGCAGCGCGGCGGCCTGCGACAGCACCGCCCATTCGCGGTCGCCGTAGCCGCGCATGGACGCCGAGGCGTCCTGGACGAGTGCGACGGTCCCCTCGAAGCGGGGGAACTCCGCCGCGGCGGCGTCGACGTAGCGGCCGAGCGCGGCGTACAGGTCCTCGGCGGGGCCGCCCCGGTACAGGTGGACGAGGGTCGCGGCGATGTCGCCGCGGTTGGTGGCGGTGATGGTGGGGGGACGCTCGCGCGCGGCGTCGACGCGCAGTACCGGCTCGTCCGGCACCGCCCGCTCGCCCGCCCGTGGCGCCTCGCGGTAGAGGGCGCGGACGCGGGCGGGCGCGGCGGCGGGGTCGGTGAGGAACCGCAGCAGGCGCCGCCGCAGGTAGTCCGAGGCGGTGTCGCCGCCGGCGATGCGGCGGGCGCAGCCGCGGGCGGCGGCCTTGCCCAGGGCGTGCTCGAAGCAGTCGACCAGGGCGGGGCGGCGCGCGGCGATGAGCGCGTCGGCGTCGGGGTGCTCCAGCACGAACCGCAGCGCGGTGCGGGTGGTGTGCTTGTGGTTGGCGCGCAGCCGCCGCAGCGCGAGCAGGACGGTGATGACGTGCGCGGGCGGCAGGGCGAGGGTCAGGACGCGCGCGACGCGGGCCTGCACGGCGCGGGTGCGCTCGTCCAGCCCGGCCTGGGTGGCGGCGAGGATCTGCAGCAGCACGCGGGCGCGCTGCCAGGGCCGCACGCCGGGCGCGAGGCCGAGCAGCGCGTAGCCCTCGGCGTCGAGGGTGTGGGCGGCGCGGTGCAGGGCGGCGTCGTCCCAGCGCAGGGTGCCGCCCCTGGGCAGGGTGAGGGGGGTGTCGTGGTCGTTCAGGTGGGCAAGGAGCGTGGGGGTGTCCATGATTGTTCGCCTCCGCAATCATGGAGTGTAGGAATGATCGGGAGCGCCCCGACACTCATTTTCCGGCGCCCCGGCCCCGCCCCGCCGCCTTCCGCCCGGCGGCACCCCGTGTCCGGCTCGATCCGTGTTCGCCCAACCTCCGTGTTCGGCGCCGCTACGCCTCGGCCCCGGTCACGGCGGTGGTGCCGGGTTCGTGTCCGCTCCGCGGCGGGAACCCCTGCCCCGCGTCCGGCCCGGCGCCGCCGCGCACACCGGCGGGCAGGTCGGCGGGGCGGGCGGCGGCGGCGCGCTGGGCGAGGTAGGCGCCGGTCAGGACGATGACGCCGCCGAGCATCTGCGCGGGGGTGAGGCGCTCGCCGAGCACGGCCCAGGCGATGAGGGCGGCGGCGACGGCCTCGGTGTAGCAGATCGCGCCGCCGACCTGCGCCGGGAGCCGCTGCAGCCCGGCGACGCCGGTGAGGTAGGCCACGACGGTGCTGACGACGCCGATCCAGGCGACGAGCGTCCAGCCGGGCGCGGCGAACCCGGCGACGGGGACCGGCGCGGGCAGCACCTCCCACGGCAGCGCCCACGGCGCGGCGAGGGCGGTGAGCGCGGCGGCGGCGACGGCGGTGCCGGACGCGGTGATGACCAGGGGGTCGACCTGCCCGGCGAGGCGGTCGACGATGAGGAAGTAGGCGGCCTGGCACGCGGCGGCGCCGAACCCGGCGGCCAGGCCGAGCGGGTCCAGCGACAGGCCCGCCCACACCTGCACGACCATCGCCAGCCCGGTCATCGCGACCGCGACGCCGGCGGCGGCGGTGCGGTGCACCGGGACGCGGCGCACCAGCCGCAGCCACGCCAGCACGATCACCGGGCCGCTGAACTCCAGCAGGATCGCCACGCCGACCGGCAGCCGCGACGCGGCCACGAAGTACAGCGCCTGGCAGCCCGCCACGCCCGTCAGCCCGTAGAGGACCAGGCGGCCCGCGTGGGGGCGCAGGCCGCGCGCGGCCGACCGTCCCCGCAGGACCACCGTGACCGGGACCAGGACCAGCGCGGCCGTCGCGATCCGCAGCCACACCGCCTGCAGGGGCCCGAGCCCGGCCTCGATGAGGGCCTTGCCGAACGGGCCGGACGCGCCGAAGCACACCGACGACACCAGCACCAGGCCCACGCCCCAGGCGCGGGTCCGCGCCGCCCCGTCCGCCGCACCCACCGCTCACCCCCGCGCGCGCACGCGCCGCACCGTCCGCCGATCCGTTCACCCGCCCGCGCAGGCTAATGAGCATGGTGCCATAACACTCCTTACACGTCGATGGCGGGGAACCCGCCCGCCGGGGGGTTGCGGGGCCGTGACTGCGGCGATGCCGGACGCGGCGCCCGGTGGGACTACTATTCGCCGAATGAGCTGGCAGGCGGCCGGGGCGGGGCCCGGCGGAACCGGAGGCGGGCCGAGCGGGGACCTGTTCGCGTCGGTCGAGGGCAACGTGCGCGAGCTGGTGGCGTCCCCCTGGTGGCAGACCGCCCAGCCCGCCGACCGCGCCGGCCAGATCGCCGCGCGGATGCTGTGGGGCGCGGGCGAATGGTGGCTGTACGGGGCGTGGGGCCGCTGGTACCGGTGCGGCCTGGACGGCGCCTGGCATCCCTGCCCTCCCCCCGCCGCGTTCGAGGACCGCCGCGTCGCGGTGCCCGCACCGCCCGGCGCCGGGACCCCGCCCGTCCCGCCGCAGCTGTTCCCCACCGGCCCGGACCTGTCCGCCGGACGCGTCGCGCCGCTGGGGTTCCTGGGCCCCGTGCCCGACACCGCGGTCGTGGCGCGCATCTCCCAGGCCCTCACCACCGCGCTCGCGGTCAACCCGCAGCAGTTCGCCCAGCGCGACCCCATGTTCCAGCCCGGGACGCCCAGCACCGTCGCCGCCGCGTGGGGCGCGCTGCTGTGGTGCGCCGGGTCCCCGGTGGTGCTGACCGAGCATCCGCTGATCGAGTCGTTCATCCCGTTCCTGACCACCTCGGCCGACCAGCTGCACTGGATGATGCCGCCCGACTTCGCCACCCTGGCCGGCTACTACATCCACCGCCTGGGCGCCGGCGACGGCGGCGGCGCCGCCCACATCGCCCGCGTCATGTACGAGGTCGCCGCCGGGCTGCAGGCCGATCCCCGGTTCCGTCCCGGCGCCGACGCCCTGGCCGCGGTGACGGCGGCGTCGCTGCGGATGGTCAACCAGGACATGGCCACCGTCCGGTACGGGCCCGAGGCGATCCTGCAGGAATGGCGGCGCCGCTGCCCCGCCGAGTTCGCCACGCCGATGGTCCGCGACACCGCGCCCGGCGAGTACCTGCGCCTGGCCCTGTACGACCTGCAGCAGATCGTCGCCGGGCTGACCGGCCCGCGCCCCGCGGCGCCGGGCCGCGGCCACGACGAGGTGCGCCGCGCCGGGATCGCGGTGCTGGCCGCCGACCTGCAGGCCGCGCCGGGCGCGCTGCCGGCGCTGCAGCGCTGGCTGGACACCGACAGCGCCCGCACCCTGCAGGCGGTGCTGGGCGACCCGGCCAACCCGCTGCGGTCGCTGTGGCCGCGCGACGGGCGGCTGCCGGACGCGCTGCGCACCGACGACGCCGACGCGCTGGCCGCGCTGCTGTCCACCACCTACACGCTGGGGCTGACGTGGTGCCGGCTGGCGCAGGTTCCGCCGCCGGCGACCGGTTTCGCGGTGCCGCAGGCGGCCGCGGCGGAGCTGACGTCCCCGGCGATGCACACCCCGCCGTCGACCGACGAGCTGTCGGCGTGGGACATCATCAAGGCCGCCCGCGCCCACATGGCCGCCGAACGCGCCGACCGCCCGGTGGCGCCGGTGCCCGAGCCGGCGCAGGACGCGCCGGGCCCGCCGCCCGCGGTGGCGCCGGCCCCGCCCCCCGCCGCTCCGGTGCCGCCCCCGGCCGCGCCGGAACCGCCCGCATCCGCACAGCCCCCGCCGGAGCGGCCCGCACCGCCGGTGCCGGCACCGGCGCCGCCGGTGTCCCCGCCGGTGTCGCCGCCCCCCTTCCCGGGGCCGCCGCAGGCGCATCACGAGCAGCCCGCACCGCCGGTGTCGCCGCCCCCCTTCCCGGGGCCGCCGCAGGCGCATCACGAGCGGCCGGCGCCGCAGGCCCCCTCTCCCCCTTCTTCCGCGCCGGATCCGTTCGAGCCGGGAGCCCCGCCTGCCGCGCCGCCCGCCGCGCCCGCTCCCGAGCCGCCGGCGGCGGGGTGGCCGCCGCCGGACGCGACGACCGCCGACGGCGCCTTCGCGTCCCCGCCGCCCATGCCGCCGCCCCCGCCTGCGCCGCCCGCGGAGTCCGGGTCATCGGCGGAGCCGGTGTGGCCGCCGGAGCCGCAGCACACGCAGCTGGACACCGACGCGTTCCGCACCCAGCTCGATCCCGGTCCCGCGTGGCCCGGCGCCGACGCCCCCGCGGCGCCGCCCGCCGCACCGCCGCCGGGTCCCGCTCCGCAGGCGGACCTGCCTCCGCCGCCGGCGCCGGTGCCCGAGCCGCCGCCGCCGATGCCTCCGGCGCCCGTCCCCGAGCACAGCCCGCAGATCGCCGAGGCGTACGGGATCCGGTTCCTGTGCGGCGCCGACGACATCGAGCGGGTGGTGACCGAGGTGCGGCGGCGCGGCAAGTGGGCGCGTCGGCTGCGCGGGCAGGAGGTGTCCAGCGCGTCGGCGCCGGCGCTGCTGCTGATCGGGGCGCCGTCCAGCGGGCAGCGGCGACTGGCGCGGATGGTCGCGGCGGCGCTGGCGGAGGTGGAGGCCTCCAGCGGCGAGGTCCGCGGCGCCCACGCCGAGGACCTGCGCGAGCACGGCCCCGACGGGCTGCGCGCGGTCCTGGACGAGCACGCGGGCCACGTCCTGCTCCTGGACGGCCTGGACGGCCTGATCCTCGACGAGGCGCAGGGCCCGGCGTACGCGTCGGTGCTGTACCGGGCGAGGCTGGAGGGCGTCAACGACACCGCGCTGCTGGCGACGTGCGAGCCGGACCGGGTCGGGGAGCTGTCGGCGGCGTCGCCGGAGCTGGTGACCGACCTGCGGGCCGTGCGGCTGCCGGACCTGGACGCCCCCGAGGCGCGTTCGGCGCTGGTGGGGCTGCTGGCCGAGGAACGCCGCCTGCGGCTGGGCTCGGACGCCTGGGCGGTGGTGAACCGCGACGTGGGGACGCTGCGCGCGCGGGGCCGCCTGACCGGCGCGCGGCTGGTGGAGGCCTACCTGGACCGGGCCGCGACGCGGCATCTGGGCAGCGCGGAGGCCACGCAGGCGATCGGGAGCGCCCTGTCGCTGACGGCCGCCGATTTCGAGGGCCTGGCCGCGGAACTGTCGGGCCGCTGACCACCCCCTCCCGGACCACGCGCGCCCGCTCAGCCGGCGCCCGGCCGTGTTTCTGCCTGGTCATGTTTCTGCTCGGCCGCGGCCCCGGGCGGGGCCGGGGTGGGCGCGGGGGGTCGATTCGCCTTGCCTGCGGGCGATCTGGGGCCCTGCGCGGCGGCGGAATGTCGGTGGGCGGGGTCACGATGGGGGTGTGGATCGCGTTGACCGGCTGCTGGCGCTCGTCGCGGAGTTGCGCGCGGCCTCCCCCGAGCCGCTGGACCCGGCCGCGCTCGCGGCGCGGCTGCGGGTCAGCGAGCGGACCGTCCGCCGCGACCTGGAGCTGCTGGCGCACGGCGGGCTGCCGGTGCGGGCGCAGAAGGGCCGCGGGTTCGTGCTGGCCGGCGAGCCGGAGCCGGCCGCGCTGAGCGAGGCGGGGTCGCTGACGGGCCCGGTGCACGACACGCTGGCCGAGGCCGTTAGGACCCGCCGCGTCGTCCGGCTCGCCTACACCGACCAGGCGGGGTCGCGCAGCTTCCGCGACGTGGAGGCGCACGGCCTGGTCCTGGCCCCCTACGGGGAGTACCTGGTGGGGTGGTGCCGGATGCGGGACGGGCCGCGGATGTTCCGGCTGGACCGGATCGGCGCGGCGTTCCTGTCGGGGCGGGGCGCGGAGGTCCGCGACCTGGACGCGCTTCTGGCGGCGCTGCGGGTGCCGATGCCGCGTCCCCCGGCCGAGCCGGGGCCGCGCGGCCCGGCGGGCGCGGCGCGGGCGCGGGCGTGGACGCTGGACCGGCTGGAGTTCGTGCGGTCCCGGCTGCGCGACGCCGCGGCGGAGGTCCGCGGCGGGACGGGCGGCGCCGCGCTGCGGGGCGTGCTGGGGCATCTGGCGGAGTGGACGCGGTGGCAGGCGGCGGCGGTCCGCGCGGCGGCGACGGGTGAAGAGCCGGTCCTGGAGGGCCGCCCGCCGCGCTTCCCGGAGGGTTTCGGCCGGGAGATGCCCTTCGACGCGCGGGAACGGATGATCCAGGACGCGATGGCGTTGCGGTCCCTGGGCGACCTGGCCCGTGATCTGCAGGAGGTGCTGGAGGCGGTGGGGCACTGGGCGGCGGGCTGCGACGACGCGCTGTGGGAGGCCGAGCTGCCCGATCCGCGCCCCTACGGCCCGCCGGGGCCGCCGCGTCCGCTGGCGGACCTGCTGGCGGGGTGGCGCGGCCCGCTCGCCCACATCGAGTGGCATCTGGACCGCCTGAGCGATGAGCCGCCGCCGGCGCCGGGGGGCGGCGACGAGGAGGTCTGGATCGTCGACCGCTGCCCCCTGCAGGCGTGACCGGGCGGGTGCGCGTCAGGGCGCGGCGGACCGTTGGCCGCCGGGCGGGTTCAGCAGGCGGGTGAACCAGACGGTCTTGCCGCCCGCGTCCGGGCGGGTGCCGTGTTCGGCGGCCAGCGCGGCGACCAGCAGGAGCCCGCGCCCGGCCTCGGACCAGTCCAGGACGGCCGGCTCGGCGGGCGCGGCGGGCGGGGCCGGGTTCGCGTCGCCGACTTCGGCGAGCAGGCGGCGGCCGTCCAGGCGCAGGGCGAGCCGGACGGGCCCGGCGCCGTGCACGACGGCGTTGGTGACCAGTTCGTCGACCATGAGGACGACGTCGCCGGGGTCGGTGACGCGCCATTCGCTCAGCGTCCGGGCGGTGAGGGCGCGGGCGCGGGACGCGGCCCGCGATTCGGCGGCCAGTTCCCATTCGGCTCCGGTCGCCGCCGCGTCCGCCGCGTCCTCCGTGTCCTCCGCGCCGGGCTCGGTCGTCGTCGCCGCCGCCTGTGCGGTGGTGGTCCCCGTGGTGGTCACTGCCCCGTCTCCTCACCTGTGCCGGGTCGCGCGGGCCGGCCGTCCCGGCTCGGCCGGGGGCGGTGGTGCGCCCGGGCCGGCTTGTCCCCGTGCCGGCGCGGCCGCGGTCCCCCGGCGTTTCCCGCGTTCGCTCATGTTCAGGGACGCGCCGCCGGCGGGGGTGGTGCACGGGTTCAGGGAACCCTCACCCGCGGGTGAGGTGATCGGCACATGGGGGTGCGGTGGAGGAGGCAGTCGCGTGGAGCCGTTACAGTGGACGGGTCGGTGTGGCATGTGTCCCCCGGGCTCTACCTGACGCCTTCGGGGAATACCGCCGGTCCCATGCGGTCCGGGCTGGAGCTTCGTTGTGCCTTTCGCCGTGAGGCGACCACCACACCGGCATGAACGCCGAGGCCCCGGCGAGGTTCTTCTCGCCGGGGCCTCGGCGTTCGCGCGTCGGCGGGGCCGTGGTGTCCGGGGCGGGGCGGGGCGTCCGGCCGCGGTCAGGGGCCGCCGCCGGGTGCGCGGGGGCGGTGTGTGCGGCGGGGTGCCGGGGCCGGTGTCACGGTGGGGTGGTCACGGGTGGGGTGGTCATAGTGCGGCCGCCGCGATCGCGGCGCCGATCGCGGCGAGGACGATGATGACGGCGGCCGCGGCGAGGACGACGACGCGGGCGCGGCGGCGGCGGGGTGTGCCGAGCCGTGCGAGGCGATGGGCCAGCCTCGGGTCGTCCTCGCTCAGGCGGACCTCGATCTGCGTGAGGATCCGCTGCTCCTCCATCGACAGCGCCATGCTCATACCTCCGGGGGGTCAGGTGTCTGGTTCTTCCCCACGGAGCATGATCATTATCCCTTCGGGGCGGTGACCGTCACGCCGCGTGCGGGGGCGCTCTGGTGGTGGAGGCGGTCCAGGGCGGTGACGTAGTAGGTGTAGGTGCGGCCGGGTTCGGCGGACGGGTCGATGATGCCGCCGCCGCGGACGGCGGCGATGAGGTGGGCGGGGTCGACGGGCGCGCAGGCGGCGCGTTCGCCGTCCACGCGGTAGACGGCGTAGGCGGCGGCGCCCTCGGAGGGCCGCCAGGTGACCTTCACGTCGCCGTCGCCGTGCGGCCGGGCGGCGGTGTCCTGGACGGGCGGCGGCGCCTTGCCGCCGGCCGCGGCGGGCCGCAGGGCGGGGCGGGCGTAGTGGTCGTCGCGGAGCCGCTGGGCGAATCCGCGGCGGTTTTCGGCGATGTCGGAGGCGCTGAAGAACACGTCGCCGTTCACCTGCGGGTATTTGGCGTTGAGGGTGAGGTGCCGCGACAGTTCGGCGGGGTCCTTCCAGGCGGAGTCGGCGCCGACGCGGTAGGCGCCCTGCCCGATGGTCAGGTGCACGTCGGTGCCCTTGACCTGCTCGGCCCACCAGGCGACGAGTTCGGCGTAGTCGGCGCGGGAGTCGCCGATGGGCCAGTACAGCTGGGGGGTGACGTAGTCGAGCCACCCCTTCTTGATCCATTTGCGGGTGTCGGCGTAGACGTCGTCGTAGCTCTGCAGGGCGCGGGTGTCGGATCCGGCGGGGTCGCTGGACTTGTTGCGCCACACCCCGAACGGGCTGATGCCGAACCGCACCCAGGGCTTGGCCTCGTGGATGCGGCGGGACAGGTCCTCGACGAGGAGGTCGACGTTGCGGCGCCGCCAGTCGTCCTTGTCCATCCCGGCACCGCGGGCCTTGTAGGTGGCCTGGTCGGGGAACTCGCCGCCCTCGGGGTAGGGGTAGAAGTAGTCGTCGAAGTGGACGGCGTCGATGTCGTACTTGCCGACGACGTCCATGACGGCCTTGGTGGCCAGTTCCCGCACCTGCGGGATGCCCGGGTCGTACCACAGGCCGTCGCCGTACTTGCGGACCCATTCGGGGTGCCGCCGGGCCGGGCTCTTGTCCGACAGTTTCTTCAGGTCGTCGTCGCGGGAGACGCGGTAGGGGTTGAACCAGGCGTGGAACTCCAGGTTGCGGGCGTGCGCCTCCTTGAGCATGAACGCCAGGACGTCGTAGCCGGGGTCCTTGCCCTGCGTGCCGGTGATCCACTGCGACCACGGCTCGAGGGGCGAGTCGTAGAACGCGTCGGAGTTGGGGCGGATCTGCACGAACACCGCGTTCATGTTCATCTGCCGGGCGGTGTCCAGGAGCCGGGTGAACTCCTTCTTCTGCTCGGCGGCGGAGCGGCCGGCGCCCTTGGGCCAGTCGATGCCGCCGACGGTGGCGATCCACATGCCGCGCAGCTGCCGCGCCTTGGCGCCGTCCGGCGCGGGCACGCCGGCGCATTCGGCGTCCGCGCCGGGCGGGACGGGCGCGCGTGCGGCGGCGCCGCGTTCGTCGGTGCCGCCGAGGGCGGGGATGCCGCAGCCGGCCAGCGCCCCCGCCGACATCGCCGCCGTGAGTGCCGCCGCCGCAAGTCTGATCTTGGATCGCCACATAGCGCGCCCATTGTCGCCCACGCGGCGGGATGCTGCGTACGAAACGACGACGCCCGCGTCATGCCCGCCCGGCCCCTTTGTCCCCCGCCGGTTGCGATCTTCGAACACATGTTCAAGACTCTCTGTGACGAAGAGACTCGCAACCGTGTTCAAAGGAGTTGCCTGTGCGCGAGAACCGCCAGCGGCGCGAGGCGGGTATGGGCGGGCAGACGCCGGTACTCATGACCGACGGCCGCACCCGCCCCGTTCACGCGTTGCGCGCCGCCGACCGCGTCTACGGTTCCCGCATGGACGGCCGCTACCGCCGGTACGTGATCACGGAGGTCGTGGAGCACCGGCGGGTCCACGGCCCCGCGCATCTGATCGTTCTGCAGGACGGCACCCGCCTCATCGCCGGCGAGGATCAGAGCCTGCTCAGCGAGCGCGGCTGGAAGTACGTCACCGGAACCGAGCAGGGCGCCGGCAGGCGGCCGCATCTCACACCGAACAACAGCTTGATGGGAGTGGGCCGGTTCGCTGCCGGCCCCCAGGACGACCTCGATTACCGCCGGGGCTACCTGTGCGGAATGATACGAGGAGATGGGCAGATCGGTCATTATCCTCAGGGCCCGTCGAACGCGCCCAGTACCGTCCTGCACCGCTTCCGGCTGGCCTTGGCCGACTTTGAGGCGCTGGAGCGAAGTCGCCGGTATCTCACCGGCTTCGGCGTCGTCACCCAGGAGTTCCTCTTCTCCGAGGCGACGGCTGCGCGAAGGGAGGTGAAGGCCATACGCGCACAGAGCGCGGCCGCCGTCGCACGGGTCGAGGACCTGATCCGGTGGCCTTCACCGGTCCCGCCCGAGTGGCGCAAGGGTTTCCTGGCCGGGGTGTTCGACGCAGAAGGATCATGCAGCAGGGGGATCTTGAGGATCACCAATTCCGATCCGCGGATCCTCCACATGATCACTGATTGCCTGTCCCATTTCGGCTTCCGGGCGGTGCGCGAAGGTCCGCGCACTCCCGCCAATCTGCCGGTGACGGTGGTCCGGCTCACGGGCGGCCTGCGGGAGCGATTGCGGCTGTTCCACATCGCCGGCCCGGCCATCACCCGGAAGACGTCCATCGAGGGGATCGCGCTGAAGAGCGACGCACCGCTGGGCATCGCGTCCCTCACCGCACTGGGGTCGAGGGTTCCGCTGCACATCGTCACCACCGGGACCGGGGACATCATCGCCGACGGGATCATCTCGAGTGCCCGCCCCGCAGGTCAGGCGGCTGCATCGGGCCGGGCGGCGCCGGAATCGGCCGCCTGGGTCCCCGACGCGGGGGTGTCGGTGCGGTGGACGGTGAGGCCGGTGCGGGCGGGGGCCAGGTGGGGGCGCAGGACCAGGTCGGCGTCGTAGTCGCCGCCGAGTTCGGCGCGGTACGGCAGGGGCGCGGCGGTGGGCAGGGCGCGCAGGCGCTCGTCGAGGGCGGCCTCGGCGGCGGCGTGGGCGGCGGGCCCGGCGCGGTCGGCGCCGGGGACGACCAGGGGCGGCAGGACGTCCATGCCGGTGTAGAACAGGGTGCCGTGCAGGAGGGGGAACAGGACGTCGTCGGCGTGGCCGTGGACGCCGCGGGGGCCCAGGCCGGTGGCGCGGGCGCCGGCGGTGGTGACGACCAGGGCGCGGCGGCCGGCCAGGCCGCCGTCGCCGTAGCGCAGGGTGCGGCCGTCGCCGTCGGTGACGCCGAACGCGAACCCCTGGACGAAGACGCGGTCGAACCAGCCCTTGAGGATGGCGGGCATCCCGAACCACCACAGCGGGAACTGCACGACGACGGCGTCCGCCCAGGTGATCTTCTCCTGTTCGGCGCGGATGTCGGGGGCCAGGCCGCCGGCGGCCCGGGCGCGTTCGGACGCGGCGCCGACGATGAGGCGGCCGCCGGGGTCGTGGCCGAAGTCGGCGGGCCCGACGACCGGGTTCCAGCCCATGGCGTACAGGTCGGAGTGGCGGACGCGGTGGCCCAGGCGCCGCAGGGTGGCGGCGCCGTGGTCGCGGAGGGCGCCGTTGAGCGAGCGCGGCTCGGGGTGCGCGAAGACCCACAGGACGTTCATGCCGGTTTTCTCCTTTCGGTGTGCCGCGGGCCTTCGATGCTGCCGGGGCGGGCGGGCCGGCCGCGAGTGGCCGGTCGGCCATGGTGTGCAAGGATCGGGCCATGACGGCGGGCCGGGTCTTCGCGGGCGGGGTGTCCGGGGGCGGGGTGTTCGCGGGCGGCGGGCACCGGGTGGCGGTGCTGGTGCGCGAGGGTGTGCTGCCGATGGAGCTGGGGATCGTCCACCAGCTGTTCGGGAACGCGCGGTCGGCGGGCGGCGCGCCGCTGTACGAGGTGGTGTCGTGCGCGGTGCGGCCCGGGGCGGTGGCCACCGACGCCGATTTCGCGGTGGCGGTGCCGCACGGGCTGGCGGCGGTGGCCGAGGCGGACACGGTGATCGTGCCGGCGTCGCACGTGCTGGACGAGGCGTGCCCGGGCGGCGGGCCGGTCCCGGCGGCGCTGGTGGCGGCGCGGGCGCGGGGCGCGCGGGTCGCCTCGATCTGCACGGGCGCGTTCGTGCTGGCGGCGGCGGGGCTGCTGGAGGGGCGGCGGGCGACGACGCACTGGCTGTCGTGCGACCGGTTCGCCGCGCGGTTCCCGGGGGTGCGGGTGGACGCGGCGGTCCTGTACGCCGACGAGGGCGACGTGCTCACCTCGGCCGGGGAGGCGGCGGGCATCGACCTGTGCCTGCACATGATCCGCCGTGATCACGGCGCGGCGGTGGCGGGGGACGTGGCGCGCCGCACGGTGGTGCCGCCGCACCGCGACGGCGGGCAGGCGCAGTTCATCGCGCGGCCGGTGCCCGCGCCGCGCGACTCCTCGACGGCGGCGGCGCGGGCGTGGGCGCTGGAGCATCTGGACCGGCCGGTGACGCTGGCGCGGCTGGCGGCGCGCGAGTCGATGAGCGTGCGGACGTTCACGCGCCGGTTCCGGCAGGAGACGGGCGTGTCGCCGCAGGTGTGGCTGGCCGCGCAGCGGGTCGAGCGGGCGCGGCGGCTGCTGGAGGAGACCGACCTGCCGGTCGACGCGGTCGCGGCGCGCGCGGGGTTCGGGACGGCGGCGTCGCTGCGGTCGCATCTGCAGGCGGCGGCCGGGGTGTCCCCCACCGCCTACCGCGCCACGTTCCGCGGCCGCTGACCCCGCCCGCCGGCCCCGCCCGCCGGCCGGCGCCCGGGCGCGCGGTTAGGCGTGCTCGGCGTCGAGTTCGAGGGGTTCGGCGATGACGTCGACCATGGCGCCGTTGCGCAGCACGGTGATGGGCAGGGGACGCCCGATCGCCTCGGCGAACATGAGCTTCTGCAGGGACTGGGCGTGCGAGACCGGGTTCCCGCCCGCGGTCAGGACCAGGTCGCCGCGGCGCAGCCCGGCCCGGTCGGCGGGGCTGGCGGGCACGACCTCGGCGACGCGCAGCGCCTCGTCCTGCCCGGTGCGGGCGCGCAGCGTCGACGGGACGGGGACGGGCGCGGCGGCCAGGCCGAGGAACGCGCGGCGGACGCGGCCGTCGCGGATGAGGGCGCCGATGATGCGGCGGGTGGTGGCGTTGATGGGGACGGCCAGGCCGAGCCCGATCCCGGCGACGGCGGTGCTGACGCCGACGACGCGGCCGTGGGCGTCGGCGAGCGCGCCGCCGGAGTTGCCGGGGTTGAGGGCGGCGTCGGTCTGGATGACGTCCTCGATGACGCGGACGGCGGTTCCGTTGCGGGTGGGCTGCGAGGCGGGCAGGGACCGGCCCAGGGCCGACACCACCCCGGCGGTGACCGATCCGGTGAGGCCGAGGGGGTTGCCGACGGCGACGACGAGCTGCCCGACGACCAGGGCGTCGCTGTCGCCGAGGGTGACCGGGTCGGGGACGGGGCCGTCGGCGCGGACGACGGCCAGGTCCGACAGGGGGTCGGTGCCGACGACGGTGAACGCGCCGGCCGCGCCGCCGGAGAACGCGGCCTGCCCGCCGGACGCGGCGCCGACGACGTGGGCGTTGGTGAGCAGGAACCCGTCGCCGGTGAACGCCACCGCCGATCCGGTGCCCTCGCCCCGCCGGTGCCGCACGCGCAGCGCGGCCACGCGCGGGGTCAGCTCGCGGGCGACGGCGGACACGACACGGGAGTAGGCGTCCAGCGGCGGGCCGCCGTCCTGGGGATCGGGGATCATCGCACCTCCCGGATGATTACATGGTTACACGGTAACCGCCGGACGGGAAGAGGTGTTCCCGGCCGCGCCCGGCTAGGCGCCGCCGCCGGACCCGCCGCCGGACACGCCGTCGAACTCCCCGCGCAGCACGCTGTACAGCACCTCGTCGTGGTACCGGCCGCCGAGGAAGCTGTAGCCGCGCATGACGCCCTCGCGGGTGAACCCGGCCTTCTCCAGGGCGCGCTGCTCGGCGACGTTGGCGACGTCGGTCTCGGCCTGGATCCGGTGGACGGGACTGTGCGCGAACAGGTACTCGGCCAGGAGCCGCTGCGCGCGGGTCCCGGCGCCGCGCCCGCGCGCCTCGGGCATCAGCGAGATCCCGATGCTCCAGCACCACACCGCCCCGGCGGTGGGAACGCGCCGGTAGGACACCATGCCCAGCCGGTCGCCGCCGGCGACGACCAGCAGGTTGCCGGTGTCCTCGCCCAGCCAGCCGTCCTGCTCCCACCGCCGCCGGAACCGCCGCGGATCGCGCCACCCCTCCCACAGGAACGGGCCGCACAGATCCGGATCGGTGCGCAGGCGCTCGAAGAACTCCAGGTCGTCCTCGGCGATCGGCCGCAGCCGCACGTGATCGTCCACGACCGTCCACGGTAGGGCCGCCGCGCCCCGCCCGTCACCCGCTCTCGGGGTCCCGGCGCCAGGCCCCCGGCGCCGGGGGCCTCAGCGCAGCGTCGACAGGCCGCCGTCGACGTGGACGACCTGACCGGTCACATACGACGCGCGGTCCGACATCAGGAACACCGCCACGTCGGCGACCTCCCACGCGGTCCCCTGCCGCCGCATCGGGATCAGCCCGGCGGCGCGGTCACGGCCCTCGTTGCCCGCCGACGCGGCACGCCCCATCACGGTGTCGATGAGGCCGGGCGCCACGACGTTCGCGCGGACGCCCCGCGGCGCGCCCTCCGCGGCGATGTGCCTCACCAGCCCCGTCAGGCCCGCCTTGGACGCGTCATAGGACGGCGACCGCGACCCCGGCTTGGTCCCCGCCAGCGACCCGATGAACACCATCGCCGCACCGGCCTCCAGCGCCGGCATCGCGGCCTTGCCGACCAGGAACGGAGCGCGCAGGTTGACGTGCAGGACATGGTCCCAGTCGGCCAGCGCCGTGCCCGCCAGCCCGTACCCGACGCCGATCCCGGCGTTGAACACCACCCCGTCCAGCCCGCCGAGCCGCTCGGCCGCCTGCGTGACCACCCGGTCGCACGACACCGGGTCGGTGACGTCGGCGACCGCGACGCACGCGTCCCCGCCCTCGGCGGCGATCATCGCGGCGGTCCGCCCGGCGGCGTCCTCGTCCACGTCGGCGCACGCCACCCGGGCGCCCTCCCGCGCCGCCGTGATCGCGATGGCGCGGCCGTTGCCGACCGGCGCCGCCGGATCGTCGCTGGGACGCGTCCCCGCGCCGACGACCAGGATGCGGCGCCCCGGCAGCAGGCCGCCGGAGGAGGGAAGATCGGGCATGACCGGCACCGTAGCCGACACCGGCCGCACCCGCCCAGACCCAAGATCGCCGCACCCGCCCGCCGCGGCGGCTAGGGTGCGGGCATGGGCAGCGCCGCGGGGACGTCCGGTGAACCGGTGGTGGTCGAACGCGCCGACGGCGCCGGCGGCGAACTGGTGCTGCGCCGCGCGGGCGACCACTACGAGATCATCAGCAACGGCGTGTTCCTGATGGACACCCGCGGCGGCGCGTCCGAACGGCTCCTGGTCCGCGCCGCGGCCGCCGGCCTGGACGGCCCGGCGCGGCTGCTGATCGGCGGCCTGGGCGTCGGGTTCTCCCTCGCCGAGGCCCTCACCCTCCCGAGCGTCGCGCACGTCACCGTCGTCGAACGCGAACCCAAGGTCATCGGCTGGCACGCCGCCGAACTGCGGCCCTGGTCGCGCGGCGCGCTGGACGACCCCCGCGTCACCGTCGAGCACGCCGACCTGCTCGACTACCTCGCCTCACCCCGCGGCGGCCGGTTCGACGCACTGTGCCTGGACATCGACAACGGCCCCCAATGGACGGTCACGCCCGGCAACGCCCGCCTGTACGCCGCCGCCGGCCTGGACCTGCTCGCCCGGCGCCTCACCCCGCGCGGCACGCTCGCGGTGTGGAGCGCGAACGCGGCACCGGCGTTCGAGACGCTGCTGCGCGGCCGGTTCAGCCGCGTCCACGCCCGGCCCGTGCCGGTCCCGCGCGGCGAACCCGACGTCGTCTACCTCGCGGCCGGCCCCCGCCCCGCCTCCCCCTGACCCGCCGCGCCCGACCCGCCGCGCCCGGCTCCGAGAGCCGCCGCCCGCCGCCGCGCCGCCGCACGTTCCGGACCGTTGCGGTGACCCGCGTGAACCGACCCGGAAACCCCATTCGCTAGGTTTCGGGCTGACAACACCTTTTTGGGAGGATCTGTGGCTACTGCCCACGCAGCCCAGCGGCGCCCCGCCGTCCTGGGCGACCTGCTGCCCGGTTCCCTGGCCCGCGACGCCGCCCTCGTCGCCGGCGCCGCCGCGTTCGTCGGCGCCGCCGCGCAGCTCGCGGTGCCGCTGCCCGGCACACCGGTCCCGGTCACCGGGCAGACCTTCGCGGTGCTGCTGGCCGGCGCCGCGCTCGGCTTCGGCCGCGCCGGCCTCGGCATGATCGTCTACCTGCTGGCCGGGATGGCGGGCGTGCCCTGGTTCACCGACGCCGGATCCGGCACCGGCGCACCGACCCTCGGATACGTCATCGGGTTCGTCGCCGCCGCGGCCGCCGTCGGCGCCCTCGCACAGCGCGGCGGCGACCGCACCCCCCTGCGCACCATCGCCACGATGCTCGCCGGAACCGCCATCATGTACGCCGCCGGCGTCCCCTACCTCATGGCGTCCCTGCACATCGACCTCGGCCGCGCCCTCGACCTGGGCGTCACCCCCTTCCTGGCCGGCGACGCGCTGAAGGTCCTCCTGGCGGCGGGCCTGCTGCCCGCGGCGTGGAAGCTCACCGGAGCCGCCCGCGGCCGCTGACCCCCGTCAGCCCCGCCCATGCCCGCCCGACCCGGACCCGCGCCCCGCGCATGCCCCCGGGACGGGCGGGCATGTGCACACCGGGCACCCGGCACAGGGGCAGGCACCCCGCAACGCCAGACGCCACCGGCCCGGACGCCACCGGCCGGGCACCACCGGGCACGGCCCGTGTGGCGCACACCTCACGCACACCCCGCCCCCACCGTTTGAACAGGTTCAAATCTGTCGTACAGTGGCATGCGTGAAGCTCGCCGTGACAGCACCGGACCGCCTCTCCGTCCGCACCGTCCCGATCCCCGACCCGGGCGACCTCATCACACGGCTCCCCCACCCCGCCGCACTGGCCTGGATCCGCCACGGCGAAGGAATCGTCGGCTGGGGCGAAGCGGCCCGCCTCACCCTCCCCGGCGGCACCGACCGCTTCACCGCCGCCGAACACCTCCTCCGCGAACTGTTCGGCGCCGCAGCCGTCGACGACCCCATCGCCGTCCCCGGCACCGGCCCCGTCGCCTTCGGCTCCTTCGGATTCGACCCCAAATCCCCCGACTCCACCCTCATCATCCCCCGCCGCGTCCTCGGCCGCCGCGACGGCACAGCATGGCTCACCACCATCGGCGGCGACACCGACCCCCACACCCACACCAACCCCCCGCACACCCCACGCCACCTCCAATGGAGCGGCGGCGCACTCCCCGAACACGCCTGGAAGGACACCGTCGCCGCCGCCGTCCACCGCATCAGGCAAGGCCACCTCGGCAAAGTCGTCCTCGCCCGCGACCTCAACGTCCGCGCCGACACCCCCATCGACGCCCGCGCCCTCCTGCGCCGCCTCGCCGACCGGTTCCCCGGCTGTTACACCTTCTCCTGCGCCGGCCTCGTCGGCGCCACCCCCGAACTCCTCATCCGCCGCACCGGCGACCACATCGAATCCCTCGTCCTGGCCGGCACCACCGCCCGAGGCACCGGCCCCGCCGACGACCACGCCCGCGCCCGGCACCTGTTCACCTCCGCCAAAGACCGCGAAGAACACCGCTACGCCGCCGACATGGTCCGCGACGCCCTCACCCCCCTCTGCGCCGACCTCACCGTCCCCGCCGAACCCGAACTGCTCACCCTGCCCAACCTCACCCACCTCGCCTCACCCGTCCACGGACGCCTCACCGCCGACCGCTCCGTCCTCGACGTCGTCGCCGCCCTGCACCCCACCCCCGCCGTCTGCGGCACCCCCACCGACATCGCCATGGACCTCATCCGCGAACTCGAAGGCATGGACCGCGGCCGCTACGCCGGCCCCGTCGGCTGGGTCGACGCCCGCGGCGACGGCGAATGGGGCATCGCCCTGCGCTGCGCCGAAATCGACGGCACCCGCGCACGCCTGTTCGCCGGCTGCGGCATCGTCGCCGACTCCGACCCCGACGCCGAACTCGCCGAAGCACGCACCAAATTCCGCGCCATGCAATACGCCCTCCACGGCTGACCCGCCCCCCAACAGCGACGATCACACACAACACCCGACGTCACAGACCCGGCACCCCCCATGTACGGTCATGGACGACCACGCCACGCACAGACGGAGGACGAAGCACCGTGGACGTCGAACGGACCGCTTTGCCCGGCATCGGCCTGCAGCACATCATGACCACCGCACGCGGCCGCCAACTCGGCGTCATCTCCCACCGCACCGGCCGCCGCGACCTGGTCGTCTACGACAAAGAAGACCCCGACAGCTCCATCGTCACCGTCGCCCTGTCCGCCGACGAGGCCAGCGCCATCGCCGAACTCCTCGGCACCGGCCGCGTCGTCGAACACCTCGCCGAACTCCACCGCCAGGTCGAAGGCCTCGTCACCCAGAAGATCCCCATCACCCCCGGCTCCCCCTACGACGGCCACGCCCTCGCCGAAACACGCTGCCGCACCCGCACCGGCGCCTCCATCGTCGCCGTCGTGCGCGAAGGGCAGGTCATCGCCAGCCCACGCCCCGACTTCGTGTTCAACGCCGGCGACGTCGTCGTCGCCGTCGGCACCGGCGAAGGCACCGTCGCCGTCACCCAGATACTGTCCAACGGCTGAACCACATGCACTCCGCCGTACAACTCATCGAACTCGGCGCGATCATCCTGGCCCTCGGACTCCTCGGCGCCGTGTCCGTCCGCTTCTCCATCTCCCCCATCCCCCTCTACCTCATCGCCGGCCTCGCCTTCGGATCCGGCGGCATCCTCCCCCTCACCGACAGCGAGGAATTCGTCTCCATCGGCGCCGAAGTCGGCGTCATCCTCCTCCTGTTCACCCTCGGCCTGGAATACACCGCCCCCGAACTCGTCGGAACACTGCGCACCTCCGCACCCGTCGGACTCGCCGACCTCGTCCTCAACGCCGCCCCCGGCGTCGCCGTCGCACTCATCCTCGGCTGGGGACCCGTCGCCGCCGTCGCGATGGGCGGCATCACCTACGTCACCTCCTCCGGCATCACCGCCAAAGTCATCGGCGACCTCGGCTGGCTCGGCAACAAAGAAACACCCGCGATCCTGTCCATCCTGGTCTTCGAAGACCTCGTCATGGCCGCCTACCTCCCCATCCTCACCGCCCTGCTCGCCGGCGCAGGACTCCTCGGCGGCGCCGCCGCACTCGGCATCGCCGCCGCCACCATCACCGTCATCCTCTTCATCGCACTCAGACACGGCACCCTCGTCGAACGATTCGTGTCCTCCCCCAGCGAAGAAGTCCTCCTCCTCAAAGTCCTCGGCCTCACACTCCTGGTCGCCGGCATCGCCCAGCAACTCCAGGTCTCCGCCGCCGTCGGAGCCTTCCTCGTCGGAATCGCCCTGTCCGGCCCCCTCGCCCACACCGCCCAGAAACTCCTCGCACCGCTCCGCGACCTCTTCGCAGCCGTGTTCTTCGTCTTCTTCGGCCTGCACACCGACCCCGCCGACCTGCCCCCCGTCCTCGGCATCGCCGCACTCCTGGCCGTCACGGGCGTCATCACCAAAATGGGCAGCGGCTGGATCGCCGCCCGCCGCGCCGGCGTCGCCACCACCGGACGCCTGCGCGCAGGCGCCGCACTCGTCCCCCGCGGCGAGTTCAACATCGTCATCGCCGGCCTGGCCGTCAGCGCAGGCATCAGCGCCAGCCTCGGCCCCCTCGCCGCCGCCTACGTCCTCATGCTCGCGGTCACCGGCCCCGTCCTCGCACGCGGGATCGTGCCGCTCGCCGAGCGCCTGCGCCTCAAGCGCGCACGCCACCGCGGACCGCAGACCGACGACGCCCCGCTCCCCGCCACCCTCACCGACAACACCGCACAGGACGCGACGACCGGACCCTAAACCCCCACCGCGGACGGCTGACAACCCGGACACCAGAACAGATTCCGCCCCGCCAGCTCCACCGTCCGCACCTCCACCCCGCACACCAGGCACGGCTGCCCCGCCCGCCGGTACACGTACACCTCACCACCATGACCGTCCACCCGCGGCGGCCGCCCCATCGCCTCCGGCGTATGCTCCGGACGCACCGTGTCGATCCGGCCGTCCCGCACCCCATCGGCCATCAACACCACCAGATCCGCCCAGATCCCCACCCACTGCTCCCACGTCACCCGGCGCCCCGGCAACCGCGGATCGATCCCCTGCCGGAACAGCACCTCGGCCCGGTAGATGTTCCCCGGCCCCGCCACCACCGACTGATCCATCAACAGCACCGCGATCGGCGTCCGCGCACGGCTCACCCGCCGCCACGCCGAACCCGGATCGGCGTCCCCGCGCAGCGGATCAGGACCCAGCCGGTCACGCAGCAGCTTCACCTCACCCGGATCCAGCAGCTCACACGTGTTCGGCCCCCGCAGATCCGCATACCCGCCCGCCCCCGCCAGCCGCAGCCGCACCGCCCCGACCGGCTCCGGCGCCGGCCCGGACCCGAACACGAACCGCCCATAGATGCCGAGATGAACATGCAGCGTCCGCTCATCATCGAACCCCAGCAGCAAATGCTTACCGTGCGCATCCGCCGCCACCAGAACACGCCCGTCCAGCCACGCCGCCCCATCGGCGAAACGACCCTGCGGACTGGACGCGGCAACACGACGGCCGCCGAACATCAGCTGATGCTCGGCGGCCAGACGATGAACGGTATGACCCTCCGGCATGGCCGGAGCATAGCCCGCCCCTACCGCAGCGGCTCCCCCACCTCACGCATGTGCCCCAGCGCCTGCCGGTACGACGCCACCAGACCCGTCTCCACGTAAGGGACGCCCACCTCCGCGCAATGCTCGCGCACCAGCGGCCGCACACGCCGCAGACTGCACCGCGGCATGCTCGGGAACAGATGATGCTCGATCTGGTAGTTCAACCCGCCCATGAACCAGTCGGTGAACAGCCCACCGCGCACATTCCGCGACGTGAGCACCTGCCTCCGCAGATGATCCCACCGCTCCCCCGGCTCCGGCATCGCCATGCCCTTGTGGTTCGGCGCGAACACCGCCCCCAGATGCACACCGAACAACGCGTGCTGCACCGCCACCAGCACCAGCGCCTGCGCCGGGGGCAGCAACGTGAACGCCAGCGCCAGATACCCCACCGCATGGGCGACCAGCAGCCCGCCCTCGACCAGCTGATCACGCCGCCGCCGGCCCCGCAGGAACAGCAGGCTGCCGACCTTCAGGTTCAGACCCTCCAGCGTCAGCAGCGGGAAGAACAGCACCGCCTGATGCCGCGCCACCCACCGCAGCACACCGCGCTGCCGCCCGGCCTGCTCACCCGTCCACGCCAGGATCCCCTCGCCCACGTCGGGGTCCTTCCCGACGTGATTGGGGTTGGCGTGATGCCGGTTGTGCTTGTCGCTCCACCAGCCGTGCCCCATGCCGAGCAGCAGATTGCCCAGCAGCAGCCCCAGCCACCGGTTCCCCCGTGCACTGCGGGCGATCTGCCGGTGCCCCGCGTCATGGCCGAGGAACCCGGTCCGCGCCGCCAGGACGGCCAGCGGGACACCGAGCAGTACCGTCCACCAGCTGTCCCCCGCCCAGGCCACCGCACCCCAGACCGCGGCAGTGGCGGCCAGGTTCAGCCCGATCGCCCGCACGTAGTAGCCGGGACGCCGGTCCAGCAGCCCGCTCTCGCGGACGCGCCGCGCCAGCGGCGCGAAGTCGCTGCCGGCCGACCGGCCCGGCGGGGCGGGCGGAACGATCGGGGCGTGCAGGGTTGAGGGCATGAAGCCTCCATTCGCTGAACAGGGGGAACGACTGATTTCAAGGCTACGGAGTGTGACACCGATCGGTCGCCCCGCTACGGAGCCATCCGCGAACTGGCTCCCAGGTCCCGGTTACGCCCCCGGCCGCATCCCGGCCTGCCCCTCCCGGCCTAGAGCAGGACCCTGAGCAGAAGACGGGACACAGCAGCCATATAGGCTCACAATCCATGGACGACGGTACGCGGTGGATCGAACTGGACGGCGCGGTCAACGCCCGTGACCTGGGCGGGCTCCCCACCGCCGACGGGCGCACGACACGCCGGGCGCGGGTGCTGCGCTCGGACAACCTCCAGGACCTCTCGGTCGCCGACGTGCGGCTCCTCCTCGACGACTACGGCCTCAAAAACGTCATCGACCTGCGCAGCGACGCCGAGGTCCACCTCGAAGGCGCGGGCCCGCTGACACGGGTGTCGGCGGTCACCGTCCACCAGCTGTCGCTGTTCCCCGAGGGCGGACGCCACACCGACGTCGCCGCCGACACCGTGGACGTCGACCGGGTACTGCCCTGGCAGGAACGCCCCGCGCGCGGCCCCGAGACCGACCGGCCGGCCGGGCACTACCTCGGCTACCTCAACGACCGCGGCGACTCCATCGTCGCCGCCCTCCGCGTCATGACGCGCACCGACGGCGCGTCCCTGGTGCACTGCGCCGCGGGCAAGGACCGCACCGGCGTCGTGTGCGCCCTCGCCCTGGACGTCGCCGGCGTCACCCGCGAGGCGATCGTCGCCGACTACGCCCAGACCGGCGAACGACTGGAGGCCGTCCTGCGCCGCCTGCGCGCCAGCGACACCTACGCCGCCGATCTCGACTCCCGGCCCGCCGACTCCCACCGCCCCCACGCGGCGATCATGGAGAAGCTGCTCGCCCGGGTCGACGAGCAGTTCGGCGGGACGATCGGCTGGTTGTCCGGCCACGGCTGGACCGCCGACGACACCGACGCACTCCGCACCCGCTTCCTCAGCTGACCACTCCCCCTCGACCACCACCCAGTCGGTGTTCTCGTTGCTGGGGTTTGTGTGTTTGGAATGAGCGGAGACCGCTTCAGCCCAGTGCCTTTACATTGTAAGTTGAAGGGTGAAGCGTTAGAGGAGCAGCCGGCGGACGGCCGGTCCCTGGGGCACCGGTCAGGTGAGGGCCTCGCGGACGGCGGCGTGGGCGGCCTTGCGCATCTCGGCGTGCAGCGCGGCGTTCGCGTTCCGGTCCGTCCGGGCCTCCACGATCCGCAGCCCCTCCCCCGCCAGCGCCTTCGGCACCTCCGCGGCGGCCTCCAGGCGCCGGTACGGGACGCCGTGCGCGGCGGCGAGCGCCTCCAGGTCCACCTGGTGGGGGGTGCCGAAGACCCGCTCGAACGGGTCGGCCAGCGCCGCCTGCGGCAGCAGCGAGAAGATCCCGCCGCCCCGGTTGTTCACCACGATGATCGTCAGGTCCGGGCGCCGGTCCTGCGGGCCGAGGATCAGCCCGTTCTGGTCGTGCAGGAACGCCAGGTCGCCGAGCAGCGCGAACGAGCGGCCGCTGTGCGCCAGCGCCGCGCCGATCGCCGTCGACACCAGCCCGTCGATGCCGCTCGCGCCCCGGTTCGCCATGATCCGGATACCGCGCCTCGGCCGCATCACCTGGTCCAGGTCCCGGATCGGCATGCTCGCCGCCGCCAGCAGCAGCGACCCGCCCGGCAGCGCCGCGACCAGGTCCCGCGCCAGCCGCGGCTCGCTCACCTCCGGCACCGAGTCCAGCACCCCGTCCACCGCCGCGGCGGCGGCCAGATCCGCGGTGCGCCACGACTTCAGCCACGCGTCGTCGCCCGACACCACCGGGATCTCGACCTCCGGCGCCACCTGCGTCGCCGACCGGACCGGGTCGGGCCAGTGCGCCAGATCCGGCGCCAGCACGATGTGCTCCTCGGCGCGGCGCAGCAGGGACAGCAGCGGACGCGACAGCCCCGGCTTGCCCAGCGTCACCACCACCTCCGGGCGGTGCCGCTCCACGAACTCCGGGACGCCCAGCAGGAAATGATGCGACGACAGCGCGTGGTCGCCGTAGCGGGCGTTGCCGTGCGGCTCGGCCAGCACGGGCCAGCCGGCCATCGACGCCGCCGCCACGTACCGCTTGACGTTGGACGCGCCGTCCCCCACCACGAGGACGCCGCGGCGCGTCGGCGGGACGTGCAGCACCGACCCGGGCGTCGCCGGACGTACCTTCGTCCACGCGCCCGTCGCGTCACCGTCGAGGGGCTCGCACCACGACTCGTCGCCGTCGGGGATCAGCGGCTCCCGGAACGCGGCGTTCAGATGCACCGGACCCGGCACCGGCGCGCGCGCCAGCCCCCACGCGCGGCTCACCAGCGACCGCCAGTACGCCACCATGCCCGGGCGGTTCTCCGGGACGCCGATCTCGGTGCACCACCGCACCGCCGTCCCGTAAAGCTTCACCTGGTCGATCGTCTGGTTCGCGCCGGTGTCGCGCAGCTCCGGCGGACGATCCGCGGTGATCACGACCAGCGGAACGCCCGACTCGTGCGCCTCGATCACCGCCGGATGGAAGTTCGCCGCCGCCGTCCCCGACGTGCACACCAGCGCCACCGGCCGCCCCGACCGCTTCGCCAGCCCGAGCCCGAGGAACGACGCCGACCGCTCGTCGATCCGCACATGCAGCCGCACCCGGTCCGCCACGGCGGCGGCGTGCAGCGCCAGCGCCAGCGGCGCCGAACGCGACCCCGGCGCGACGACCGCGTCGGTCATCCCGCAGCGCAGCAGCTCGTCGACCAGGACGGTCGCCAGCGCCGTCGCCGGGTTCACCGCCCCGCCCCGATCACCGCGGGACCGCCCAGGTGCGCCTGCGCCCCGGCCGCACGGTCCCGCCAGCCCGGACCGGGGACCTCCCAGCGGCGCAGCGCCTCCTCGTCCACCACGGGCCGCCGCACCTCGATCTCCCCCGCGACCGGCCACAGCGGATCGTCGACGACGTCGCCCTCCAGCAGCGACAGCGTCCCCAGCCCGCACGCGTACGGCAGATCCGGCAGCGCGGCGGCCAGCGCCACCCCCGCCGCCAGCCCCACCGACGTCTCCACCGCGCTCGACACCACAACCGGCAGCCCGCACGCCTCCGCGACCCGCAGCGCCGCCGCGACCCCGCCCAGCGGCTGCACCTTCAGCACCGCCACGTCGGCGGCGCCCGCCGCCCGCACCTTCAAAGGGTCCTCCGCGCGGCGGATCGACTCGTCCGCCGCGACCGGCACGTCCACGCGGCGCCGCACCAGCGCCAGATCCTCCAGCCTCGCGCAGGGCTGCTCGACGTACTCCAGCTCCCACCGGTCCAGCGACCGGATCATCCGCGCGGCGTGATCGACGTCCCAGCCGCCGTTGACGTCCACCCGCACCCGGCCGTCCGGGCCGATCGCGTCGCGGACGGCCTCCACCCGCGCCAGGTCGTCGGCGTCGGACTGGCCGCGCTCGGCGACCTTGACCTTCGCGGTGCGGCACCCGGACGCCTTCGTCATCTCGAACGCCCGCTCCGGGCCCACCGCCGGGATCGTCACGTTCACCGGGATCCGGTCGCGGACCGGCGCCGGCCAGCCCTCATGGGCCGCCTCGCGGGCGGCGGCGAGCCAGCGCGCGCACTCGGCCGGGCCGTACTCGGGGAACGGCGAGAACTCCGCCCATCCGGCGGGGCCCTGGATCAGGACGCCCTCGCGCCGCGTGACACCGCGGAACCGCGTCCGCATCGGGATGGAGTAGACCCGCACCCACCGACCCCCTGACCTGCCCGTCCAATCACGGTATTCCGGATCACACCGCGCGTTGGGACATTTAGTAGTACCACGGGTAGCGCGACCAGTCGGGGTCCCGCTTCTCCAGGAACGAGTCCCGCCCCTCGGCGGCCTCGTCGGTGCCGTAGGCCAGCCGCGTCGCCTCCCCGGCGAACACCTGCTGCCCCACGAGGCCGTCGTCGATCATGTTGAACGCGTACTTCAGCATCCGCTGCGCCGTCGGGCTCTTGCCGTTGACCTTCCGCGCCCATTCCAGCGCCGTCGCCTCCAGCTCCGCATGGGGGACGACCGCGTTGACCATGCCCATCCGGTGCGCGGCCTCGGCGTCGTAGGCGTCGCCGAGGAAGAAGATCTCACGGGCGAACTTCTGCCCGACCTGCCGCGCCAGGTACGCCGACCCGAAACCGCCGTCGAAGCTCGCCACGTCGGCGTCGGTCTGCTTGAACCTGCCGTGCTCGCGGCTCGCGATGGTCAGGTCGCACACCACGTGCAGGCTGTGCCCCCCGCCCGCCGCCCAGCCGGGCACCACGCAGATGACGACCTTGCCCATGAACCGGATCAGCCGCTGCACCTCCAGGATGTGCAGCCGCCCCGCCCGCGCCGGGTCGATCGTCTCCGAGGTCTCCCCTTCGGCGTACCGGTAGCCGTCCTTGCCGCGGATCCGCTGGTCGCCGCCCGAGCAGAACGACCATCCGCCGTCCTTCGGGGACGGCCCGTTGCCCGTCAGCAGCACGCATCCGACGTCACTGGACATCCGGGCGTGGTCCAGCGCCCGGTACAGCTCGTCCACCGTGTGGGGACGGAACGCGTTGCGCACCTCGGGACGGTTGAACGCCACCCGGACCGTGCCGTGGGCGACGGCACGGTGGTAGGTGATGTCGGTGAAGCCGAACCCCTCGACCTCTTTCCACGCGTCCGCGTCGAACAGCTCCGAGACCATGTCTTCCTCTCCGCTAGGGCGATCGCGCCGGCCGGGGTCGCGGCGGTCGTCCCCATTCAACCCGCTATGGATTCGAACACGTTCAGCGGGGTCGTCTACCCTGATGGGATCATGGACCGCCCTCTGCACGCCGCCCTCCTGCCGCCCGGCCCCCGCCTGCTGCGGGCCCTGGCCGAAGCACTCGACGGCGGCCCGGCGATCTGCCCCGTGTCCCCCGATCTGCCCCGGCCCGCACTGCGCCACCTCCTGGACGCCCTGGCCCCCGACGCGGTGGAGACGCCGGACGGGCTCGCCCCGCACACCCCGCGCACCGGCCACACCCCCGTCGCCGACGGCACCGCCGTGCTGATCGCCACGTCCGGCTCCACCGGCGCCCCCAAGTTCGTCGAGCTGGGGGCCGCCGCGCTGCACCACTCCGCCGCCGGGACCCTCGACCGCATCGGCGCCGCGCCGGGCGACCGGTGGCTGTGCTGCGTGCCCACCAGCCACATCTCCGGCGTCCAGGTCCTGGTCCGCTCCCTCGCCGCCGGCACCGACCCGATCATCACGCCCCGGTTCGACCCCGCCGCCGTGGCCGCGGCGGAGGGCGCGCACGTCTCGCTCGTGCCGACCCAGCTGCGCCGCCTGCTGGACGCCGGCACCGACCTGTCGCGGCTCGGCGCGATCGTCCTCGGCGGCGCCGCCGCCGCGCCCGGCCTGCTCGCCGAGGCCCGCGGCCGCGGCGCCCGCGTCTTCACCACCTACGGGATGAGCGAGACCTGCGGCGGCTGCGTCTACGACGGGACGCCCCTGCCCGGCATGCGCGCCGCCGTCGGGGACGACGGGCGGATCCGGCTCGCGGGCCCGTCCCTGTTCACCGGCTACCGGCTGCGGCCCCGCGACACCGCCGAGGTCAGGGACGGCGAATGGTTCGTCACCCAGGACCTCGGCGCCATGGAGGACGGCCTGCTCCGCGTCCGCGGCCGGCTCGACGACGTGATCAACACCGGCGGCGAGAAGGTCGTCGCCGGCGAGGTCGCCGCCGCGCTGTCGCACCACCCCAAGATCCGCGACGTCGTGGTGGTCGGGCGTCCCGATCCCGAGTGGGGCGAGCGGGTCACCGCCGTCGTCGTCCCCGCTCCGGGCGCTCCCGGCGCACCGGAGCTGACGGAACTGCGCGCCTTCCTGCGCGAGACGATGCCCGGATACGCGGCGCCGCGCGAGCTGGAGCTGGTCGAGGCCATCCCGTTGCTGGCGTCCGGGAAACCCGACCGGGCGCGCCTCCGCTCGCCCGCGTCCTGATGCCCGGTGGCCTTAGTCACGTTGCCACGGCCCACGACCTTTACATAGTAAGGTAGGTTTAGATCGCGTTCGCCCGTGTGAAACGCCCCTTTCCCGGGCACCACGACCCTCTGGATCGCCCCTCCACGATCCCCCGCGGACCGCCGGGGGCTGGGCTCCGGGAACAATGGCCCGCCCGTGCGACGTTCCGTTAAGTGCGTGCGCCACCAGCGAACAAAAGATCCGCGCCGCGCTCACACACCGAAGGGAGAGGGGTTCCCCATGCCGCGAAGCGCCGTCGAGACCCCGCTCACGGAGTCGGCGGGCCCCGCGCTCGACGACCTCCTCCAGCGTGGCCGCGCCCAAGGGCGCCTCTCGCTCGACGAGGTGAGGGGGGCCTTCGAGACCGCCGGCATCAGCCCGGCCCAGGGCCGTTCCATCCTGCGCGAGCTCTCCGAGGCCGGCATCAGCCTGGCCGGTGAGTCCGACGCGGTCCGCAAGATGGCCGCGGTCGCCGACCACCACGGAGCGGACGCCGCACAGGCGACGTCCGGCACCGCGAAGCGCGCCCCCCGCAAGAAGGCCGCCGGCGCGTCCGCCAAGACCGCCGGGAAGGGCCCCGGCAAGGACGCCGCCACGGAGGCCGCCCCCGACGAGGGGTTCGAGGTCACCGAGGTCGAGGCCGACGAGCCCGCCGACCTGGACGACCAGTCGACCACCATGGGCGACTCGGTCCACACCTACCTCAAGGCCATCGGCCGCCGCCAGCTGCTCACCGCCGAGCAGGAGGTCGACCTCGCCAAGCGCATCGAGGCCGGCCTGTACGCCGAGCACAAGCTGGAGACCGAGGACCTCGCCCCCCGGCTGCGCGCCGACCTGGAATGGGTCGCCGCCGACGGCCGCCGCGCCAAGGCCCACATGCTGGAGGCCAACCTCCGGCTCGTGGTGTCGGTCGCCAAGAAGTACTCCGACCGCGGCCTGTCGCTGCTGGACGTCGTCCAGGAGGGCAACCTCGGCCTGATCCGCGCGGTCGAGAAGTTCGACTACTCCAAGGGCTACAAGTTCTCCACGTACGCGATGTGGTGGATCCGGCAGGCCATTCAGCGCGGCTTCGCCGACTCGGCCCGCACGATCCGGCTGCCCGTCCACGTCCTGGAGATGCTGAGCAAGCTCAGCCGCATCGAGCGCGACATGCACCAGCGGCTGGGCCGCGAGCCCACCCCGGAGGAACTGGCCGTCGAGCTGGACAAGAGCCCCGAGCAGATCCGCGAGCTGCTGCGCACCAGCCGCCAGCCGATCAGCCTGGACTCCACCATCGGCGAGGACGGCGAGACCCGCATCGGCGACCTCATCGAGGACACCGACAGCCCCGAGGCGTCCGAGCTGGTCGACCGGCAGCTGATGGCCGACCAGCTGCGCCGCACCCTCGACATCCTGTCCCCCCGCGAGGCCAAGATCATGGCGATGCGGTTCGGGCTGTACGACGGGACGCCCCGCACCCTCGACGAGATCGGCAAGGCCCTCGGGCTGACCCGCGAGCGGATCCGCCAGCTGGAGAAGGAGTCGCTGTCGAAGCTGCGGCACCCTAGCAACGCCCGCCCGCTGCTGGACTTCGCCGTCTGACCTGAAGGCCGCCTGTCCCGCCGCAGGCACACCGGGGCCCGCCGGACCGACCATGGTCCGGCGGGCCCCGGTGTTTCGGGTGTTCAGGCGTTCGGGAGTTCACGAGTTCAGTCGGAGTGGCGGAACTCCAGGATCGCCACGCCCATCAGGCCGACGCCCATGCCCACGACGATGACGAGCTCCAGCCAGACCGGGACGACCCAGCCGTTCCAGGTGACGCCCGGGTTGAACGTCCGCTGGAGCGCGGGCGACAGGTCCAGGCGGGAGAACACCGCCTGGCGCATCGGGTCGACGGCGTAGGTGAGCGGGTTCAGCCGGGTGAGGACGCTCAGCCACGTCGGCAAGCCGTTCAGCGGGTACAGGGCGCCCGACAGGAACATCATCGGCATCATCGCCATCTGCATGAGGGCGAAGAACGACTGCATCTGCTTGATCCGGGCGGCCATCATCACGCCGAAGCCGGTCAGCGCGAACGCCCCGAGGAACATCAGGCCCATCAGCTCGGCCAGCAGCAGCGGGTCGTAGGGGACCCCGGCCAGGCCCGCCAGCGCCACGATCACCGCGCCCTGCAGCGTCGCCACAAGCGCGCCGCCGATGCACTTGCCGATCACGATGGCGCTGCGGCTGACGGGGGCGACGAGCATCTCGCGCAGGAACCCGAACTCGCGGTCCCACACGATCGACCCGGCGGAGAACATCGCCGTGAACATCACCGACATCGCGCACACGCCCGGGAACAGGAACGTCTTCAGGTCGATGTCGCCGTCGGCTCCCCCGCTGGCCATCAGGTTGGACAGGCCGGTGCCCATGACCAGCAGCCACAGCACCGGCTGCACCAGGCCCGAGACCATCCGCAGCTTGTCGCGCCAGAACCGCAGCAGCTCCCGGTGCAGGACGATCTTCACCGCGCGCACGTCCTGCCGGAGGCCCGGCTCGGGCACCCGGACGCGGACGACGTCGGCGACCGGGCCGGCCGCCCTGGTGGAACCCGCCATCGTCATCTCCTCATCGCGCGCATCGTCATCCGGTTGCGGTCGCTCGCCCCGGCCTCGGCGTCGCGGATCGTCGATCCGGTGAAGGACATGAACACATCGTCCAGGGACGGCCGGGACACGCTCACCGACCGGATCGGCACGCCCAGCCCGGCGAACAGCCGCGGCACGAACGCCTCGCCGGCGGCCACCCGGAACGTCACGGCGCCCTCGGACATGACCGCCTCAAGGTCGAACCGCTCCTTGATCGCGGCGATCGCGGCCTCGTCGTCGGCGGTCTGGATGCGGACCCGGTCCTCGCCGACGCCGGCCTTGAGCGCCTCGGGGGTGTCCAGCGCGACGATCGTCCCCGAGTCCATGATCGCGATGCGGTCGCAGTACTCCGCCTCGTCCATGTAGTGCGTCGTCATGAAGATCGTGATCTCCTCGGCCTCCTTGAGCTGCCGGATGTAGTCCCAGATCGACGACCGGGTCTGCGGGTCGAGGCCGACGGTCGGCTCGTCCAGGAACAGCACCCGCGGCGAGTGCAGCAGCCCCCGGGCGATCTCCAGGCGGCGCTTCATGCCGCCGGAGTAGGTCTGCACCAGGTCGCCGCGCCGGTCCCACAGCCCGACCATCTCCAGCACCTGCCGCATGCGCTCGCCCACGACCGACCGCGGCACCCCGTACAGCTCGGCGTGGAAACGCAGGTTCTGCTCCCCCGACAGGTAGCCGTCGAGCGTCGGGTCCTGGAACACCAGCCCGATGTTGCGGCGCACGCTGTCACGCTCGCGCACCACGTCGTGGCCGGCCACCAGGGCGCGGCCGCCGCTGGGCTTCAGCAGCGTGCAGAGCATGTTGATCGTGGTGGACTTGCCCGCGCCGTTCGGGCCGAGGAACCCGAAGATCTCCCCCGGCCGCACCGTGAACTCGATCCCCCGCACCGCCTCCACGTCGCCGAACCGTCTGGTCAGGCCGTCGACCTCGACGGCCGGGTCCCCGTCCGGCATCGGGCCTCCTTCCGCATCGGAACAGACCCATATTTTGGGCTATCCAACGGTAGGAGTACCCTATCTCTCACGTCAAGAGAGATTGGCTCCGCCAAGCAAGCCCAGGGAGTGGGACGTGGAGGATCGGCCCGACCCGCTGTACGACTCGCCCAGCTACCTGATGTTCGAGATGGTGCGGCTCGTCCGCCGCACCGCGGCGCGCAAGTTCCCCGGCCAGCCGCGGTGGCCGCACCTGCTCGTCCTGTGGTGCGTCGGCCGGTTCGGGCCGCTGTCGCAGCGGGAGGTCGCCGGGCGCCTCAGCATGGACGCCGGCGACCTGGTCGGCATCGTGGACGCGCTGGAGGAGGCCGGCCACGTCGAGCGGCGCCGCGACCCCGGGGACCGGCGCCGGTACGCACTGGAGATCACCGAGGACGGCCGGGTGTTCCTCAGCGAGTGCCTGGACGCCCGCCTGCGCCTCAACGAGATGCTGTTCGAGCCCCTGTCACCGGACGAGCGGCGGCTGTTCAAGGAGATGATCCTGCGGATCCTCGCCCACCACGACGACCGCTTCGCCGGACGCTGATCCACTGTGCCGTCAGCCGAGTTCCTCGGCCAGTCCGATGATGATCCCCTCGGGGCCGCGGACGAAGCAGAGCCGGTAGGCGTCCCCGTACCGCGCGACCTCGCCGACGAGTTCGGCGCCGTGAGCGCGCAGGCGGGCGATGACGTCGTCGATGCCTTCGACGGCGAACATGATGCGGCGTATGCCCAGCGTGTTCGCCGGTGCGTTCTGCGGCTCGCTGCTGATCGCCGGCGGCGCGTGGTACCTCGTCAGCTCGACCCGCCCGTGGCCGTCCGGGGTCCGCATCATGACGATGTCCGCGCGGACGCCGTCGAGCCCGACGACGCGGTCGACATCGCCTCCCTCGACCTGCGTCCTGCCCTCCACCTCCATACCGAGTTCGGCGAAGAACGCGACGGCCGCCTCAAGATCGGCGACGACGATCAGGATGTTGTCCATCCGCCGAATCGTCATGGTGATCCCCTCCTCGCCGGGCGGCCCGTCCGCGGCTCGCCATGCCTTCAAGAGTCGCAGACCGGCGGCCGGCTCAGGTGCCGGGCGAAGAACCGGGCCCCGGCGTCGATCTCGAACGACGGGACGCCGGTGTGGCCGCCGAGGTTGGCGTGCAGCGTCTTCTCCTTGGAGCCGAAGGCGTCGTACAGGTCCAGGGCCCGCTGCCGGTCGATCCCCTCGTCGTCCCACTGCAGCAGGACCTGCAGCGGAATGGTGACTCGGCGGGCCTCCTCGAACAGGGCGCCGGGCACGAAGGTCCCGGCGAACAGCAGGGCGGCCGAGATGCGCGGCTCGACCAGCGCCAGCCGGACGCCGATGGCGGTCACCCCGCCCTCGTACCCGACCGGCCCGCCGATCCCGGGCAGCGGAAGGAGGGCGTCCAGGGTCGCCCGCCATTCCGGGACCGCCCGTTCGACCAGCGGGAGGACGAGCCGGTCGACGATCTCGTCGACCGGCTCGCCGGCCTCCACCGCCCGGCGGAGGTCGGCGCGGGCCTGCTCGGCGGCGGCGATACGGGGCCGGTCGCCGCTCCCGGGCAGCTCGACGGCGGCCGCGGCGAAGCCGTACTCCGCCGCGTAGTGCCGGGCCCGGGCCGCCAGTCGCGGGTGCATTCTGCGCAGTCCGCCGGGGTGGCCGACCAGGATGAGCGGCGCCGACGCGGATGCGGGCGTCCACAGGGTGCCGGGGATCTCGCCGAGGGTGAATTCGCGTTCGAGGACGCCGTCGTCGAGGCGCCGTTCAGAAGTGAATCGCATGGTCGTGCCTTTCGGGAGTGCCTTTGAACGGCGCTCCCGGACGACCTATCGCCCGACCGTGACCCCAGAGGGGAGCACCCATGTCGATACTGCGTTCACGGGTACCACCTCCTCCTCGTTCTCTGGCACGGCCTCCGGAAAGTAGCAGTGGTCGCCGTGGTCCGCCAACAGGTTTTCGCGGAGGCTCCACGGCCGGACGCCAGGGAGGGAGCCGCCCGCCTCCGATGGGCCGCCGCCGGCACGTCGGCGGACCCCGCCGCGCCGGGACCACGGTGTCCGGACGGCGCGGCGGGAGAACGGTGTCCAGCCGGTCGGGCGGCCAGCCGGTGTCAGCCGCCCGCGCCCGCCCGGAGCCGGTCGGTGAGCCGCGGGTCGCACGCCAGCCGGTAGCCGCGTTTCACGACGGTCTCCACGATTCCGGGGCGGCCGAGACCGCGCCGCAGCCGCGCGACCGCCATCTCCACCGCGTGCTCGTCGGCCTGCGGCCGCGCCTCCCGCGGCCGTGCCTCCCGCGTCCACCCTTCCCTGGCCCCGGCGCCTCCCGCGACGAGACGGCTCGGCAGGACGCCGGACAGCTCCGCCCTCGACACCACGTGCCCGGGGCGCCGGGCGAGCGCCCGCAGGATCGCCATCGGCGCCGGCGCGATCGGACGCAGCTGCCCGTCCAGGACGACGGCGTGCCCGCGCAGCTCCAGTGAGAAGCCGTGCACCGACAGCCGCCGCGACCGGCGCCTCGGCAGGTCCGTCACCAGGGCCCGCACGAGCGCGCCGAGCCTGGCCCGCTCCGGCTGGACGGTCGGGACGCCGCGTCCGGTGAGCGCCCGCGCGGTGACCGGCCCGACGCACGCCGCCACCACCTGGCCGCGCATGGCCTCCAGCAGCGCCTCCTCCAGCCCGTCCTCGGCGGCGACGGCCAGCGTCGCGGCCACCGCCGGCGCGCTGGTGAACGTGACCGCGTCGACCGTGCCGGCGACGGCCTGGCCGACGAGCCGGCGCAGCGGCGTGGAGTCCTCGGTCCGCGACCACCGGTACACCGGGATCTCGATCACCTCGGCGCCCGCGGCGCGCAGCGCCCCGGTCAGCTCCGGCTGCCGCTCCCCGTACAGCTGGACGGCCACCCGCGCCCCGGCGAGGTCCTCCGCCAGCAGATGCCGGGTCACCTCCGCGCACTCCTCCGACTCCGGCGACCAGCGCTCCCGCAGGCCCGCCGAACGGATCGCGCCGCGCGCCTTCGGGCCGCGCGCCACGATGGCGCTAGCGGCCAGCCGGGCGATGAGGGCGTCCCGCATCCCCCAGCCGTCGGCGGCCTCCAGCCAGGCCCGGAACCCGATCCCGGTGGTGACGACGACGTGGTCGACGCGGCCCCCGGCGCACGCCCGGGTGGCCTCCAGCAGCTCGGCGTCGTCGGCGAGCGGGACCAGCCGGATGGCCGGGGCGAGAACGACCCGGGCCCCGCGCCGTTCCAGGAGCGTCGCGAGCTCCTCGTGGCGGCGGGCCGCGGTCACGCCGACGGCGAACCCGGCCAGCGGCTCACTGCCGTCGCTCATCGGGGAGGGCCACCTCCACCCGGTCGCCGGCGCGGCGGACCGGGAACGCCGGCAGCGCCACCCGGGGATCGTCCAGGCACGCCCCGGTCCGCAGGTCGAACACCTGCTTGTACATGGGGGACGCCACCGTCGGGGTGCCGTCCCGGGTGCCGAGGATCCCCCGCGACAGCACGTAGGCGCCGCTGAACGGGTCGAGGTTCGACAGCGCGTACAGGGCGCCGTCGAAGACCCGGAAGACGGCCACCTGCGTCCCGTCGAGCATGGCGCAGGCGCCGCGCTCGGGAGTCAGGTCGGCGTAGGAGCAGATGTCGAACCAGCGGGCCGCGCCGGGCCGTGCCGCGGGCCGTGCCGCCGGGCCTCTGGTGATCGTCGCTTCGGGTGTCGTGGTCATGCGCGGCAACCTCCTGGCGGGAACGTGTCGCCGGGGTCGCTGCCGTCCGCGCGTGACATCCGCGTCCACGCGGCCCCGACGTTCATGCACCGATCCTCGGCAGGGGCCGTTTCGCGGTTGGGTCCCCTTTGTCACCGGCGTGTTAAAAGGCGCTCACGCCCTCGGGCGGCGCGGCCGGTTCGAGGCGGACGGCGCAGACCTTGAACTCCGGCATCCGCGACACCGGGTCGAGGGCCGGGTTGGTGAGCAGGTTCGCGCGGCCCTCCCCGGCCCAGTGGAACGGGACGAAGACGGTGTCGGGGCGGATGGCGTCGGTGAGCCGCGCCCGGACGGTCGCCTCGCCGCGGCGGCTGCGCACCCGCACCTCGCAGCCGTCCTCGATGCCGAGCCGTTCCGCGAGGTCGGGATGCAGCTCGACGAACGGCCCGGGCGCGGCCTCGGCCAGCGCCGCGACCCGCCTGGTCTGGGCACCCGACTGGTACTGCGCGAGGACGCGGCCCGTGATCAGGTAGACGGGGTAGCCGCCGTCCACGTCCTCGTCGGGACCGTGATGCTCGGACGGGACGAACCGGGCCCGCCCGTCGGGGGTCGGGAACCGGTCGAGGTAGGGCCTCGGGGTGCCGGGGTGGTCCCGCGACGGGCAGGGCCAGAACACCCCGCCCTCCGCCTCGATCCGCTCGTAGGTGATGCCGGAGTAGTCGGCGATCCCGCCCGCCCCGGCGCGGCGCAGCTCCCCGAACACCTCCTCCGGGTCGGTGCTCCACTCCCCCGGCGCCTTGAGCCGCCCGGCGAGCGCGCCGATGATCTCCAGGTCGGTGCGGACGCCGTCCGGCGGCGCGACGGCCCGGCGCCGGCGCAGCACCCGGCCCTCCAGGTTCGTCATCGTCCCGGACTCCTCGGCCCACTGCGCCGCGGGCAGCAGCACGTCGGCGCGCCGCCCGGTCTCCGAGGGCACGAAGTCGGCCACCACCAGCAGGTCGAGGGCACCGAGCCGCTCCTCCACGGCCGAGGCGCGGGGCGCCGACACCACCGGGTTCGACCCGAACACCAGCAGCGCCTTCGGCCCGCCGGGGGTGCCGAGCGCCGACAGCAGCTCGTACGCCGAACGTCCGGGCCCCGGCAGCGTCTCCGGGTCCACGCCCCACACCCCGGCGACGTGCGCGCGGGCCGCCGGGTCGTCGATCCTGCGGTAGCCGGGGAGCTGGTCGGCCTTCTGCCCGTGCTCGCGTCCGCCCTGCCCGTTGCCCTGCCCGGTCAGGCACCCGTAGCCCGAGCCCGCGCGGCCCGGCAGCCCGAGCGCGAGCGCCAGGTTGATGAACGCGCTCACCATGTCGGTGCCGCGGGCGTGCTGCTCGGCGCCCCGCCCGGTGAGGACGTGCGCGCGCCCGGCGCGGGCCAGCAGCCGGACGGCCTCCCGCATCCGCGGGACGGGCACGCCGGTGATCCGCTCCACCCGGTCCGGCCAGTAGGCGTTCACGACCGTCCGGACGGCGCCGAACCCGGCGGTCCGGGCGGCGATGTAGTCCTCGTCGGCCAGTCCCTCGGCGATCAGCAGGTGCAGCAGCCCGTTGGCGAGGGCGATGTCGGTCCCGGGCGTCGGCTGAAGGTGCAGGTCCGCCTGGCGGGCCGTGGCGGTGCGGCGCGGGTCCACGACGATGAGGGCGCCGCCGCCGTCGCGCATCTCGGTCAGGTGCCGCATGAACGGCGGCATCGTCTCGGCCGGGTTCCCGCCGGCGAGCAGCACGGCCCCGGACGCCGCCAGGTCCGTGACCGGGCCGGGCAGCCCGCGGTCCATCCCGAACGCCCGGCCGGACGCCGCCGCGGCCGAGGCCATGCAGAACCGCCCGTTGTAGTCGATCTGCGACGTGCCGAGCGCGACCCGGGCGAACTTGCCGAGCTGGTACGCCTTCTCGTTCGTCAGCCCGCCGCCGCCGAACACCGCGACGGCGTCCGGCCCGTGCAGCGCCCGGAGCCGCCCCGCCTCCGCGGCGACGCGGTCGAGCGCCTCGTCCCAGGTGCAGGGCTCCAGCGGCGCGCCCCGGTCGCGGCGCATCATCGGCGTGGTCAGGCGGTCCGGAACGGTGAGCAGCTCCGCGGCCGTCCAGCCCTTCTGGCACAGCCCGCCGCGGTTGGCGGGCACGTCGTCGCGCGGCGTCACCCGCACCGCGCCGCCGCCCGCCCCCGTGCCGGGGCCCGCGGCCGCGCCGTCCCGGCTGAGGGTCATGCCGCATTGCAGGGCGCAGTACGGACAGTGCGCAGGAGTCCCGATCATGCACCGAGAATCGGCGGGCGCCGTTTCGGCGGCGATTCCCCGGTGTGACTCCGGCGTTAAATGGCGTTCACTCCCCGCGTTCGCGCAGGCAGGACGGCCCGCGGGTCCCGCGGCCGCCCCGCGCCGGCGGCCTTGACGATCGCGGGTCAAGCGTTGTTGATCCCAGTCATGGCCCTTTCGTCATCAATTACCCGGTTATCGAACGGATTCATGGCGGCACGGCGGTCGCGCGGACGGATGCGGCCCCGCCGCCGTACGGCCCGGACCACCGCGCGATGATCACACCTAACCTCGGTACATGCCCGACCTTGCTTACTACGCCTCACTGCCGCGCTCCCGCGGCGCCGCGGCGGCGCTCCTCCTGGACGATCTCGGGCGGGTCCTGCTGGTCAAGCCCACCTACAGCGAGGGCTGGTACCTGCCCGGCGGGGTCATCGAGACCGACGAGTCCCCCCTGTCGGCCTGCGTGCGCGAATGCGAGGAGGAACTCGGCCTCGTCCCCCGCCTGCACGGCCTCGCCTGCGTCGACTGGGGTTCACCCCGCGACGACGGCGTCGACTCCGTCAACGTGTTCGTCTTCGGAGGCGCCATCACCGGCGCGGAGATCGCCGCGATCCGGCTGCCCCCCGAGGAACTGTCCGACCACATCCTCGTGGCGCCGGAGAAGATCCCCGAACTGGCGCCGCCGCACGTGGCACGCCGGATGGACCCCAGCCTGCGGGCCATGGCCGCGGGCCGCGCCGTCTACCTCGAAGACGGCCGCGAGCAGCAGTTCGGCACCCCGCCCGCCTGAGCCGCCCGGCTGAGCCGCCGCGCGGTCCGGGTCGCCCCGCCCGCCGGGCCGTGCCTAGGCGAGCACGGCGTCCTTGGCCTGCCGACCGCGCTCGGGGTCGGCGGAGCGGGCGCAGTGCGCGCAGCAGTAGAAGTGGCCGTCCACGTCGATGCCGTGCCCCATGATGCGGCACTGGCAGTTCTCGCACACCGGCGCCATCCGGGTGATCGCGCACTCGAACGAGTCGAACGTGTGCACCGCGCCCTGCGCGTGCACTTCGAACGCCATGTCGTAGTCGTTGCCGCAGACCTCGCAGGTCGCCATCGTTCCGTCTCCGTTTCCCCCGCCGCCTCGCCTTTCACTGCCTACCCCGGGCCGGCCCGGGTCACCCCTGCCTCACGGCCGGCGGAGACACGCGGTGAGGCGGAGTTTTCACCGACGTATGACCGCTCACACGGCGGCGAAACCCGGCGCTCCTACGGTCGTGCCGCCGAGCCGACCCAGGGAGAGAGCCCGATGACCGTCACCACCCGAGCCGCCCGCCGCGACGGCGGCCGCCCGCCGAAGGGCCGCAGGATCGACGACTGGCGGCCCGAGGACCCCGCGTTCTGGGCGGCGGGCGGCGCGCGGATCGCCCGCCGCAACCTCGTCCTGTCGATCCTCACCGAGCACATCGGCTTCTCGGTGTGGACGCTGTGGTCGGTGCTCGTGCTGTTCCTCGGCCCCGCCTACGGCGTCGACGCGGCCGGCAAGTTCACCCTCACCGCCGTCCCGGCGCTGGCCGGGGCCGCGCTGCGGATCCCCTACACCCTCGCCGTCGCCCGGTTCGGCGGCCGCAACTGGACGATCTTCAGCACCGCCCTGCTGCTCGTCCCGGCGGTCCTCGCGGCGTTCCTCATCGAGCCCGGCGTCTCGTTCACCACGCTGCTGATCCTGTCGGCCGTCGCCGGCGTCGGCGGCGGAAACTTCGCGTCCTCGATGGCCAACATCAACGCGTTCTACCCCCAGCGGCTCAAGGGCCGGGCCCTCGGCGTCAACGCCGGCGGCGGCAACCTCGGCGTCGCCGTCGTCCAGCTCGCCGGGCTCCTCGTCCTCGCCACCGCCGGCAAGGACCGCCCCGGGCTCGTCGCCGGCGTCTACATCCCGCTGATCGTCCTCGCCGCCCTCGGCTCCGCCCGCTACATGGACAACCTCACCCAGGCCCGCAACGACCGGCACGCCATGCGGGACGTCTGCAAGGACGCCCACACCTGGATCATGTCCGTGCTCTACATCGGCACCTTCGGGTCGTTCATCGGGTTCGGGTTCGCGTTCGGGCAGGTCCTGCAGGTGCAGTTCGCGGCCGACTTCGACACCCCGGTCAAGGCCGCGTACCTGACGTTCCTCGGCCCCACGCTCGGCTCACTCCTGCGTCCCGCCGGCGGGTGGCTCGCCGACCGGCTCGGCGGCGCCGCCGTCACCTTCTGGACGTTCGCCGCGATGGCCGCCTCGGCGGGCCTGGTGCTGGCCGCCTCGCTGCGCGGGTCGCTGCCGCTGTTCCTCGCCGGGTTCGTCCTGCTGTTCGCGTTCAGCGGCGTGGGCAACGGCTCCACCTACAAGATGATCCCGGCGATCTTCCGGGCGAAGGCGGAGCGCCGCGCCGGCGGCGACCCGGCCGCCGCCGAGCACGAGGCCCGCAGGCTCGCCGGCGCGCTCATCGGCATCGCGGGCGCCGTCGGCGCGTTCGGCGGCGTCCTGGTCAACATCGCCTTCCGGCAGTCGTTCCTGGCCTCCGGCACCGGCGACGGCGCCTACCTCGCGTTCATCGCCTTCTACGCCGTGTGCGGCGCCCTCACCTGGCTGGTCTACCTGCGGACCCGCCCGGGGAGGCCGGCGGGCGTCTGACGCCCCGCACCGGCTGCGCCGGCCGGCCCGCGCGCCGTCCCCGCGTCCGGCCGGGCCCCCCGGCGGGGTCCGGCCCGGCGGGGTCCGGCCACCGCGGCGACCGGCCCGAGGAACGCAGCACCGACTCCCACGCGTCCCCCGACGCCAGCGGCAGGTGCGGGACGCCCCAGTGCCACGCCGAGACCAGCAGATCGGGGTCGCGCGGCTGGTACCGCTCCCCCACCGCGCGCGCCATGTCCCAGGCGTGCAGATGCCATTCCACGCAGGCCGCGCCCGCGTGGTCGCCGACGGTGTACTTCGTGCCCCGGTAGATCAGATGCGTCCGGTCCCACATGTCCGGCATCAGGTCGGCGTAGGCCCCGGCCGACACCCCGAACCCCATGATCCGGTCCGGTCCCGTCTCGGGCGGCAGCACCGCCAGTTCCGCCGCGTTCTGCCGCGCCTGCTGCCTGATCAGCACCGCCGCCGCCGTGTCCCGCGCGAACAGCGTGGCCAGCCGGCTGTCGGGCGCGTCCTGGAGGTACTCCAGGAAGTTCTCCGCGACGCACCGCAGGTGCCCGGCCAGATCGATCAGCCGCCAGTCGGCGCAGGGCGTCGGGACATCCCAGTCGCCGGCCTTCTCCGCCAGCGCCCGGATCGCCCGCACCCCGTCCTGATAGGACTCGAGTACGCGGTGCCGGTCCGGCGGCGTGCGCTCCACGTGACTTTCCCCCCGCGTCCAGAGCACCGTGTGCCCTCTCCGCCGGGACGCGGCCACGCGCCCGTCGCGGCCGGCGACGTGCGGCGCGGGCCTCCCCCGGCGTTCCCCCGAGAGGGCAGACTCTCAAAGTTCGGTGGCCGGTGCCACCCGGTGACGCTGTGTCGTCACCGTCGGGAACGGCTCAGACGATCACGGTGGGCCGGGTCCGGAAGCTGAGCCGGTGCGCCTCGCGCGCCGTGCGCAGCCGGTCGACCTCGTCGGTCCACGGCCGCACCGCCGGGCGCGCCTTGGCCTTGCGGTAGGCGATCTCCGCGGCGCGGCGCGTCTTGGCGTCCTGCGACTCGGCCGAGTAGACCTTGGGCCCCATCGCGGCCCGCTCGGACGCCTCGGCGGCGGCGAGCACGGACGTCATCGCCTTGTCGAACGCGACCGTCAACTCCCGCAGGCGCGGTTCGGGCGCGTCATCGCCCTGCGCGTCCCGCAGCACCCGCTCCGCCTCGCCGGCCGCCGCAAGCCGTGCCTCGTACTCGGCGGCCAGCCGCTGGTCGGCCTCGTACAGTTCGGCTACGTCCTTGCTCACCCGGCGGCCCAGCGGCATGGTGGTACTCCCTCAACGGTCTTCGAATCCGGTCGAGGTCAGCGTACGCGGACCTGCGGCGTGTCGTGGCGGCGGACACCCGGCTTCGGCCCTTTACACAGTAAGGTCGGTGCTCATGGTCAGGCAGCCCAGCATCAACGCCCAGCACCGCGCGCCCCTGTCCACCGAGCGGATCATCGAGGCGGCGCTGCGCATCGTCGACGGCCAGGGCCTCAGCCGGCTCACCATGCGCCGGCTCGGCGACGCGCTGGAGGTCGAGGCGATGGCGATCTACCACCACCTCCCCCGCGGCAAGGAACAGCTCCTGGACGGCCTCGTCGCGCACGTCGCGTCCGCCCCCCTGCAGCCGGACGGCGCGGCGCAGGCCGCCGGGACATGGCGGGACGTCCTGCGCGCATGGGCCGCCGACTACCGGGCCCGGCTGCTCGCGCACGCCGGTGTGCTGCCCCTCGTCGTCACCCGCCGCAACCCCGCCGCGCTCACCGCCACGGTCGCGTCGCTGCGCGAGGTCCTGCGCCGCGGCGGCGTCGCGGAGGACACGGCGGCGGTCGCCGCGCACACCCTGCTCGGCTACGTGATCGGCCACGCCGCGCTGGAGGTGCGGGACACCGCGGAGGACGGCGCGGACCGCGCGGTCGACTGGGACGCCCGCTTCACCGCCGGCCTCGACCTCGTCATCGGCGGCGCGGGCTGACCCGCCCGCGCGTTCAGTCCTCGACGACGAGGACCTCCAGGTGGCAGGGGCCGTGGACGCCCTCCACCCGGACCATCTCGATGCCGTGGGTGGCGGACGGGCCGCTGATCCACGTCAGCGGGCGGGCCGGGTCGAGCCGCCCGACCGCCTCCGGGACCGTTCCCGCGATCTGGTCGGCGTGCACCACGCACAGGTGGTAGGCGGGCACGAGGGAGAGCGCCCGCCTGCCCTGCGCACGGCCGCCGTCCAGGACGACGGTGCCGGTCTGCGCGACGGCCACCGCGCAGCCGGTGACCACGCCGTCCACGGCGGCGAGGGTGCCGAGGTCCACCGCCGGGGTGTCGGCCAGCGCCCGGACGCCGTCCAGCTCCGCGAGCCACCCGAACGGCACGTCCGCCGGGACGACGATCTCCTTGGCCTCACGCCCCCACAGCGCGGCGGCCACCGCGGTGCCCAGCTCGTCCGCGCTCACATGCCGCACCGCCGCCCGGTTGTCGGCGACCCGCTCGGTGAACAGCCCGATGACGTCCGCCCGGCTCATCGGGTGGGTCGCGGCCTCAAGCCCGGGCAGCCTGCGCGCGTAGCCGCGCGGCACCGGCGGGCGGGCCGATCCCCTTGTTCGCCCCGGTGACCAGTGCGATCTTCTGCTGTGCGGTCCGCTCGCTCATGATCGGCTCCTCGCCGT
>NZ_JBEZGN010000026.1:0-142787 GCF_040650055.1 Spirillospora sp. NPDC048819 | reverse complement strand
GCCGACGCCATCAAGCCCACGCCCGCACATGCCACTACCAGCGACAACAGACCCAAAGAAACTGAAGATCACGACTTACCGCTGGAGTACTAGGCCGGGCCAGATTGCCTCGTTCTCAAAGGACGTCGGACAGCAGCATGAAGTCGGCGACGAACCGGGTGATCCCGCCGTCGGCGTCGCGTCCGATGAACGTCGGGTAGGCGCCGTCGCCCCAGCCGGCGCCGACCACCGACAGGTTGGCTCCGGTCGCGGGGTCGACCACGGCCGTCACATATCCCGGGACGGGCTTCTGAGGCAGCGGTCTGGGGATGAAGACGGACTCGACCCGGCCGAAGTCCCATCGCCCCAGGGCTTCGCACGACTCCGCGTCCGTGATGGTCGCGCGGCCGGAGTCGACCCCGAAGCCGACGTAATCGTCCTCGGCCTCGAGGTCGCCGATCGACTCGTCCTCGGTGCAGGCCATTTCCCACGCCACTGTCGGGGCCTCGCTCACCCGCAACTCCAGCGCCGCATTGCGGCGATCGACTTCCTTGCCACGCTTGCGCAGGACCGCGACCCACGCGTACATCGGATAGGTGCCCGGCGGAATGGTCACGGCGAAAGGATTGTCATCGGGAGTCGGGTAGCCGTCGGCGGCGACGATGCGTCCCGTCGGCAGCACGGCGGGGGCGAGCGCCCTGGACTCGATGGTGAACTCGGTCTTCCTTCTGGTCTGGCGGTGTCCGTCGACCAGGAGGGTGTTGAGGTCGGGCGCGTAAGGCATCCTCAGATCATGCCGTGTACACTCGCACATGGTCGACGAACATGTCCATCGGAAGCGCCCCGGCGTTGATGCGCTTCTTCTCGTTGATTTCCCGGACGTACATGACGAGCGGCTTCGGATCCGCCGCTTCCACGGGGTCCCTGTAGCTTCGGTACGGCTTGCCGTCGATGTAGAGGACGACCTTTCCGGCCCGGCGTTCGAGGCCATAGATGTGGAAGCCGTCGTCGAGTGGACCATGGGCCCGGCCGATGTGCTGGACGTCGGCGCCGGAGTGCCGGATGACGGAGTCGGCGTTCGCTTCCGTGCCGGTCATTTTGGCGCGGACCTCGGTGTAGGAATCTGCGCCGATGACGAACCTGGATCGCACGACCCCCGAATGGACGGGACCTTTTCCGGACGGATTGCGGCCGAGCCGGAGGCGGAGCAGGCCGTCCGATACCTGGGCGTTCTCGTCGGCGAACTTCACCTGCGTCATCGGGTCGTTCCGGTACTCCTTCACCCACTTCGCCGTGTCCAGGAAGCCGCCGTCGAATTCGTCGGTCTTCGCCGGGTCGAGCCTCCAGCCGACGCCGGGCGGAAGCATCGTCTCGCGCTCGGCGTCGAATCCGAGGGCCGACGCCTTACTGCTCGCCGCGGCCATGACACCGGCGGCCCCCGCCGCCGCGACCATCCCCAGAAAGCGCCGCCGGTCGATCCTCCTCGCAACCCCGCGCATCACGTCCTCCCGGTTTCCCCTATTCGGGTTTGATGGATCTGCCGGCCCGGGAGTTCGCGGGGCTGCCCGGTTCGCGGGCTGCCCGGGGACTCCGGTGCGGCTGCGGCGCTGGTCCGTGAAGCGTGGTTCGTGGTGAATTTGCCGGCCGGTCGTCTCCGACGCCGTAGGCTGCATGGGTGACTGAGAAGTTGTGGCAGATCGAGCCGTCCGGGCCGTTGCGCGGTGACGTCACCGTGCGGGGGGCGAAGAACGCGGTCAGTAAGCACATGGTCGCGGCGATGCTGGGGGACGGGCCGAGCACGATCGGCAATGCGCCCGACGTCGGTGAGGTCGGGATCACGGCGGGCATGCTGGAGCACGTCGGGATGACGGTGGAGCGGGCGAACGGCGACGTGACCGTCGTGCCGGGGCCGGTGACGGATCCGAGTGTGGGCAAGGCGTTCACCGGGTTGAACCGCATCCCGATCCTGATGCTCGGGCCGCTGCTGCATCGGGCGGGTGAGGCGTTCGTGCCGCTGGTCGGCGGTGACCCGATCGGCAGGCGGCCGGTGGATTTCCACGTGGACGCGCTGAGGGCGTTCGGGGCCGAGATGACGCACGCGCCCGATGGGATCCACGCGCGGGCGTCGCGGCTGGTGGGGGCGCGGATCGAGCTTCCGTATCCGAGTGTCGGCGCCACCGAGACGGTGCTGCTGGCGGCGGTGCGGGCCGAGGGTAAGACCGTCATCCGCAACGCGGCCACCGAGCCGGAGATCATCGAGCTGGCGTTGTTCCTGCAGCGGATGGGGGCGCGCATCTCGTTCGCGCCGGACCGCCGGATCGTGGTGGAGGGCGTCGAGCGGCTGAGCGGCGCGTTGACCCGGCTGGAGGGCGACCGGATCGAGGCGTTCTCCTACCTGGTGGCGGGGCTGGTCACCCGGGGGGAGGTGCGGGTGCACGGGTGCCCGCAGGACCGTCTCGTCACGGCGATCACGACGCTGACCAGGATGGGCGCGGAGTTCGAGATCACCGATGACTGGATCATGGCGTCGGCGCCGGACGGGCTGAGTCCCGCGGCCGTGCAGACCGACACGCATCCCGGGTTCGCGACGGACTGGCAGACGCCCCTGATGGTGCTGTTCACCCAGGCGGACGGGATGTCCGTGCTGCACGAGACCGTGTACGAGAACAGGCTCGCGTACGTCCCGGCGCTCCAGAGCATGGGCGCGGAGATCGAGGTCTACGACACCTGCCTGGGCGGGCCCGCGTGCCGGTACCACGACACGGCGGCTCTGCATTCGGCCGTCGTGCGGGGAGTGAGCAAGCTCCGCGGCGGGGACGTGACCATGCCCGACATCCGGGCCGGGTTCTCGGCGGTGCTGGCGGCGGCGGTGGCCGAAGGGCCGTCCACGCTGCGGGGCGTGCACCACATCGAGCGCGGCTACCACCGGCCGGTGGAGCAGTTCCGGGCGCTGGGGCTCGCGCTGCGGGCGGGTTAGCCGGGGGTTCTGACGGTCGCGGCCGTGCTCGGCCAGGTGAACGTGAGTGCTCCGCCGACGGGGAGGCCGCGCCAGAGCGGCGCCAGCTCGTCCAGGCGCTCCAGGATGCGGTCGACGACGGGCGCGTCCTCGGGCGGGATCTGCCTCCGTTGGGCCCACGCGGGCGTCTGGGCTCCGGCGCGGCGCCTCCAGGCGATGTCGCACAGGCCCGCGAAGTGCTCGGACCTGGCCATGTCGCTGTGGTCCGACCTGCCGAGGGACGCCTCGCGCTTCTTCAGCCTGCGCTGCTCCCGGGCCCGGCGGCGCGGGTCGCCCGGCGTCTCGGTCGTCGCCGCGAAGCCGCCGCCGCCCGCCGCGGCCCGCCCGTAGACGCCGGACGACAGCCCCAGCTCCGCCTCGGCCAGGTAGTGGACGAGGTCGTGCGGGATGTTCTCGTCGTACCCGGGGGCGGGGTCCATCCGGCGAGGATGCCGGCCGGGGAGGGAGACGACGGTCGCGTACCGGCGTTCACCCGTGCGTTCGAAGGCGACGTCCATGCCGTCAGGTTAGGCCGGACGATTCGCCGGCGCATTCCCATTTCCGGCGCACCACGGTGGATTTGATCAGCGGCGTGGGAGGGACGCGATCGTGGCCTTCGACCGGCTAGAAGACTCTTTGCTTACCTGGTGACGGCCGAAACCTGCAAGACGGATGCTGAGGCGAGGGCCACGCTGGAGTCATGAACCTGAACAAGGCATCGGACTTCATGGCCATGCACGCGCGTACGCTCGACCGGCGCCGCTTCGAGCTCCTGACGGGCGAGGGCGACCAGGACGCGCTGCTCGCCGCACTGAACGCCTACCGGAACCCCGACGGCGGTTACGGTCACGGCCTTGAGCCGGACCTCCGGTCGAGGACGAGCCAGCCGGGTCCCGCGCTGCACGCGTTCGAGGTCTTCGAGGAACTGGGCCCCGCCACCGTCCCCGAGGCCGTCGCCCTTTGCGACTGGCTGGAATCGGTGACGCTGCCCGACGGCGGCCTGCCGTTCGGCCTGCACGTCCCCGACCCGGCCGGCTGCGCGCCGTTCTGGGCGGGCGCCGATCCGGGGACGTCCTCGCTGCAGATCACGGCGGTGGTCGCGGCGACGGCGCAGCGCGTCGCCGCCCACGACGAGGCGGTGGCCGGGCATCCCTGGCTCGCCCGCGCCACCCGCTACTGCCTCGACGCCGCGCGGGCGAAGGGCGAACTGCACGCACTGGAGCTGGCCTTCAGCCTGTGGCTGGCCGACGCCGTCCACGACACCGAGGTCATCGAGCTCCTCGGCAGGCAGATCCCGGAGAACGGCCGCGTCCACGTCCAGGGCGGGCTGGAGGACGAGATGATGCGGCCGCTCGACTTCGCGCCGTACCCGGACCGTCCCGTCCGGGCCCTCTTCGCGCGGGAGATCCTGGCCGCGGAGCTGCGGAGTCTCGACGAGCAGCAGCAGGCCGACGGAGGCTGGCTCGTCGACTTCGTCAGCTACTCTCCCGCCGCGGAGCTGGAGTGGCGCGGCTACGCGACCGTCCGGGCCGTCTCCATCCTCACCCGCGACACGGCACGCTGAAACGTGGGGGGGCCGCGCGGCGCGTCCGGTGGCGGGGCGTGCGCCATGGGATGCTGGTGACGCAGGTCACTGACGCTCCGACGGCACCGGAGGCTCCCGATGGACAACGGCGTTGGCCGCACAGCCCTCACCCCGCTCGCGTTCCTGAAGCGGTCGGCGGACGTGTTCCCCGGTAAGACCGCCTATGCCTACGGCGACCGGCGCGTCACCTACGAGGAGTTCGCCGCGGAGGCGACCCGGCTCGCGAACGCGCTGCGGGCATCGGGGATCGGGCCGGGGGACCGGGTGGCGTATCTGGCGCCGAACGTTCCGGAGCTGCTGGTGGCGCACTTCGGGGTGCCGCTCGCCGGGGCCGTCCTCGTCGCGATCAACACTCGGCTGGCCCCGGAGGAGATCCGCTACATCCTCGGCCACTCGGGGGCGAAGGCGCTGGTCGTGGACGCGGGCCTGCATCCGTCCGTGGCGCCGCTCGCGGGCGCCCTGCCCGAGGTCGTCACCATCCCGGCCACCGGCGTCCGGCCCGACCCGGCGGTCGGCGGCGCCGCCTACGGCGAGCTGATGGCGCGCGGTTCGGACGACCCGCTGCCCTGGGAGGTCGACGACGAGGACGCCGCCATCTCGATCAACTACACGTCCGGCACGACGGGGCGGCCGAAGGGCGTCGTCTACACGCACCGCGGCGCGTACCTGAACGCGCTCGGCGAGGTGACGCACTCGCGGCACACGCCCGACAGCGTCTATCTGTGGACGCTGCCGATGTTCCACTGCAACGGCTGGTGCACGCCGTGGGCGCTCGCCGCGATCGGCGGGACGCAGGTGTGCCTGCGCGCCGTCGCCGCCGGTGAGGTGTGGCGGCTCATCGACACCGAGGGCGTCACGCACCTCAACGGCGCGCCGACCGTGCTGGTGACGATCGCGAACGCGGCGGAGGCGCATCCGCTGGAGCGGCCCCTGACCGTCACGACCGCGGGTGCGCCGCCGAGCCCCACGATCATCGGGCAGATGGAAGGGCTCGGCGCGGACATCGTCCACGTGTACGGGCTGACGGAGACCTACGGGCCGTACTCGGTGTGCGAGCCGCAGCCCGGATGGCCGGCTCTGGCCGCGTCCGACCGGGCCCGGCTGCTGGCCCGGCAGGGCGTCGGCATGATCCAGACCGACGGGCTGCGCGTCGTCGACGACGCCATGGACGACGTCCCGGCGGACGGGGAGACCCTCGGCGAGATCGTCATGCGGGGCAACAACGTCATGAAGGGCTACCACCGGGACGAGGAGGCGACCGCGAAGGCGTTCCGGGGCGGCTGGTTCCACTCCGGCGACCTCGGCGTCCGCCACCCGGACGGCTACGTCGAGCTGCGCGACCGGTCCAAGGACATCATCATCTCCGGCGGCGAGAACATCTCGACGGTGGAGGTGGAGCGCGCGATCGACTCCCATCCGGCCGTGCTGGAGGTCGCCGTCGTCGCGGTGCCCGACGACAAGTGGGGCGAGCGTCCCAAGGCGTTCGTGGTGCTCCGCGACGGGCACGCCGCGACCGGGGCCGAGCTGGTCGGGCACGTCAGGGAGAGCCTCGCCCGGTTCAAGGCGCCCGACTCGGTGGAGTTCGTGGCCGAGCTGCCGAAGACGTCCACCGGCAAGATCCAGAAGTTCCAGTTGCGGGAGAAGGAGTGGGCGGGCCGGGACCGCCGCGTCCAGGGCTGACGGGCGCCGGGGGAAACGCCGCGGAACGCCTGCCGTGCGGTGCGCCCGGCAGGTGAGGAGCGGCGGTTCCTGGGAAGTGTTCCCAAGGCGAGGGCCGGGCCCGGCCGCCGAGCGCGAGGAGGGAACGGGATGTCGCCCACCGGGAAGCCGACGGGGAACGTGCTGATCGTGGGGGCGGGCCCGACCGGTCTCCTGCTCGCGGGCGACCTGGCCGCGGCCGGGATCGCCTGCACGGTGCTGGAACGACGCGACGCCGAGACGAGCAACCTGACGCGGGCGTTCGCCGTGCACGCCCGCACGCTGGAGATGCTGGACGCGCGCGGCGTCGCGGACGAACTCGTCGCGACGGGCGAACGGGTCGGCGAGGTGCAGGTGCTGCGGACCACCAGCCTCGACCTTTCGCGGCTGCCGGGCCGCTTCCCGTACGTCCTGGTCACGCCGCAGTACGAGACCGAACGCGTGCTGCGGGAACGGGCGCTGGCCGCGGGCGCGGAGATCGTGCACGGCGCCGAGGTCGCCGGGCTGCGCCAGGACGCGGCGGGCGTCGACGTCGAGGTCCGGATGTCCGGCGGCGGCGCGCAGACCCGCCGCGCGTCCTATGTCGTCGGCGCCGACGGGGTCCGCAGCACCGTCCGGCGTGAGCTGGGGCTGCCGTTCCCCGGGCAGTCGGCCGTGCGGTCGGTGATGCTCGCCGACGTCCGGCTGCGGGAGCCGCCCGCAAGCGTTCTGACCGTCAACGCCGTCGGCGACGCGTTCGCGTTCCTGGCGCCGTTCGGGGACGGCTGGTACCGGGTGATCGCCTGGAATCGCCGCCACCAGGCGCCCGACTCCGACCCCGTCGACCTGGACGAGTTGCGGCAGGTCACGCGCCGCGCCCTCGGCACCGACCACGGCATGTACGGCCCGCGCTGGACGTCCCGGTTCCACAGCGACGAGCGGCAGGTGCCGAAGTACCGGGTGGGCCGGGTGTTCCTTGCGGGCGACGCCGCGCACGTCCATTCGCCGGCGGGCGGGCAGGGCATGAACACCGGGATGCAGGACGCCGCGAACCTCGGCTGGAAACTGGCGGCGGAACTGTGGGGCTGGGCCCCGTCGTGGCTGCTCGACAGCTACCACGAGGAGCGGCACCCGATCGGGCGGCTCGTCGTGCGCGGCAGCGGCGCGGTGCTGCGGTTCGTCCTCGCCGAGCCGCTCTGGCTGCGCAGGGCGCGCACCGCCGCGGCGTGGGCGGCGACCCACGCCCGCCCGGTCGCGCGGCGGCTGGCGGGCGCCGTGTCCGGCATCGACATCGCCTACCCGGCGCCGCGCGGCTCCCACCGCCTGACCGGCAGGCGCGCACCGGACGTCCCCCTGGCGGGGAGCCCCGGCCGGCTGTACCGGCTGCTCGGCGACGGCGTCTTCGTCCTGGTGGTCGCGGCGAACGACCCGGCGGTGACCTACCTGGCGACCAAGCGGTGGGCGGGGCGCGTGCACTGCGCCCTGGCGGGCGGCGCGACCCGCACGACGGCGCTGGTGCGGCCGGACGGCTACATCGCGTGGGCGACCGACGAGACGGCGCCCGACCGGCGGGCGGCGGCGATCCGCGACGCCCTGAACCAGTGGTGCGGGCAGCCCGCGGACCGGCCCGTCCACGAACCACATGCGGTCGACGGCGTCCCCGGTGACGACCCGGCCAGGGAAGGGCGGAGGACCTGACATGCCGGACGGCACGGGGGGCCGGAACGTGGCCCGCAAGCTGCTCGCCTCGCATCTGGCGGGCGGCGAGATGACACCGGGCGGCGAGATCGGGGTGCACGTCGACCAGACGCTCACCCAGGACGCGACCGGCACGATGGTCATGCTGGAACTGGAGGCCCTCGACCTGGACCGCGTCCGGACGGACGTGTCGGTCCAGTACGTCGACCACAACCTGCTGCAGGCCGATGAGCGCAACATGGCCGACCACATCTTCCTGCGGTCGGCGTGCCGCCGGTACGGGCTCTGGTACTCCAAGGCGGGCAACGGCGTCTCGCATCCGACGCACATGCAGCGGTTCGGGGTGCCGGGCGCCACGATGGCCGGCTCCGACTCGCACACCTGCGCGGCCGGGTCGCTCGGCATGCTCGCGATCGGCGTCGGCGGGCTGGAGGTCGCGATGGCGATGGCCGGGGAGCCGCTGCACATCACGATGCCGGAGATCTGGGGCGTGCGGCTGACGGGGGAGCTGCCGCCCTGGCTGAGCGCCAAGGACGTGATCCTGGAGATGCTGCGGCGGCACGGCGTGCGCGGCGGCGTCAACCGCATCATCGAGTACCACGGCCCCGGCCTGGCGTCGCTGACCGCGATGGACCGGCACGTCATCGCGAACATGGGCGCCGAGCTGGGCGCGACGACCACGGTGTTCCCGTCCGACGAGCGGGTCCTGGAGTTCCTGCGGGGCGAGGGGCGCGAGGATGCGTTCACCGAGATCCTCGCCGATCCTGACGCCTCCTACGACGTCGCCGAGGAGATCGACCTGGCGTCGCTGGAACCGCTGATCGCCCGGCCCGGCTCGCCCGGCGACGTGGTGCCGGTGCGTGAGGTGGCGGGGGAGGAGGTCCACCAGGTGGTCGTCGGGTCGTCGGCGAACCCGGGGCTGCGCGATTTCGCGTCCGTCGCGGCGATCGTCAAGGGCCGCCAGGTGCCGGCGCAGGTGTCGCTGGACGTCAACCCGACGTCCCGGCAGATCCTCCTCGACCTGACCCGGATGGGCGCGACCGCCGACCTCATCCAGGCGGGCGCGCGCATCCACCAGGCGGGTTGCCTCGGCTGCATCGGCATGGGGCAGGCGCCCGCGATCGGCCGCAACAGCCTGCGGACGTTCCCGCGCAACTTCTTCGGACGGTCCGGCACCGAGGACGACCTGGTCTGGCTCTGCTCGCCCGAGACCGCCGCGGCCGCCGCGCTGACCGGGCGGATCACCGACCCGCGCGACCTGGACATGGACCCGCCCGCCGTGCGGCTGCCGGAGAAGTCCAGCGTCAACCGCGAGATGCTCGAAGCCCCGCCGCCCGAGGACGAGGCGCGCACCGTCCGGCTGGACAAGGCGCCGAGCATCGGCGTCCTGCCCGAACTGGACCCCCTCCCGGACGAACTGGAGATCCCCGTCGTCATCAAGGTCGGCGACGACGTGTCCACCGACGAGATCCTCCAGGCGGGCGCGCAGGCCCTGCCGTACCGGAGCGACATCGCCAAGCTCGCGGACTTCGCGTTCACCCGGCTCGACGGGGGATATCCGGAGCGGGCACGCGCCACCGGGCCGCACGCCGTGGTCGGCGGCCGCAACTACGGGCAGGGGTCCTCGCGGGAGCACGCGGCGATCGCGCCCCGCCACCTCGGGCTCCGGCTCGTCCTGGCCCGCGGCTACGCGCGGATCCACTGGCAGAACCTCGTCAACTTCGGGATCCTGCCGCTCGAATTCGCCGACGACGCCGACTACGACCGCGTCGGGCAGGGGGACGTGCTGCGCGTCGAGAACGTCCGCGGCGCACTGGCGGCCGGGAACGAGGTCGAGGTCCGCAACGCCACCAAGGGCGAGACGTACCGGGCGCGTCACCGCCTGTCGGCGCGGCAGCGGGATCTGGTCGCCGCCGGCGGACAGATCCCGCTGCTCCGAGAACGCGCCCTCCGGGGGCGGTGAGCGCGGCGCCCGATCCGGGAGCGGCGCCCGATCAAGATCAGTAGCGGCGCTCCTCGCGGCCGTAGCCGAGCTCCTCGGCCACGTCGGCGACGTTCTCGTACTCGCGCCTGGGCAGTGTCCGCAGGGCGTCGACCGCCTCGTCGGGCGCGCCGCCCTCGGCCGCGTGCCGGATCAGCTCGTTCGGCCGCGCCGGGTACCGGACGCCGGTGAGCAGGCGGGCGAGGGCGCTGCGCCCCTCGACGTCCTGCGCGCTCATTCCGGGCGGGGAGCCCTCCCGTACTCCGGCGGCCGGCGCGGTCGGGTCCGCGGGGTGGTCGTCGGAGAAGGGCTCGGTCTCCTTGAACTCCTCGGCGCGCGTGGGATGGCCGCCGCTGACCATGCCCTGGGTCTCGCGGCCGATCTCCTCGTCCACCTTCGGGCCGTGCTTGTCGCTCTTGTCTGGCATCGTTCGTCCTCCCTGCCGCGCCTACCGCACAGAACGTTCCCGGGCGCACGTGCCCAAACATGGGGACCGGCCGCGCGGCGGGGGCGCGGTACGGTGTGGCGCATGCTGCCGCAGGAGGGCGTGAACGCCGTTCGGGTCGTGGTCGCCCTCCTGGTCGCGGGGGACTACGACGAGCTGGAGACGCTGACCGAGGGGCGCCGGCTGAGCGCGTCCGGCATGTCCGGCGCGATCGAGGGGCACGGGCTCGATCTGATCAGCCCGCCGGAGGACGCCTTCGACCGCATCGACGTGATCGGCGTCGAGCAGGCCGGCGCCGGGCGGCGGGCCTTCCGCGTGGCGTTCCCCTTGTGGACGGCGCAGGAGGGCCGCTCGGCCCTGGATCTGCGGCTCACGCTCAGCGAGGCCATGGACGGCGTGTGGACCGTGGAGCTGGACGGCATCGGCGCACGCTGACGCCCGGCCCCGGACGGAACGCCCGCAGCGGCGGGAGGCCCGCGGCGTCTCCCCGCGTCAGGACTGGGACAGGCGCATCATCCGCAGGACGCGCCGCACCAGCGACCGGGACGCGGCCTCGCCCGCCGCGTCCCGGTCGGGCGCCGTGTCCGCCCCGGCGGGACCCGCGGGCGGCGGGGCCGGCGGTTCCGCGGGCAGCTCGTAGTTGACCGGCAGCGACCGCAGGCCGCGCATCATCGGGGAGGACCGCCACGGAAGCTGGTCGGCGGGCAGCGCGAGCCGCAGCGCGGAGAACCGGTCGAACAGCCGCTCCACCGCGATCGTGGTGATGGTGGTGGCGAGGTCGCGGCCGATGCAGGCGTGCGGCCCGGCGCCCCAGGCCAGGTGCGCGCGCGAGCTGTAGATCGAGTCCGGGGCCATGGTGCCGGTGAACGCGGGGTCCAGGTGCGCGGCGGCGGGCGACAGCATGACCGGGTCTCCGGCCGCGATCTGGAACCGTCCGACGCGCACGTCGGTCTTCGGCCACCGGAACGTCAGGTTGGCCATCGGCGGGCTGCTGATCGCCGCCCGGTTGACCGCCTCCGGCAGCATCCCGGCGGAGATGCTGTCCCGGACCCCGGCGTCCCCGATGATCACTTCGGCGATGGTGTTGCAGATCAGCGTCCCGGTGTAGTCGCCGACCAGCCCGACCACCATGATCATCTCGCGGGTGAGCTCTTCGGCGGTCAGGTCGGGCACGGCGGCGAGCATGTAGGACGGCAGGTCCTCGCCGGGGACGGCCATCTTGGCGGCGCAGACGCCGGCGACCTCGGCGCCCAGCCGCGCCGCCGCCTCGGCGGCGTCCGGCCCGGCGTCCAGCATCCGCCACATGTCCATGATGATCTCGTCGCCGCGGCCGGACTCGGTGCCCAGCAGCCGGCCCACGATCATCAGCGGCAGCGGACGGGCGTACTGCGCGGACAGATCGGCCCATCCGCCGCGGCCGCCGTTCTCCGACAGCACCGTGATCAGCTCGTCGGCGTACCGCCGGATGTCGCGCTCCAGCTCCTTGGCCTGCGTCCGCGTGCGGTCCTGGAACGGGCGCAGGCCCTCGCTCCAGGCGCTGCGCAGCCGGGTGAGGTCGGCGCCGTCGCGGAACACCGAGTTGTCGACCTCGAAGGCGGGCAGCAGCGGCCAGTCGGCCGGGACGCGGCCCTCCCGGCGCGCCCGCCAGGAGTCGAGGCGCTTGCTCCAGATGCCCCGCGTGTCGCGCAGGATGTCGAGCGTCTGGGGGTAGCCGATGACGAGCCACGCCGGCACGCCGAGGACGTCCACCGGCGCGACCGGTCCGTACTCGGCGCGCAGCCGCTCGTAGAAGAGCGCGGGCCTGGATTCGTAGTCGCGGTTCACCAGCGGCTGGACGGCGAGCGACTCCAGCGGCGGGTGGGAGGGGGCGGGCTCTGTCTGCGGGGTCTGGGGCTCCACGGGCACAAACCCTAGGAGAGATCGTTCTACCCTGACCGCTTGATGACGAAATAACCTTAAATGATCTTCCCAGGGGGTGCAGATGGCCGCTTTACCTCGCGTATGTGAGGCTGGGGGTGCCACTACAAGAGCTGGAGGTCCGCATGGCCGACCCGTCAGGAGAACCAGAGGACGGCGAGAACGACGTGAAGCGCAGGTTCCGGGAAGCCCTGGAGCGCAAGCGCGGAGCGGCGGGCAAGAACACCGGCGCGTCCGGCAAGAGCGGCTCGAAGGTGCGCGGCAAGCACGCCCGCGCCGACCATCAGCGGCAGTTCCGCCGCAAGAGCGGCTGACGGGGCCGCCCCGACCATTGACCCCCGCGCACGTCGCGCGGGGGTCGACGCGCCGGCGCTCGCGTCAGCCCTGGTACAGCTTCTTCGCGTAGTTGGACTCGGAGTAGTACTGCTCCAGCTCCGCGACGCTCTTCCCGGCGTACCGGAGGTCGCCGACGATGCGGGCGTGCGACGGAAGCGCGTCCGGGTCCCAGGTGTCCGGCTTCCACAGCTTGGAGCGCATGAGCGCCTTGGCGCAGTGGAAGAAGATCTGCTCGATCTCCACGATCACCGCGAGGGCCGGGCGGTGGCCCTTGACGATCATGTCGTCGAAGAACGGCGCGTCCCGGACGAGCCGGGCGCGGCCGTTGATCCGCAGCGTCTCGCCGCGCCCGGGAATCAGGAAGATCAGCCCGATGCGCGGGTTGCTCAGGATGTTCATGAAGCCGTCGGCGCGGCGGTTGCCGGGCCGGTCCGGGACGGCGATCGTCGTGTCGTCGACGACGTGCACGAATCCGGGCGGGTCGCCCTTGGGGGAGACGTCGCAGTTGCCGTCCGCGTCGCTGGTGGAGATCAGGCAGAACGGGGACCGCGCGAGCCATTCCCTGTCCCAGGCGTGCAGCGTGACGCGCTCCTTGGCGGCCGCCACCGGCATCGGCGCGCCGAGAAGCTCGCGCAGCTCCTCCGGGGACGTGATCGGGGTGGACTCGGGGGCGAGCGTCATCGCCGCTCCTTCCGGGAGGGAAACCGGAAGATCAGCCTAACTCGGGGCGATGTCCGGCCTTCAGGCCGGGCAACGGCGACCGCGGCGCGGCCGGCCCGCGGGCGGGCGGGCGGTCAGACCCGCACGGCGTAACGGCGGACGCCGGCCTCGTCGTGGGCGTCGAGGACGCCCCGGTCGGCCAGGACGTCCAGGTGGGCCTCGATCTCCAGGACGGCCAGCATCCGGCTGAAGGCGTCCAGGTCGTCGAGCGAGCGCCTGCGGCGCGTCCACGGCATGGCGGCCGCGACCTCGAAGGCCGTCGTGTGGCCCGCGCGGACCTGCGCGGCCGCGGTGTCGAGCCGCTCGGCGTGATGCTCCAGCAGCTCGTCGACCCGGGTGTGCACGCTCGGCGTCACGGGGCCGTGCGCGGGCAGCAGCAGCGTGTCGGGCATGTCGCGGACCAGCCGCAGCGACTCGAGATAGCTGCGCAGCGGCTTGCGCTCCGGCTCGGTCTCCAGCCCGATCGACGGGGTGATGTGCGGCAGGACGTGGTCGCCGGCGAACAGCAGCCCCGCGTCCGCGTCCCGCAGGACGATGTGGCCGCGCGTGTGGCCCGGCGTGGCGAGCACGTCCAGGCCGCGCCCGGTCAGCCCGACGCGCTCCCCGTCGTCGAGCCACGCGTCCGGGAGGGTGTGCGGGACGTCCTGCTCGGACCGCTCAATGGGCATGGCCGCGATCTCGTCGGCGATCGCGGCGGCGCCGCAGCGGCGCAGCATGTCGACCTGGCGGGGGTGCAGGCCCCGGCGGACGTCGAACGCCTCGATCGACGTCCGCTCGCCGCGCCCGATCCGCACCCGCGTCCCGAACGACTCGCGCAGGGCGAGCGCCTGCGAGTAGTGGTCCCAGTGCGCGTGGGTGACGAGGAACTGCGCCACGTCGTCCAGCCCGTGGCCGAGCGTGCGCAGGGCACGTTCCAAGGACGTCCGCGTGTCCGGCATGGCCCAGCCGGAGTCCACGACGACGACGCCGTCGGCGTCCTCGATGACGTACACGTTGACCGCGTGCAGCGAGGGGATCGGCAGCGCCAGGGGGATCCGGTGAACCCCCGGCGCCACGAGATGCGCGCCCGGTTCGGTCCAGTCAGTCGGCTGCTCCACGACCGGTGCCGTCACCGCGCGCCCCCCGTTGTCGATCACACTTTCTGGAATTTCGTTCTACTAGAACGTACTTCATGCCGTACGTCCGGTTCGTGGCCGGGGCGGTGGGATGGGTCACCCGTGCCGCGCGTCCCGGTCGGCGGCCCGGCGCGCCTCCGCGGCCGCCCCCCGGGCCTCCCGCGCCGCATCCTCGGCGCGGGCGCGGTTCTGCTCGGCGCATTCGGCCCGCCGCGCCGCCGCGTCGCGCTCGGCGACCGCCCGCTCCAGCTCGTGCCGGAGCCGCCCCACCTCGGCGGACGCCTCGTCGGCCGCCCGCTTCGCCTCCTCGGCCCGCTCCCGGCGTTCGGCGAGCCTGCGGTCCGCCTCTTCGGCGCGCCGGCGCAGCGTCTCCGCGCGCCGTACCCGCGCCGCGCTGGTCCGGGTGACGTTCGAGCTCGGCCGCCGGGGTTCCTTCTCCTTCGCGGGCTTCCCGCCGGCGGGCTCCTTCTCTTCGGCAGGCGGCCTCTCCTTCTCCCTCTCCTTCTTCTTCTCCTTCTCGCCCGGCTTCGCGTGCTCCTCTTCGGCCCCCGGCGCCATGGGGAACCCGGCGGGGACGAAACCCGTGTGGCTGCGCGGCTGCGGCAGCCGTCCCTCCCGTACGTCCTCGGCGATGCCGGCGTCCACCGTGGCCGCCTGGAGGGTGTCCTCGACCTCGCGGAGGGCCTGCTCGCGCAGTGGACTGCCCGCGTCCGCGGCGAGTTCGCCCGCGGCGCGCACCAGCGACCTCACCAGGCGGGCCCGCCGCTGCTCCAGGTCTCCGAGCCCGCCGCCCGAGCCCCAGGCCGAGCGCAGCTCGTCCCCGACGTCCAGCAGCCGCCCCAGGTCACCGGCGGCCGAGCGGGCGAGGAGGTTCACCGCCCACGCCGACAGCGTCGGGCGCCGCAGCGCCCCGATCCGCTTGGCGAGCGGCGCGTCGCCCGCCGCCTTCGCGTCCTGGGCCAGGCGCTTGCGCGTCGCCACGAACTGCGCGGGCGGGACGCCGTAGAGCTCATCGGCCGCACTGGAGAAGTCCACGCCCTGTCTCTACCCGTTTCAGCGTGTGTCGAGGAAGCGGTCCAGGACCCTGGTCCCGAAGGCCAGGCCGTCCAGCGGCACCCGCTCGTCCACGCCGTGGAACATCCCGAGGTAGTCCAGGTCGGGGCCGAGCAGCAGCGGCGCGAAGCCGAAGCTCGCGATGCCGATCCGGTGGAACGCCTTGGCGTCGGTCCCGCCCGCCATCACGTACGGGACGGGACGCGCGGACGGGTCCTCGGCGCGGAGCGCGCCCGCGAGCGCCGCGAACGTCGGGCCGGACGCGTCGGCGGCCGGGGCCTCCTCGTAGTTGATGAACTCGCGGGTGACGCCCGGGCCGAGGAGCCGGTCGACGGTGGCGAGGAACTCCTCGCCCGTGCCGGGCAGGTAGCGCCCGTCGACCTGCGCGGTCGCCGTGTCCGGCACGACGTTGACCTTGTAGCCGGCGTCCAGCCGGGTCGGGTTGGCCGAGTTGCGGACCGTCCCGGCGAACAGGCGGCCGACGCCGCCGAGGCGCGCGGCCTCCTCGTCGATGCGGTCGTGGTCGATGGCGGTGCCGAGCGCGTCCGCGAGCCCGTCCAGCAGGGCCCGGACGCCCGGGGTCAGCCGGACGGGCCACCGGTGGGAGGCCAGCCGGGACACGGCGTGCGCGATCTCGGCGACGGCGTTGTCGGGCGCGGGCTTGGACCCGTGCCCGGCGGTGCCGCGCGCCGTCAGCCTCATCCAGGTCGTGCCGCGCTCCCCGGTCGCGATCGGGTAGATCCGCGTCCCGCCCGCGTCCACGCTGAACCCGCCGGACTCGCTGATCGCCTCGGTGCAGCCGTCGAAGAACCCCCGGTGTTCGCGCACGACGTACCGGGACCCGTAGTCGCCGGTGCACTCCTCGTCGGCGAGGAACGCCAGCACGAGGTCGCCGCGCGTGCGACGCCCCTCCCGCAGCCGCCGCCGGACGGTGGCGAGCGTCATCGCCAGGCTGCCCTTCATGTCGACCGCGCCGCGCCCCCACACGCACCCGTCGCGGACCTCGCCCGAGAACGGCGGGACGGCCCACCCGGACGGGTCGGCGGGCACCACGTCCAGATGCCCGTGGATCAGGAACGCGGGATGCGCGGGGTCGCCGCCGGGAATGCGGGCCAGCACGCTGGCGCGGCCGGGCGCGGACTCGACGATCTTCGGCTCGGCGCCCGCCTCGTCCAGCAGAGCGGCGACGTGCTCGGCGGCCGGCCGCTCCGGGCGGGCCACGCCCTCGCCCCGGTTCGTGGTGTCGAAGCGGATGAGATCGGCACAGATCGCGGCCGCCTCGGCCCCGCTCGGGTCGTCGCGCACCTTCACCCCCAGAAGCCGCTTTCGTAACAAACCTTCATTTTCGCCTCTCGCTGACCTCTGTCAATGGAAGATCAAGAACGTCTCGATCCGGTTTCGACTCCGTGAGCCCCGTACCCAAACGGTCACCGTGAGCAGACGCTGCGAGGAATCTAGGTGCCGCGGGCGGCCAAGCGCCCGCGGCGCGACGCAGCGACCGGGTCGAGGAGGACCATGTCAAGCCAGAGGGGTGCCGGAAGGGGTGTCCGCGGGAAGGTCGCGGGGCTCGCCGCGGTGGCGCTGGCCGCGTCGCTCGGCCTGTCGGCCTGCGGCGGCGACAGCGCCGGCGCGAGCGACGGCACGTTCACCGTGGGCCATTCCGAACCCGACCACCTGATGCCCGCCAACACCACGAGCAGCTACTCCTTCGACGTGATCACCGAGCTGTTCGACAATCTGATGACGCTCGACGCGGACGGCAAGGCCGTCCCGCTGGCCGCCCAGTCGGTCACCTCCGACGACCAGAAGGTCTGGACGATCAAGCTGAGGCCGGGGCAGAAGTTCCACAACGGCGAGCCGGTGACCGCGCAGAACTTCGCCGACGCCTGGAACCACGCCGCGTACGGGCCGAACGCGATGGGCGCCAACGACTACTTCTCGTCCATCGACGGGTACGACGCGATGAACCCCGAGGACGAGAACGCGAAGCCGGAGGCCGACACGCTGTCCGGGGTCGAGGTCGTCGACCAGAGCACGCTCAAGGTCACGCTCAGCGACCCGTTCAGCCCGTTCCCGCTCCTGCTCACCCACCCGGCGTACGCGCCGATGCCGAAGGCCGGGCTCAAGGACCCCAAGGCGTTCGACGAGCATCCGATCGGCAACGGCCCGTACATGATGGAGGGCGACTGGGAGCGCAACAAGCAGATCAAGCTCGTCGCGTTCCCCGGCTACACCGGGCCGCGCAAGCCCAAGAACAAGGGCGTGACCTGGAAGAGCTACTCCAGCGCCGACACCGCCTACACCGACCTGCGGGCCGGCCGGATCGACGTGCTGCAGACCATCCCGTCCGGCAAGGTGCCCGAGGCCAAGCGGGTGCTGGGCGACCGGTTCCTCGCCCGCAAGATGAGCACGACCGACTACCTGGGCTTCCCCCTGTTCGACAAGCGGTTCGCCGACCCGGACCTGCGCAAGGCGATCTCGATGGTCATCGACCGGGAGGGGATCAACAAGGCCGTCTACAACGGGGACTACTTCCCGGCCGACTCGCTGGTCCCGTCCATCATCCCCGGCCACCGCGACAACGCCTGCGGCGAGCTGTGCACCTACAACCCGGCCAAGGCCAAGCAGCTGTTCGACAAGGCCGGCGGGTTCGAGGGGACGATGGAGCTGTACTTCTCCAACTCGCAGCCGACCTACGCGCAGTGGATGCGGATCGTCGCGAACTCCCTGCGCGACAACCTCGGCATCCAGGACATCGAGTTCCGCCAGGTCCCCGCGTCCGACTACTTCTCCATGCTGCGGGAGCGCAAGGAGAAGGGCCCGTACCGGCAGAACTGGGAGGCGGACTTCCCGAGCCCGCAGAACTACCTGGAGAACATGTGGGGTTCGGACAACAACCGCATGGGCTGGACGAACAAGGAGTTCGACGACCTCATCGCCAAGGCCAACCGGACGGCGGACCAGCAGGAGGCCGCCAAGCTCTACAACCAGGCCGAGGACATCGCCATCCGGGAGATGCCGATGATCCCGCTGTGGACGTGGGCGGGCCAGGGCGGCCGGTCGGAGGACGTTGAGAACGTCAGGATCACCCCGTTCTCGACCGGCCTGGTCGCCACCGAAGTGACGGTGAAGTAGCCGGCGATGTGGCGTTACGTCCTCCGGCGGCTCCTGCAGGCGGTCCCGGTCTTCTTCGGCACCACGCTGCTGATCTACGCGATGGTGTTCGCGTTGCCGGGCGATCCGATCCAGGCGCTCGCCGGGGACAAGCCGGTCCCGGACAACGTCCTGCAGGAGCTCCGGGACCGGTACAACCTGAACGACCCGCTGCTGGTGCAGTACGCGAAGTACATGTGGGGTCTCGTCCAGGGCGACCTGGGCGAGAACTACACCGGGCAGAGCGTGTCGGAGATGCTCAGCGGGCGCTGGGCGGTGACCGCGCAGCTGGCGCTCACCGCGTGGATCTTCGAGCTGGCCATCGGGATCGTGCTCGGCGTGTGGGCGGGCCTGCGGCGCGGCAGGCTCGCCGACACCCTCGTCCTCGGCGGGACGACCCTGGTGATCGCGGTCCCGGTGTTCGTCCTCGGGTACATCGCGCAGATCGTCTTCGGCCTGCACTGGAGGATCTTCCCCACGGCCGGGACCGACGACGGGTGGCCGATGAGCTACCTGCTGCCCGGCATCGTGCTCGGCTCGCTCGGCCTGTCGTACGTGGCGCGGCTGACCCGGACGAGCCTGTCGGAGAACCTGCGGGCCGACTACGTCCGCACCGCCAATGCCAAGGGGCTGTCGCGGGCGCGGGTCGTCGGGCGGCATGCGCTGCGCAACTCGCTGATCCCGGTGGTGACCTACCTCGGCGTCGACTTCGGGAACCTGATGGGCGGCGCGATCGTGACCGAGGGCATCTTCAACCTGCCCGGCATCGGCCAGCAGGTGTTCCAGTCGATCCAGCTCAAGGAGGGGCCCGTCGTGGTCGGCGCGGTCACGGTCCTGGTGCTGATCTTCCTGCTGGTCAATCTCGTCGTGGACCTGCTGTACGGCGTCCTGGACCCGCGGATCAGGTACGAGTAGGGGGCCGGCGATGACGATGAAGGAGGCGGAGGCCGAGGCCGTCGCGGCCGCCGGCGGCGAGATCGGCAGAGCCTCGCTGTGGGACGACGCGTGGCGCGACCTGCGGCGCCGCTGGGTCTTCTGGGGCTCGGTGTCGATCCTCGCGGTGGTCGCGTCGATGGCGGCCTTCCCTGGCCTGTTCACCGGCCGCGCGGCCAACGAGGGCTGCGACCCGAACCTGTCCAAGCTGGGCCCGTCCGGCGACCACTGGTTCGGCACCGACCTCGCGGGCTGCGACTACTACGCGCACGTCGTGCACGGCGCCCGCCCGACGCTGCTGATCGGCGTCGCGGTCACGCTGTTCGCGCTGCTGATCGCGCTGGTGTTCGGGATGCTGGCGGGCTACTACGGCGGATTGCCGGACGCGCTGATCGCCCGGATCACCGACGTGTTCTTCGGGCTGCCGTTCGTGCTGGGCGGCACCGTGATCCTCGTCGCGTTCCCCGGGCACGGCGTCGGCGCGATGACGCTGGTGCTGGTGCTGCTCGGCTGGACGACGATGATCCGCATCATGCGGGGCCAGGTCATCTCCGTCCGCGACGCCGACTACGTGCAGGCCGCGCGGCTGCTCGGCGCGTCCGACCGGCGGATCATGCTGCGGCACATCCTGCCGAACGCGATCGCCCCGGTGATCGTGATCGCCACCCTCAACGTCGGCAACGTGATCGTGGGGGAGGCGACGCTGGACTTCCTCGGCGTCGGGCTGCAGTACCCGCAGGTCTCCTGGGGGCTCCAGCTCGGCCAGGCCAAGGACGTCTTCATGACCCACCCGCATCTGCTGGTCTTCCCCGCGGCGTTCCTGTCGGCGACGGTGCTGAGCTTCCTGCTGCTCGGCGACGCCGTCCGCGACGCCCTCGACCCGAAGCTGCGGTGACCGATGACCGGAGGCATCACATGACGGCGGACCTGAAAGACGACCCGGTTCCCGCGCCCCGCCCGGACGCGCCGCTCCTCGCCGTCGACGACCTGCACGTCAGTTTCCGGATGCGCGGCCAGGACGTGCACGCGGTGAACGGGCTGTCGTACACCCTCGCCGAGGGGGAGACGGTCGCGATCCTCGGCGAGTCGGGGTCGGGCAAGAGCGTCGCGGCCCAGGCCGTCATGGGCATCCTCGACGTCCCGCCCGCCCGGATCGGCCGGGGGTCGGTGCGCCTGCGCGGCGAGGAGCTGCTGAGCCTGCCCGAGCGGCGCCGCCGCGACTACCGCGGCGACCGCATCTCCATGATCTTCCAGGACGCGCTGACCGCGCTGAACCCGGTGTTCACCGTCGGCGACCAGATCCGCGAGATGTACCGGGTGCGCCGCGGCCTCGGCCGCCGGGAGGCCAGGGACCGGGCGGTCGAGCTGATGGACCGGGTCGGGATCCCGTCGGCCGCGCGGCGGCTCGGCGACTACCCGCACCAGTTCTCCGGCGGCATGCGCCAGCGCATCATGATCGCGATGGCGCTGGCGCTGGAACCGGACGTGCTGATCGCCGACGAGCCGACCACCGCCCTCGACGTGACCGTGCAGGCGCAGGTCATGCGGCTGCTGGCCGGGCTCCAGGAGGAGATGGGCATGGGCATGGTGCTCATCACCCACGATCTCGGCGTCGTCGCCGGCGTGGCCGACCGGATCGTCGTCATGTACGCCGGGTCGGTCGCCGAGCAGGCGCCCGCCCGGGCGCTGTACGCGCGGCCCGCGCACCCCTACACGCGCGGGCTGCTGGCGTCGGTGCCGCGCCTCGACCGGCGCGGGGGACCGCTCGTCCCGATCAGGGGGGCGCCGCCGGACCCCGCCGCGCTGCCGTCCGGCTGCCCTTTCCGGCCGCGCTGCCCGCGCGCGGAGGCGATCTGCTCGGCCGAGAGGCCGCCGCCGGTCACCGTCGCGCCCGGCCACACCGCCGCCTGCCATTTCGCCGAGGAGGTCCACGGTGCCGGACCCGAGTGAGGGCGCGCCCCGGCGGGACGCCCCGATCCTCCAGGTGGAGGGGCTCGTCAAGCACTACCCGGTGACCCGCGGCGTGCTGTTCAAACGCGCGGTCGGGCATGTCAGGGCCGTGGACGGCGTCGACCTGGAACTGCGCCGCGGCGAGACCCTCGGCGTCGTCGGCGAGTCCGGGTGCGGGAAGTCGTCGCTGGCCAGGCTGCTGCTCGCGGCCGAACGCCCCACGGCCGGGACGGTCCGCTTCGACGGCCGCGACGTCTTCGCCCTGCCGAAACCCGAGCTGCGGGCGCTGCGCCGCCGGATCCAGATGGTGCTCCAGGACCCCTACTCGTCCCTCAACCCCCGCATGACGGTCGGCGACATCGTGGGGGAGCCCTTCGCGATCCACCCCGAGGTGGCCCCGAAGGGCGAGCGGCGGGCGCGCGTCCAGGAACTGCTGGAGCTCGTCGGCCTCGACCCCGGTCACGTCAGCCGGTACCCCCACCAGTTCTCCGGCGGGCAGCGGCAGCGCGTCGGGATCGCCCGCGCCCTCGCGCTGCACCCCGACGTGATCGTGTGCGACGAGCCGGTGTCGGCGCTGGACGTCTCCGTCCAGGCGCAGGTCATGAACCTGCTCGCCGAGCTGCAGCGGGAACTGGGCCTGGCGTACGTGTTCATCGCGCACGACCTGGCCGCCGTCCGCCACATCTCCGACCGCATCGCCGTGATGTATCTGGGGAAGGTCGTCGAGACCGGCGACGAGCACCAGATCTACGAGCATCCCACCCACCCGTACACGCAGGCGCTGCTGTCGGCCGTGCCGGTGCCCGACCCGGACGCGCCCGGGCTGTCCGGCCAGATCCGGCTCGAGGGGGAGCCTCCGTCGCCGCTGCACCCGCCGTCCGGCTGCCGGTTCCGGACCCGCTGCTGGAAGGCCCGGGACGTGTGCGCGGAACGGGAGCCGGGCCTGGAGGAACGGGACGGCTCCGCCCACCCCAGCGCCTGCCATTTCGCGGCCGAGGAGGCCCTCACCGAACAAACCTGACGTTCCGCCGGTACTCCGCAAAGGGTTCCGTAGGGTGGTGGCCATGGCGCGCAAGGGCAGGCACGGTCCCCGGCCGAACACCTACAGGATCGACGGCGGGGAAGCCGAGCTGCTGCGGGACGCCGACCGCGACGGCGGCTGGATGCTGCTCGTCGGCGGCGTGCCCCAGTCGTACGTCCACCTGTCCGACCCCACCTACCTCGACTTCGAGTACATGCGCCTCATGGGCGACGTGGTCGACTCCCTCGGCGTGGAAGGCCAGGCGTTCGACGCGGTCCACATCGGCGGCGCCGGCTGCACGCTGCCCCGCTACATCGCCGCGACCCGGCCCGGGTCCCGGCAGATCGTCCTGGAACCGGACGCGGAGCTGGTCCGGGTCGTCCGCGAGCAGCTTCCGGTCAAGGGGATCCCCGGCCTGCGGATCCGGGTCACCGACGGGCGGACGGGGATCGCGGCGCTCGCCGACGAGGCCGACGACCTGGTGGTGATGGACGCGTTCGCCGAGGCGTCGATGCCGCCCGAGCTCGCGACCCGCGAGTTCGTGCTGGACGCCGCGCGGGTGCTGCGGCCCCGGGGCGTCTACATGGTCAACGTCGCCGACGGGTTCCGGCTGCCGTTCGCCCGGAGGGTCGCCGCCACCGTGCGGTCGGTGTTCCGGCACACGCTGCTGATGGGCGACCCTGGCGTGCTGCGGGGCCGCCGGTTCGGCAACCTGATCGTGGCCGGGTCGCGGGAACCGCTTCCGGCGGCCGAGCTGACGCGCCGCGCGGCGGGCGGCATCGTGCGGGCCCGGCTGCTGGAGGGCGGCGACCTCGCCGCGTTCTGCGCGGGCGCCGCGCCGCTGCGCGACGGCGAGGAGATCGTCGCGCCCGTCCCGCCGCCGCAGGTCTTCGGGAGGTCCTGATGGAGACCGGGCCGATGGCGGCGGACGAGGCCGCGGAGTTCGAGGCGATGCGGCCGAGGCTGACGGGCATCGCCTACCGGATGCTCGGCGAGGTCCAGGAGGCCGAGGACGCGGTGCAGGACGCGTTCCTGCGGTGGAACGGCGCCGACCGGGCCGCCGTCGAGGAGCCGCGGGCCTGGCTGACCAAGGTCGTCACGAACCTGTGCCTGAACCGGCTGACCTCCGCGCGGGCCCGCCGCGAGTCCTACATCGGGCCGTGGCTGCCCGAGCCGGTGCCGGCCGCCGCGCCGGGCGGGCCGCCGGGGCCGCTGGAGCCGCTGGAGACCGTCCAGCAGCGCGACTCGGTGTCGCTGGCGCTGCTGACGCTGATGGAGTCGCTCACCCCCGCCGAACGGGCGGTGTTCGTCCTGCGGGAGGCGTTCGGCTACCCGCACCGGCAGATCGCGGACATCCTGGAGGTGTCGGAGGCGTCGAGCCGGCAGCTGCACCGCCGTGCCCGGCAGCGGGTCGCGTCCGCCGAGCGCCGGTTCGCGCCGGGGAACGCGGAGTGGCGCCGGCTCGTCGAGAGGTTCCTGGACGCGGCGATGCGCGGGAACATGTCGGGGCTGGAGCAGGTCCTCGCCGAGGACGTCGTGTCCTGGTCCGACGGCGGCGGCAAGGTCAGCGCCGCCCGCCTGCCCATCACCGGCCGCGCCCGGGTGGCGCGCTTCCTGATCGGCCTCGCCCGCCGCGGGGAGGAGTTGGCGCCCGGCCGGGTCGCCACCACGGTCGAGGAGGTCAACGGCGTCCCGGCGGTCGTCGTACGGATCCGCGGCGCGCTCTACGGGATCCTGGTGCCGGAGGTCTCCGGGGACCGGATCACCAGCCTGTTCGTCGTCGTCAATCCCGGAAAGCTCGCCTTCGCCGACCGGGCGCTGTCACGTTCCGGGGAGTCGTCCGGTCCGTCCTGATGGGAAGGGTCCCGATGGACGGGCGGGACCCGAGGTGAAGGAGGAAACGATGATTCTCGTGACCGGGGCGAGCGGCACGCTGGGCCGCCCCCTCACCCGCATGCTGGCCGAGGCGGGGGCGGACGTGCACGGGCTGAGCCGCCGCACCCGGGAGCCGGAGGACGGCGTGACCTGGCACAAGGGCGACCTGTCCACCGGTGAGGGCGTCGACGCGGCCGTCGCCGGCGCCGAGACGATCGTGCACTGCGCCAGCGACCCGTTCCACCCCAAGCGGGACCTGCCCGCCGCGCGCCTGCTGATCGAGGCCGCCCGCAAGCAGGGCGCCCCCCACCTGATCTACATCTCCATCGTGGGCGTGGACAAGATCCCCTACGGCTACTACCGGACTAAGCACGCGGTGGAGAGGCTCATCGAGGACTCCGGGCTGCCGTACACGATCCTGCGGACCACGCAGTTCCACACGCTCCCGGACATGGTCCTGAACGTCCTCACGAAGATCCCCGGCGTCATCGTGCTCCCGAGGGGGCTGCGCGACCAGCCGATCGACGTCGGCGAGGTCGCCGAGCGGCTCGCGGAGCTGGCCCTCGCCGGCGGGCCCGCGCGGCGGGTCGGCGACATGGGCGGCCCGGAGGTGCTGACGTTGGAGGAGATGGCCGGGGCGTATCTGCGGGCCCGGGGGCTGCGGCGGCCCGTCCGGGTGCCGCTGCCGCTGCCCGGAAAGGCGGGCCGCGGATTTCGGGCAGGCCATCACCTGGCGCCCGGCCACGCCGTGGGGGAGCGGACCTGGCGGCAATTCCTGGAGGAACGCCACACGCGTTCCTGACGGGGCGGGATTCCGGTCCGGTTTCCCGCGCCGTATCGCCCGCATCGCGGCCCGCGATGTCCCATAATCGAGCGATGGAGTCGTCCACCCGAATTCTGATTCTCGGCATGGATTCGTCGGGGAGAATACTCCAGTTCGACCGAAATGCCGCCGCCGTTCTCGCCCCGAAGGGCGACGACCTGCAGGGCGCCCACCTCGACGAGGTGATCCCCGGGGCACGGGAGCCGCTGCTGGAGGCGATCAAGGCCGGGCGGGAGCGCACCGCCATGCTCGCCGTGGAGAACCCGGAGGGCCGCACGCTCGACGCGGTCGTCACCGTCCACCCCATGAGCGGCGGCGCGCCCGACGTCGTGGCGCTCGCCGTCGTCCGGGTGCCGGTGCCGCTCGCCGACAGGTTCGTCGACCCCGCCGTCATCCGCAGGGCGCTGCTGGACGACGCGCTCCCGCGGATCGGCTCCACGCTCGACCTCGAAATGCTCGCGCGCGGCCTGATGGACGTGCTCGTCCCGCACTTCTGCAACTCCGGCGCCCTGCTCCTGCTGGAAAGGCACATCGACGCGGACGAGCCGCCGGACGGCCCGGATGGCCCGCAGATGCGCCGCATGGCGATCGGGTTCGACGACGACGACCCCGCCTGGGACGCGACGTTCCCCACCGGGGAGTCGCTCGTCTACCCGGAGGGCACCCCGCACGCGCTGTGCATGGCCTCGGGCGAGCCGGTGCTGCGCGCCCTCGGCGACGAGGGCGCGGCCGAGCTCGCGGCCGGGTGGCGCCGGCCGCCGGTCGCCGACCTGCTCAAGGGCGCCTCGCTGCTGCTGCTGCCGATCGCGTCCGCGGCGGGCGACCTCGGGTTCTTCGTCTGCACCCGCAACTTCGCGCACCGCCCGTTCGACGCCTACGACGTCGAGATCGGGATGGAGTTCGCCCATCGGGCCTCCATCTTCATCGAGAGCGCCCGGCAGTACTCGCGGGAACGCGCCACCGCCCTCACCCTGCAGCGCAGCCTCCTGCCGACCGGGCTGTCGGCGCCGTCGCCGGTCGAGGTGCACCACCGCTACCTGCCGGGCAGCCGCCTCATCGAGGTCGGCGGCGACTGGTACGAGTCGATCGCGCTGCCGGGCGCGCGGGTCGCGCTGGTCGTCGGGGACGTCGCCGGGCACGGGGTGAAGGCCGCCGTCACCATGGGGCGGCTCCGCACCGCCATCCACACCCTCGCCGGACTCGAACTTCCGCCCGCCGAAGCCCTCGAACGGCTCGACTCGCTGATGCGGACGCTCGGTGAGCGGGAGCCGCACTTCGCCACCTGCGCCTACGTCGTCTACGACGCGGTCAGCGGGCGGTGCGAGGTCGCCAGCGCCGGGCATCTGCCCCCGCTGCTCGCCCCGCCCGGCGCCGCCTCGGAGTACCTCCCGGTGCCGCCCGCGCCGCCGCTCGGCGTCGGCGGCGACGGCCCGATCGTCAGCCGCGAGTTCACCGTCGAGGACGGGACGCTGCTGTTCCTCTACACCGACGGGCTGGTGGAGAACCGGGCCCGCGACATCGACGACGGGCTGGCGCGGCTGCAGGCCACCTTCGGTCCCGGCGCCGCGGCCCGCCCGCTGGAGGACCTGTGCCAGGCGGCGCTCGACGGCGTCTACGACGACCAGCACCGCGACGACATCGCGATGCTCGTCGCCCGGCTGGCGCGCATCCCCGCCGACCACCACGCCACCTGGGAACTGCCCGCCGAGCCCGCCGCCGTCCGCCGCGCCCGCGGCCTCATCCGCGACCGGCTCGCCCGCTGGGATCTCGACGACATGGCCCACTCCACCATGCTGCTGGCGTCCGAGCTGGTCACCAACGCGATCCGGCACGCGGGCGGGCGGATCACGCTGCGGCTGGTGCGGGAGGGCGGGCTGGTCTGCGAGGTCTTCGACTCCTCCGACGGCCGTCCCCGGATCCGGCACCACGACGACGAGGACGACATGATCGAGTCGGGCCGGGGCCTGCACGTCGTGGGGCGGCTGGCGCAGCGCTGGGGCGTGCGCCGCACGGTGGGCGGCAAGGTCGTCTGGTGCGAGCAGGACCTGCCCTGACCCGTCGGCCCGATCGGCGCAGGGGTCAGCGCAGCACCGAGATGTGAACGTGGTCGTAGTGGTTCTGGGTGAGGCTCCCGCGGTTCTCCATCGGGCGCCAGCCGCCGCCGCGCACGTTCCAGATGTGCTGTTTCCAGATGACGTAGGAGACCCCGAGCCGGCGCGCGTTCTGGACGGCGTACGCCGCGACCTGGTCGCCGTGCCGCAGCGCGCTGGCGGTCGGCATCCGCCCGCCGGTGCTCTCCATGAAGTCGCAGGCGCGGCCGTCGCCGTGGTCCTGCGCGTCGGCGGTGGAGCGGTAGCAGCCGATCACCGGGAACGGCCCGAACAGCTTGGCGATCTCCAGGACCAGGGCGCGCATCGTCGGCGTCATCCGGTTCCCGGTGATCGGGGTCGAGGCGCCCGTCACCCCGTCCGGCCGCCCGGTCAGCCGCGGCCGTCCCTTCTGCTCGGCGGTCCTGGCCGGGGTCCGCGGCGGCGCCAGCGCCGCCACCTTCGTGCCCGGCGGCAGGATCTTCTTCAGCCGCGCCACCAGCTTGCCGGTGTCGGCCTTCGGGGCGCTGATGACCAGGCCGTTCCCGTCCGGCATGCCGAGCGCCCTGGCCTGCTCGCGGGACACGACCGCGTCGATGTCGCCGATGCCCATCGAGGCGTAGGCGCCGACGCGCACCCGGCCGGAGCGTTCGCTGCTGCCCGCGGGCACCACCGCGCCGAGCGGCAGCGTCCCGTCGCGGCCCTGCTCGAAGGACAGGGCCAGGCCGCCGGACGCGATGGTCTGCCACAACTGGTCGGATTCGGCCGTCGCCGCGGGCGCGAACGCCCGGAACTTCGACGGGTTCACGCCGAGGAGCCCCATCCGGCGCCCGCCGACCCTGGCCCGCGCGGCGTCGACGACCGTCACCCCCGCGACGCCCTTGAGCGCCTTGGTGCGCTCGACGGCGCCGGGCGGGAGCGGGGACGTCCCGGCGACGAGCAGATGCGGCGTGTAACGGCGGGTCAGCGGCGCGACCGCCGGGGCCCGCGGCGCCGAACCGCGGTCGACCGACACCAGGTCTTCAGCCCGCGGGGCCTCCTCGCCGGAACGCTCCGCGACGAGGACCGTCACGTCGGCCGCCAGCGTCAGCGCGACGGCCGCCGCGATGACGGCGGGCAGCGTCCTCCCGCGCGCGGTCAGTCCCACCAGAAGGACCATCTGGTCTTGCCGCGGATCTCCTCGGCGTAGCCGGCGAGGCTGCCGGGCCCCTGGAACAGGATGTCGGGGCAGAACGTCCAGTGCTCGGCGGCGACGTGGACGGCGTGCCGTGTGGTGACCGGTGGCGCGGCGACGCTGACCTCCAGGGTGTTGAATCCGAGCCCGACGACGCGGGCGCCGAAGCGTTCCTCCCAGCTCCGCAGGACGGCCGCGAGCGGCGCCGTCCACTCGTTGTGGTTGAGGGCGCCCTGCCAGCCGGTGACGGCGAGGGCGTCGGCGCCCCGGTCCACCGCGGCCAGGCCCAGCGACATGCCCCGCCCGGCGAGGGCGCGGGCGAACCGGTCGGCCACGGCGCCGGGGTCGTCGACCGGGACGCCGGGCGGGGCGAGGCCGGGGCAGTGCCGCCCGAAGGGGGCGAGGTCGTCGAGATCCTCGTCGGCCGCCTGCTCCGCCCAGTCGGCCCACACCTCGGACATGAACGCGTGGGGATGGTACTGGCCGATCTCGGCCGCCGGCTCGGGCGCGATCTGGCCGGACGCCCAGGGCTGGTCGCTCTCGTCCATCAGCAGCGGCCAGAGGCCCGACCGGGGATGCTCGGCGCGCAGCCCGCACCACAACTCCCCGTGGACGGGCTCGTCGCTGAGCCAGAACGCGGGACGCATGAGCAGCCGCCGCTGCGGGTAGCCGGGATCGGGCCACACCAGGTCGCCCTCGGGCAGCGGCACCGACAACGCCCGCCCGGCCGGGCCGCCGGCCCCGCCGCCGTCGACGCCGCCTTCGACGCCGTCGTCGAACAGCCGCGGCAGATCGCCCGGCAGGTGCCGGACCTCCACATCATCCATTTCACGCCGTTCCGGTACAGAGCATGCCAGTGGCGATCGTAACGGCGGCGGGGGCGCCCTGGGGGACGAGCGGTGCGGTTCGATCGTCCCGGCAGGGCGTCCGGCGGTCCGCGGCTCACTGCTCGCGGCGGCGCCGGAGCACGAAGTCGGCCACGATGGCGATCGCGGCGACGCCGAAGACGACGCTGAGCGCGATTCCGATCCAGGTGTCCGGCATGACCGTGTTCGACAGGACGTTGAGGGCGACGAGAATGCCGACCAGGGTCCAGCGGGTGGAATTGCTCATGATCTTCGCCTTTCGAAGGAGAGGGGTGTTCGGGAAGAAGGAGGGGGTGTTCAGGAAAGGGTGGGAGGGGTGCGCCGGGGGAGCACGGCCCGGGCGGGCAGCAGGATCGCGGCGGCGCCGGAACCGGCCACGCCGATCAGGACCGCCGCGCAGGCCGCGGGCGAGATCGACGGCAGCGGGAGCCCGGTGACCGCCAGGGCGAACACCGGCAGCGTCACCCCCGCGATGAGGGACCCGGCCGCGACGCCGGTGCCGAGCACGATCGCGGCCTCCAGCCGCAGCATGCGGAGCACCTGCCGGCGGGTCGCGCCGGCCAGCCTCAGCAGCGCGAACTCGCGCCGCCGCGCCGCCGTCGCCAGGGCCAGCGTCGTGACGAGGCCGATGACGATGAACGCGGTGATCGCGGCGACGACCACCCGGCCGACGAAGCCCTGCAGCCGGATCTCCCGCGACAGGCTCGCGCCGAACGCGTCCGGGCCGACCACGCGGGTGCCCGCGTACGCGGCGGTGACGGAGGTCAGATCGGCGTTCCCGCGGACGAGGACGTGGTCGTCCAGAGGCGACGGGGAGTGCGCGGCGACGAGGTCGTGGGGCAGGAGCACGTCGCCGAAGCCGAGGCCCCGGTCGTACACGGCGACCACGCGGGCCTCGACCTTCGTCCCGTCGCCGAGCCACAGCGTCGCCGTCGACCCCACGCCGCGTCCGCCGGCGACGTCCCGGCTGAGCGCGACGGCGTCCCCCCGCAGATCGCCGAGCCGCCCGGACGACACGCCGGGGTCGAAGGCCGCTGCGGCGCCGGCGCCGACGCCCCGGGCGTTCAGCGACCGGAGGTTCTCCTCGCCCAGTTCCTTGACCGGCATGACGACCGTGGTGCGCTTGACGGGCGTCGCCGCGGTCACACCGGGCGTGCGGCGCACCGCCTCGGCGACGCCCCGCGGAAGCCCCGGCCCGGCCGCGACGACGATCTGGTCCGCGCGGCCGCCGTCGTCCGCCTGCACCCGCGTCGCGTGGGCGACGGTGGTCTGCGCGAACAGCTGGACGCCCGCGAACGCGACGGCCAGGGCGACCGGCGTGATGAGCGACCCGGCGCGCAGCGCGGCGGCGCGCGCCGCGTGCCGGGCCATCCCGCCGGCCACCGGCGACACGGCCTGCGCCGCGCCGCCCAGCACCCGGTCGCCGAGCCGGGCCACCAGCGGACCCAGCAGCGCCGTCGCGACGATCAGCGCGATGACCAGGCCGCCGATCGACGCGTTCGCGGCCGGGCCGGTGGCCGTGGCCGAGAACCCGAGCGCGTTCAGGCCGGCGACGAGGAACACCGCGCCGCTGATCACACGCCATCGGGGCAGCCCCGCGGGTTCGGCGGCGGCCTCGCCCAGCGCCTCCACCGGGCGGATGCCCGACACCCGCAGCGAGGCGAGGTACGCGGTCGCGACGGCTGCGAGCAGCGTCAGCGCGAACGCGGCCAGCGCCGGCAGCGGGCTGAGCGACAGGCCGAAACCGTCCGGCAGGACGTCCTCGCGGACCAGCGCCGCGTGCATCGCCGCGCCGAGCCCCAGGGACAGGACACCGCCGGCGAGCGCGGCCGGCGCCCCGATCCGGGCCATCTCGCGCACGAGAAGCGCCCGCACCTGCCCGGGGGTGGCGCCGACCGCGCGGAGCAGCGCGAACTCGCGCGCCCGCTCCCGCACCGACAGGACGATCAGCCCGCCGACGACCACGATCGCGGTCATCCCCGCCACGCCGCCGAGCGACGCGGCGATCTCCACGATGTCGGGCCGCGCGGCGGCCACGGACAGGTCTTCGGCGTCGCCGCGCGCCGCCCCGGTCGCCACGGTGAGACCGGGAACCGCCGCGCGGAGGGCGTCCTCGTCCAGCTCCTCGCCACCGAGCACGGCCAAGGCATCGGCCTGGCCCGGATGCCCGTACAGGGCCGCGGCCGTCGGCGCGGTGAAGAACGCCGCATCCGGGCCGTCCGCGACGACGCCGGTGACCCGGTACGGGCGGGGCTTCGCGTCTGCCTGGATCCGGACCAGCGCGCCCGGCCGGACGCCGGCCGACGCGCTCAGCACGACCTCGTCCGGTGCCTGCGGGGGGCGGCCCGCGCTCAGCCTGTACGGGCGCAGCGCCGCCGACTCCCAGCCGTGGCCCGTCACCGCCCGCCCCGAAGTGAGCAGGACGGGGAACGACACGTCCGCGACGACGTTCCGGACCCCGGGGACCGCCAGCAGCCTCGCCGCCGCGCCGGCCGGCACCCGGGCCGGGCCGGTCAGCGGCCGGCTCTGCTCCTCCGGCTTCTCCCCGAGCCGTTTCACCCGGTGCTCGACGCTCTGCGGCCCGGTCACGACCGCCTCGGCCGCGCCGTACCGCTCGACCGGCGCGTGCGCGCGCAACGCCGACTCCAGCAGCACCCCGCACGCCCCGACCAGCGCGGCCGCGAACAGCAGGGCCGCGAAGATCCCGATGTGCGCGCCCGTGTTCCTCGCCATGCCCTTGCTCACAGGGACTCCCAGCGGGCCATGACGGCGGAGGCGGTCGGGGCCGCCATCTCGTCGACGATCCGGCCCCGGCTGAGGAACACGACGGAGTCGGCCCACGCGGCGGCCACCGGGTCGTGGGTGACCAGCACCAGCGTCCGTCCGGTCACGTCGACCGACTCGCGCAGCATCCGCAGGACGTCGCGGGCCGCGCGTGGGTCGAGGGCCCCCGTCGGCTCGTCCGCGAAGACGACCTCGGGGCGGGTGATCACGGCGCGGGCGATGGCGGCGCGCTGCTGCTGGCCGCCCGACAGCTCCGGCGGCCGGTGCCGCAGCCGGTCCGCGAGCCCGACGCGCCGGACGACCTCGTCCAGCCAGGCCGGGTCGGGGTCGGTGCCGCCGAGGCGCAGCGGCAGCGTGATGTTCTGCTCGACGTCCATGGAGGGGATCAGGTTGAAGGCCTGGAACACGAACCCGATCCGCTCACGGCGCAGGCGCGTCCGCTTGGTCTCGCTGAGCCCGCCGATGTCCACGCCGCCGATCCGGACGGTGCCCTCGCTCGGCCGGTCGAGCCCGGACGCGCAGTGCAGGAACGTGCTCTTGCCCGACCCGGACGGCCCCATCACCGCGGTGAACGTGCCGCGCGGGAACGCCCAGGTGACGCCGTCCAGCGCACGCACTTCGCCGTAGGTCCTGCTGACCGACTCCAGTCCGACCGATGCCGGATCGGCGGGTTCGCGGTCCACCGGCGCGGTCGCCCCGGCCGTCATCGTCGTCATGGTGCCCCTCCGTCGGATGCCGCTCTCACCTGGTCGAACCTAGGTTTCGGAGGCGGTCCGGCACATGGGCGCGCTCTCCCGAATCGATGGTGTAGCGGGCTACACCACCGGCCTGGGTGCACGCCCGGATGCGGGGGGTCGCGAGGTGGCTTACGGTGTGCTGCGAGGTGACATGACCAGCGAAACGAGCCGTGATCTGAGGGGCGCGCTGAGGCGGAGCGCGGACGCGACCGGGCAGCTGGTCGGCGCGCTGCGGACCGGCCTGCCCGCATTGCTCGGGCTCGTCCCGCTGACGGCCTTCCTGGCCCTGATGTGGATCGCCCTGCCGTGGCTCCCGTCGGCCGTGAAGCCGCTGCGTGCGCTCGCCAACGCCGAGCGGCGCAGGGCCGGCCGGATCCTCGGCCGCGAGATCCCCGAGCCGTACCGGCCGCCGCGCGACGGAGGGCTGCGGGAGGCGCGCCGGCTGGTGCGGTCGCCGGACACCTGGCGGGACGCCGCCTGGATGGCGGTGCACGGGCTCACCTGCCTGCAGGCCGCCGTGATCGCGGTGGGGATCTGGGCGGCCGTCCCGTACACGCTCTCGCTGCCGCTGTGGTGGTGGGCGGCGCCCGAAGGGTCCGTGGCCGCGTTCGTCACACTGGACGGCTGGCCGAAGGCGCTGACGCTGCCGTTCCTTCAGGGCGCCCTCGACGTTTTCATCCTCCTGTGGCTGGTGCCGCGGTTCGCCCGCTGGCAGGCCCGGCTGGCGGAGGTCCTGCTCACCCCCACGACGCGCACGAGCCTCAGCGAGCGGGTCGAGGAACTCACCGAGACCCGCGCCGAGGCCCTGGAGGCGCACGGCGCCGAGCTGCGCCGCATCGAACGCGACCTGCACGACGGCACGCAGGCCCAGCTCGTCGCCGCCGCGCTCCGCCTCGGACTCGCCGACCGCCGCTTCGAAGCCGACCCGGACGCGGCGCGCGAGCTGTTCCTGGAGGCCAGGGAAGGCGTCGAGGAGGCGCTCGTCCAGCTGCGGACGGTGATCCGCGGCATCTACCCGCCGATCCTGTCGGACCGGGGCCTGGCGGGGGCGCTGCGCGCCCTCGCCGCCGGTCAGCCGATCCCCGTCGAGCTGGACATCGACATGGGCGGCGCGGCGGAGGGGCGGGCGCCCGCCGCCGTCGAGGCCGCCGCGTACTTCGTCGTCGCCGAGGCCCTCACCAACATCGCCAAGCACAGCGGCGCCCGCAACGGGCGGGTCGCCGTCCGCCGCGCGCCCGGCCGGCTGACGATCGCGGTGCGCGATGATGGCAAGGGCGGGGCCGACCCGGACCGGGGCAGCGGCCTCGCCGGTATCCGCCGCAGGGTCGCCGCGCTCGACGGGGCCACCCGCATCGACAGCCCCGACGGGGAAGGGACGACGCTCACCGTGGATCTGCCGTGCGGATCGTGATCGCCGAGGACAACGTGCTCCTCCGCGAGGGACTCGTCATGCTGCTGACCTCGGAAGGGCACGAGGTCGTCGCCGTCGCGGGCACCGGCCCGGACGTGCTGCCCGCTCTGCTGACGCACCGTCCGGACGCCGCCGTCCTCGACGTGCGGCTGCCTCCGGGGTTCCGCGACGAGGGGCTGCGCGCCGCCGTCGAGGCCCGCGTACGGCTCCCCGGCCTGCCGCTGCTGGTCCTGTCGCAGTACGTCGAGGAGACCTACGCCGCCGAACTGCTCGCGGGCGGCGCGGAGGGCATCGGCTACCTGCTCAAGGACCGCGTCGGCCGCGTCGGCGAGTTCCTGGACGCGCTGGCCCGCGTCGCCGCCGGCGGCACCGCCCTCGACCCCGAGGTCGTCTCCCAGCTGATGACGACCCGCCGGGACCCGCTGCGGGCCCTCACGCCCCGCGAACGCGAGGTCCTCGGCCTGATGGCGCAGGGCCTCGACAACGCGACGATCGCGTCCACCCTCGTCATCACCGAACGGTCGGTCAGCAAGCACATCGGCGCGGTGTTCGCCAAGCTCGGCCTTCCCCACACCGACAGCGGGCACCGTCGCGTACTCGCCGTCCTGGCCTACCTGAACGCGTGAGCGGGACCTTGCGGGTCCGGCGGGCCGTCCGGGCGCTGCTGCTGGACGGCGACGCGCTGGTCCTGATCCGGCGCACCCGCCCGGGCCGTCCCGTCTACTGGACGACCCCCGGCGGCAAGATCGAACCCGAGGACGCGAGCCCCGAGGCGGCGCTGCGACGCGAACTGGACGAGGAACTGGGCGCCACCGCGGGGCCCGTCCGCCAGGTGTTCGCGTGCGGGGAGCAGAGCCCCGGCCTGTACCGCCTCAACACGTTCTACGTGTGCCGCCTGACCTCGATGGACGTGTTCCGCAGGCACGGCCCCGAATTCGACGACCCCCGCAACGGCCGCTACGACGTCGACCACGTGACCTGCACCTCCGCCGGCCTGGCGTCCATCGACCTCATCCCCGAGACGCTCGCCGCGTACCTCCATGACCACGCGGCGGACCTCCCCGGCCTGCTGCCGTAGCGCTCAGGGGCTTGTCAGGGTTGTCGGCGTATGCGAATTTTGCGGTGCCTCTGTGATCAAGGAGCCGCACATGCCGCGAACCCTCCTGCGCGTGGCGGGAGCCGCCGTGCTCACCGCCGCAGCACTGACGCCCGTGACCGCCACGGGATCCGCCGCCACCGAGTTGCGCGCGGGGCGCGGCATGTCGGCGACCATCCGCTACACCCAGTACGGCATCCCGCACATCACGGCCAAGGACTACGCCGGACTCGGATACGGCACCGGCTACGCGGCTGCGAAGGACAACGTCTGCCTGATAGCGCAGGGCGTCGTCACCCTGAGCGGGGAACGATCCAAGCACTTCGGCCCGGACGCCGCCCCCGACGGTTCGCTGTCGTCGGCGTCCACCAACCTGGCCAGCGACGTGTTCTTCACGGCCGTCAACGACAGCGGCATCGTCGAGAAGCTGATCGCCGCGCCCGCCCCCTACGGCCCGACCGCCGAGGTGCACGAGCTGAGCCGCGGCTGGGCGGCCGGATACAACCGGTTCCTGCGCGAAGGCGAGATCACCGACCCGGCGTGCAAGGGCGCGCCGTGGCTGCGGCCCATCACCGAACTGGACGTCCACCGGCGCGGCTACGCCCTCGCCATGCTCGGCGGGTCCGGCATGGTCACCGACCAGATCATCGCGGCCGGTCCACCCGGGGAGAACACGGTGCGGCGCAGGACGCAGTCGCCGCAGGAGGCCGCCGAGGCGGCCCGGAACCTGCTGCCGGACGCCGGCATGGGCAGCAACGCGATCGCCGTGGGCGGCCAGGGCACCGCGAACGGGCGCGGGCTCCTCCTCGGCAACCCGCACTACCCGTGGCACAACGGGCGGCGATTCTGGCAAATGCACCAGACGATCCCGGGCAAACTCAACGTCAGCGGCGCAGGCCTTCTGGGCTCGCCCGTGGTCAACATCGGCCACAACTCCACCTTCGCGTGGAGCCACACCGTCGCCACAGGCGTGCCCCTGACCCTTACGGAACTGCGCCTGGTGCCCGGCGACCCGACGTCCTACTTCGTTGACGGCAAGAAAGAGAAGATGACCGAGCGGCGGGTCACCGTCCAGGTCGAACAGCAAGACGGCTCACTCAAGCCGGTGACGAAGACGCAGTGGCGCAGCCGCTACGGCCCGATCGTCACGTCCGTCTCGTCCGTCGACCTCCCGTGGACGACGTGGAACGCGTACGCGATCACCGACCCGAACGCCACCAACGTCCGCCTCGCCAACACGTCACTCGCCCTGGGCCAAGCACGCACCACCGACGACGCCGTCCGCGCATTGAAGAAGACCCAAGGTCTGCCCTGGGTCAACACCATCGCCGCCGACTCGCGAGGCAAGGCGCTCTTCGCCCAGATCCAGGTGCTGCCCAACGTCACCGACGAGTTCGCGGACCGCTGCAACAGCCTCCTCGGCCACCTGACGTTCCGCCAGGCCGGTCTCGCGATCCTGGACGGCACCCGGTCGTCCTGCGCGCCGGGCAAGGCCCCCGGAACCGTCCAGCCGGGCATCCTCGACCCCGGCCGCTACCCGGTGCTGAACCGCGCCGACTACGTCACCAACTCCAACGACAGCTACTGGCTGTCGAACCCCGAGAAGCCGCTGACCGGCTACGACCGCATCATCGGCGACGAGAACGCCGCCCGGAGCCTGCGCACCCGCAGCGGCCTCGTCGCCGTCCAGGACCAGCTCGGCGAGAGCCCGTTCACCCGGGCCGACATGCAGGACCTCGTCTTCGCCAACCGCAACCACGCGGGCGAACTGGCCGCCGACGGCACCGTGAAGATGTGCCGCGACATGCGGCTCGGCGAACCCTGCGACGTCCTCGCCGAGTGGGACGGGACGGCCGACGCGGGCAGCCGCGGCGCCCTCCTGTTCGACCGCTACTGGCGCAAGGCCACCGCCGCGTGGGACCTGTGGAAGACGCCCTTCGACGCGTCCGACGCGGTCAACACGCCACGCGATTTCAACACCGGCTCCTGGGCGGCCCGCAAGGCCCTGATCGACGCGGTCGACGAACTCCGGAAGTCGGACATCCCCCTCGACGCGCCCCTCGGCGACCACCAGTACGTCACCCGCAACGGCGAGAGGATCCCGCTCGGCGGCGGCACCGAAGGCCTCGGCATCCTCAACAAGATCGAGGCCACGTGGACGCCCGGCAAGGGCTACACCGAGGTCCGGACCGGCTCCAGCTACGTCCAGGTGGTCTCCTTCGACGGCGGCCGCTGCCCGGACACGCGGACCCTGATGACGTACTCGCAGTCCGCCGACCCGACCTCCCCGCACTACGCCGACCAGACCCGCCTCTTCTCCGCGAAGCGCTGGGTCACCGAGAGCTTCTGCCCACAAGAGATCAACACGGCGCCGGGCCTGAAGGTCGTCGAACTCAACGGAGGCTGACCCGGGCCAACCCGTCCAGAAGGCACTCCAGCCCATGGACGAACGCGGCATCCCACTCGTCCCCGCTCAGATGACCGTGCGCGGCGAGATGCGGATACCGATCGCGGTTGCGGACGAGATGCTCCGCGGCGGCGTCATGCGCCACGGTCTCATCGCGCCGCGCTCCGACCTCCATGAGCGCTGAGCCGATGACGTAGTTCGCGACCGCGTACGCGGCGCCGGCGAGCCGCGGACCGGCCAGCCCTGCCGCGGCCAGAACGCCGTACAGGAAATCAGTGCGGGCCATGACGTTGGGGCCCAGAAGCGGACGTCCGCCCAGAACCGCCGCCGACCACGGGTGGCTCAGCATCGCGGCCCGCCATCCCGACATCAGCGCGATCACGTCAGCGCGCCAGTCGGGCCCCGCCTCAGGCAGGGAGACATCGCCGAAAATGGCGTCGAGCGCCAGTTCCAGCACATCGTCCTTCGTCTTGACGTGCCAGTACAGGGTCGTGGACCCGGTGTTGAGACGCTCGGCGAGCCGCCGCATCGTCAACCGCCCGACGCCCTTCTCGTCCAGCAGCGCCACGGCCTCGCCGACGATGCGTTCCCGGGTCAGAGGCGGCGCCTCCCTGCGCGGACGTTGCTGCCGCAGCCACACGCTCTCGCTCATGCGTCCAACGCTAGTACATTGGACGAGTACTAGACCGTTGATCCGGTCACCCGAACGACGTACGGGAGGATGGCATGGGGCACATCGAGGTGAGCCGCCTGACCTTCGCGCTCCCTGACGGCCGACTCCTCCTGGACGACGTGTCATTCCGCGTCGGCGAAGGCACCAAGGCGGCGCTCGTCGGACCCAACGGTGCGGGCAAGACGACACTGCTGCGGCTGATCGCGGGCGACGTCCGGCCATCGGAAGGCGTCGTGACGGGCTCCGGCGGCCTCGGCGTGATGCGCCAGTTCATCGGCAGCGTCCGCGACGGACGGACGGTCCGCGACCTCCTGCTCTCGATCGCCCCCGAGCGCGTGCGGCTCACCGCGGACCGACTCGCGGCCACCGAACGCGACCTGGACGACGAACGCGGCCAACTCGCCTACGCGCAGGCCATCACCGACTACACCGACGCCGGCGGGTACGACATCGAAGTCGTCTGGGACACCTGCACCACAGCAGCGCTGGGCCTCCCTTTCGACGAGGTGAAGGCCCGAGGGGTGAACACCTTGTCGGGCGGCGAGCAGAAACGCCTCGTTCTGGAGGCACTCCTGCGCGGCCCGGACGAGGTCCTCCTGCTGGACGAACCCGACAACTACCTGGACGTCCCGGCCAAGGAATGGCTGGCCGAGAAACTGCGCGCCACGAGCAAGACCGTCCTGCTGGTGTCCCACGACCGCCGACTCCTCGCGGACACCGCCGACCGCATCGTCACCGTGGAGTCGCGGGACGTCTGGATACACGGCGGCGGGTTCTCGGGCTACGCACCGGCCCGCCGCGAACGCACCGAACGCCTCCACGAACTGCGCCGCCGCTGGGACGAGGAGCACACACGTCTCAAGCAACTCGTCCACACGCTCCGCCAACGCGCCACCAACAACGACGCGGTCGCGTCCTCCTACCAGGCCGCCCGCACCCGCCTGCAACGCTTCGAGGAAGCAGGACCGCCGCAGAGCGCCCCGAAGGAACAGAACGTGCGAATGCGCCTACGCGGCGGCCGCACCGGCAAGCGTGCCCTGATCTGCGAATCCCTGGAACTGACGGGCTTGACGCTCCCTTTCGACACCGAGATCTGGTACGGCGAACGCGTGGCGGTACTCGGCTCCAACGGCTCGGGCAAATCGACGTTCCTGCGCCTCTTGGCCGGACACGGCCTCCCGCACACGGGAGCTTTCCGCCTGGGCGCCCGCGTGGTCCCCGGCCTCTTCGTCCAGACGCATGCACGCCCAGACCTGCTCGGCCGCACCCCCGCGGAAATCGTCATGTCAGAGAACGCACTGACCCGCAACGACGCCATGGCCGCGCTGGCCCGCTACGAACTGGCCCCCGCCGGCTCCCGTCCGTTCGAAACGCTATCCGGCGGCCAGCAGGCCCGCCTGCAGATCCTGCTCCTCGAACTGTCGGGCGCGACACTTCTCCTGCTGGACGAGCCGACCGACAACCTCGACCTGGCCAGCGCCGAAGCGCTCCAAGAGGGCCTGGCGTCCTACTCGGGCACCGTACTGGCCGTCACCCACGACCGCTGGTTCGCCGCAGACTTCGACCGCTACCTGATCTTCGCCTCCACCGGCGACGTCCACGAGTCGCCCACGCCATGGTGGAAATGACGCGCCGGCGTCGGGTCTGTACGGTTCAACTCGACACTCACTGTCGCTGCTGGTGAACGACCGTCAGGGAGCAGGCGAGCGAGGGGATCACCGGGTCGAGGGTGCTGGGGTGCTCGTTCCAGGGACGATCACGGGTCTGCTCGTCGAGGGCGGCGAAGACTTCGTCGATGAGCCGTTCGGCATGCGCGGGGCCTTGCGGCGAGTCAGTTCGACGGGCCTGCGCCGTCCGGCATTGTGGAGTGCGCCGGAGAGCCGTCACGCGCCAGTAGCCAGGTGACGGCCGGGTGATCGAGTCTCGGCCCGAGGACGCGTTCGAGGCGCGGGTGGAACCGGGTGAGCAGACGGCGGATCCGATTGCCGATGCGGTTGGCCCCGGCGGCCAGATCCTGCTCGAAGCCGACCAGGACGGTCAGCCCGGCGGTGATCTCGTCGGTGAGTTCCAGCGACCGAAGGCCATGCCGAATGGTGCGGGCGGCGTCAGTGATCACCGCTTTCTCGGCGTCGGCCTTGGCCTCGCCTGGGTAGAGGCCGGTGATCCGCCGCATGGCCAGGCCGGGCAGGCAGGCGACCTTGCAGCCCGTGTCCCGGGCCACCGCCGGCGGCGGCGCGCCGATGGATGCGGGCTGGTCGACCACGACCACCACGGTCCCGAACTCGGCGGTGAGCTTGTCGAACACGTCTTGCAGCTTCGGTTCCCGGTTGGGCAGCGGCTTGTCGAAGACCCTTCCTGCCCGGCGACGGTCAGCCCGTGACCATGATGAGCGCTCTTCCCGACGTCCAGGCAAGGAAGACGCCCACCTCTTCTGTGTTGAACAACCTGACACCCCCAACTGCTCGCACGGGCCGGCCACAGGCGTCGTACACGCGCATCCACGTAATGCAGGCCTGCCGCCCGCAAAACGACCGGGCATTGCACCAGGCCAGGCAGTGGTCGGGCCTCCCATCAGCGTCTCCGACGGCACCCACGGGCCCAGTGACACCACCCCCAGGTCATCGGATCGACAGAGGGAACAGTCATGCCGGGTCCGAAGCCAGCGGCCTTCTTGTAGGACCGCGAAGAACATGACGGGGAGGTCGTGACGGGGCGGACGGTCAGGTCCTGACGGCGGAATGCGGCTGGGGGATCTCAAGGACCGGCGGTTTGGCGGTTCCCCCGGTAGAAGGTTCCTTTCCGTGAAATGCGGCGCCGGTACCGTCGTCGCGGGCTCGGATCCGGTGCGCACGACAAGTTGGCTGTAGGTGGGTCGGCTGTAGATGAGTTGGGTGTAGATGAACCGGGTGTGGCGGTCAGGTGTTCCGGCTCCCAGGGGTTCGGGATGCCGGAGGGTGGTTCCGGTGGTGGACGGTGCCGGCCACGGGTGTCCCGGGGTGGTTGGAGCCGGTAGACGTGGCGTCCGTCGGCGGCTCGGGCGATGTGGACCTGGTCAGGGTTGGCCGCCTTGAAGCGATTGTGGAATCCGCAGGTCAGAGCCAGGTTGTCGATGTCGGTGGGGCTGTCGCCCAACGCCCAGCCGGACACGTGATCCACCTCGCACTGCGTCCCCGGAACTTCGCAACCGCCCACCACACAGGTGGGGTACAGCGTTTCGAGAACTCGGCGCTGTCCCGGGCTGGCGAAACGAACGGCGCGGCCGAGGTAGAGCGGGATGTTGCCGCGTCCCAGGAGGAGGGGTGACACTCCGGCGGTCAGGGCGATGCGGCGGGCCTGTTCGGCGGGGATGGGGGTGCCGTCGGTCAGCCGGGCGGGGGCGGTGCCGCCGGTGAGGGTGTCGAGGTCGCAGATGACGGTGACCTTGGTGCCCCGGTGCCCGCCGGACAGGACGGAGGTCAGCGCGGCCGCGGTGCGTTCTGACAGGTCGCGGCGGTCGTCGGTCCCGGCCGGTTTGGCCAGAGGACCGAGGGTGCCGTCCCAGACGGCGGCGTCCTCGGCGTTGAGCCAGCCCTTGATGAACCGGCCGCCGTCCAGAGAGCGGGTGGAGTCGATCCAGGACCGCTCGTACCCACGCCGAGAGTCGGGGCAGGGGGTCTCGGTGCCGTCGCGTTCGGCGATCAGGTCGGTGATCTTGTTGCCGAACGCCGCGACCTTCCCAGCGGAGAATCCCTGCCCGGCCAGGTCGAGAAGGATCTCTTCGGCCGTCGCACAGTCATCGTCGTCCAGGCGGACGACCGCACCGGCGATGGTGGCGGCGTACCCGTGGGACAACTCTCCGGCAGCCAATCTCCGGGTGACGCCGGGCAGGCGGTCACGCTGACGGGCCAGGTTGATGCGCTCCTTGGCGCGCGCCTCGCGCATTCCCATATGAGTGCGCAGCCATGCGCGGGTGGACGGCAGGCCCCAGCGGCGCATCTCCCCGGAGACGTCCACCCGTCCGATCAAGAGGGCGAGAGTGCTTTCGTGCAGGTCGGTGGCGCGGGCCAGGGTTTCGGCGTCCTGCATGCAAACGGCCGCCGATGCGGGCGCGTCCCGCTGGGCGAGCTCGGCCGCGATCAACGCCGCCGCGTCCACCAGCTCACCGGTGGACATCGACGCCACGTCGATCTCAGTCGAACACATGACTTCATGTTATCGAACACTCACGCTCCGTCCCACAGATTCTGGGTGAGAATATTGAGACCCTCCGGACAGCCGACAGCCGAGCCGGATCAGTGGTTTGGTCCGCGCATGGGTACTGGCCTGTTCATCTGGGGCCCCGCTGAGCCCGGTGTCCTGCGCGGGGCACGTGGTCGGCCCACCTTGACGCACCTTGACGTGCACGAGCGGGAGAGGTTCGCCTCCGCGGCAACGTGAACAATCGGCCTGTATCGGCGCCTTTCCAGTTGGGGGGCACCTACCGGCCGCGCGGCGACTTGTGCGTCATCCGTTGGGGCGGGCTTTGAGGACGGCCTGGATGAGGTCGTCGGGGTCGGGCGCGTTGACGATCTTCCACTGCGTCCCGCCGGGGATGAGCGCCCACCACTCCTGGGTGGTGATGCCCCACCAGCAGACGACGCCGTTGAACCGCTGCTGCAGTTCGGCGATGGTCACTGCGTGAGCGGGGTCGGGCATGGAGGGGATGTCGGGGCGGGTCGCGTCGATCGCGGTCTTCTGGTGTGTCCGCGCGGCGAGCGCGGCGGTGACGAATGGCGTAAGGATGCGGGTGATCTTCGTGGCCGCGAGGCCGGGCCGGTTGTAGGGGGCCAGGTTCTCGCCCGTGCTGGACTGGTACCACCAGGTGCGAGACGTCGATTCCCGGACGAGGCTGATGCTTTCGCCGAAATGGGGCACGGCGGGATCGAACACCCGGAGAAGTGGACGCGGCCCGTCGTAGCGGGGGAGGGCCTGCCAACCTTCCCGGGTGACTTCCGTTGAGAGCCTGTCGAGATGGGTCGTCACAGAGGAAGTGGGTTCCGGCGTAGGGCGTCCTTGGGGTCCGTTCCATCGCATTACCATCGGTCCCACCTGCTGGGCTGGCCCGTGGGTCGATTGGTCACGCGATTGAGTTCGAGGGTTAGCGCCCTGCGGAGTTCTTCTGCACTGGTGCGTACAAGGGTCGGCTCTATGCCGGCTTTTGGGTCGTGCAGAGTGGCGACCCAGTCGCCGGGCTTGCCGTCGTGGCGTGTGGCGCGCCAGATCCGATGTCCTTTGAAGTCCTGTCGGAGCTGGGCCAATGCGTGGTTAGCGGGGGTGACGGGCGTGTCCATGATCAGTTCGAGCTTTCGAGGTCGATTTCTCTCCGTTACCGCTTCCAAGCTTCCTGTAATCGGGCTATCTTCTGGAAGGGCGAGAAGCCCAAACAATGAAGGCCCCCCGTGCGCGGTTAGAAAACCGCGCCGCTTTCGGATCTTGGAGGCTCCCCATGCCCCGCCGTCCTCGCGACCCCGATGTCCCCTCTTCGCCGGTCGAGTACTTCGGCGTCGAACTGCGCGCATATCGGGAAGCTGCCGGTATGTCCCGTCCACAACTCGCTGAGAAGCTCGGATACACCCCTCAGTGGATCGGACAGCTCGAATCGGGCAAATATGGGCCTTCAGAGGATTTCGCCCGAGACTGCGACACCTGCTTCCAGACGAACGGGACCTTCCACCGCCTCTGGGAGTGGATCCAGCGCTTCGGACGCCTCGCCGTCCTACCCCCAGGCTTCCCCGACTTCATCGCGCGGGAGGCCGAGGCGATGGGAATGCACATCTTCGAGACGATGGTCATCACTGGCCTGCTCCAGACACCCGAGTACGCCTTCGAGGTGCTCAGGGAGGGGAGGACCACGGAGGAGGCGGAGCAGCTCGTCGTGACTCGGATGGAGCGGCAGGCGATTCTCAAGCGCAAGAATCCGCCCCACCTGGTAGTAATCCTCGATGAGGGTGCCGTCCGTCGTCCGATTGGTGGGCGTGAGGTGATGAAGGGACAGGTTCAACATCTGATTGACCTGGCGAGCCTGCACCACATCACGCTTCAGATCGTTCCAGCGGGCCGGGGCTCCTATGCGGGCCTGCCTGGTGCCTTCATGGTCCTGAGCTTCGCGCAAGATCCTGACATCGTGCACGTCGGTGGGTATCTGGGTGCGCAGCTGATCGATCACATCGACGCTGTCCGGACCTATGGGATACAGTTTGATTTGATCAGAGGTGCGGCGATGTCTGCCGGTGATTCCCTGGAGCTGCTCCGAACGATCTTGGAGAGCCAATGAATGGGCCCTATGTGTCGGCCGTGCACTGGCGTAAGTGCAGCCACAGTGATTCTTCCGGGGGCTCCTGTGTTGAAGTTGGTTCGGTGGTCCCCGTTGCCGCTGTGCAGTGGCAGAAGAGCAGCTACAGCGACTCATCGGGAGCTGAGTGCGTGGAGGTTGCTTCCGTGAATCCTGTGTCCATGCAATGGCGCAAGAGCAGCAAGAGTGACAACACCGGTGGAGCGTGCGTCGAGGTGGCGGACTTGAGGGCGGCGGCCTCGGTGGCGGTGCGGGACTCGAAGGACCCGGATGGGCCGAAGTTGGTGTTCGGGGCCGACGCGTGGCAGGCGTTCGCGGGTCGCGTGAAGGGCGGGACGCTCGACCTGGCCTGAGATCACGAGCAGAAGCCCCCGAACCGTGAACGCACGGGCCGGGGGCTTTCACGTCCCGCCGCCGCATCCTTCTCCGCCGTTGCCCGGCCCCGCTCGCGCGCCACCAACAAGGACCTGATCCAGTCCAAATTAGTGCGCACCGTCCGAGACGGATCGCAGCCCGCGCGCCGGCCGGAATTCGAGCGGTTAGCGCTCGGCGGGCTCCCACCATGCCAGGTTGGCGGCCGCTTGGGCCGCCGGCTCGATGATCTCCCAGCATTCGGCGATCAGGCCATCGTCGAACCGCCAGATGTCGACGACCGTGATCTCCGGGCCGCCGGGCAGTCGCCGCCGCGAATGCATCACGACGTGATCACCGTCGGCCAGCAGGTGGTGGACCTCGACCTGCATACCGGCCAGCGGGGTGAGTGCCGCGTTCACAGCGGCGAGCCATTCGGCCTTGGTCGAGGAGGTCGAGTCCGGCCTGTGATGGACGAAGCCGTCGCTCAGCAACGGGTCGAGCGCGTCGACGCTGCCCGCCTCGATCAGTTCCGCCAGTGCCCGTTGAACGATGCTCTTGTTGTCAGTGGTCATGGATCTGTCAGTGGTCATGGACTTGTCGGTGGTCATGGACGCAGTGTTTCCACGGTCGCGAGGATTGTCGATGAAATCCCATTTCATGGCGTCCGGCTCCACGATGAGTACCCTCGATGACCGTGCACACGATCGGGGAGCTCTTGCGGCAGTGGCGGCATCGCCGGCGGCTCAGCCAACTCGATCTCGCGATCGCGGCCGACGTCTCGGCTCGCCACGTCAGCCTGGTCGAGACGGGCAAGTCCAACCCGAGCGCCGACATGGTCCTGCGGCTCGCGGACCAGCTCGATGTGCCCTTGCGCGATCGCAACCGGCTGCTGCTCGCGGCAGGCTTCGCACCCCGGTACACCGAGCGGCCGCTTGAGGACGAGGCGCTGTCGGCGGCCCGGGACGCGGTCGCGAGGGTGCTCCGCGCGCATGAGCCGTACCCGGCGCTGGCCTTCGATCGCCGGTGGAACATCGTGATGGTCAACCGTGCGGTCGAGCCGTTTTTCGCCGGGGTCGATCCCGACCTGCTGCGGCCGCCGATCAACCTCGTGCGGCTCGGACTGGACCCGCGCGGGTTCGCTCCACTGGTCGTCAACCTGGTGGACGTGCGTGGGGTGTTCCGCTCCCGGATCAGGCGTCAGCTCGCCGTCGCTCCCGACGCCGAGCTCACCGCGCTGTACGAGGAACTGCTGGAGCCCGATTCCGAGGACGCGTCGAGCCGGTCGGTGGAGTCCGATGTCGTCATCCCGATGATCCTTCGCGTCGCCGGGCGGGAGCTGCGGCTGTTCTCGACCATCACCACGTTCGGTACCCCGATGGACATCACGCTGGACGAGGTCGCGATCGAGTCGTACTACCCGGCGGACGCGGAGAGCGCCGCCTATTTCGAGAAGACCGGCGGTGACGTTCGAGCCGTCCCTGAACAGCGAGCCCGGAATGCGTGACGGGCATGTGATAGTGACGGGACGTCTCGGAACTCGATCGCGGTAGGCGGGCGGGGGACGCTTCTCGGGAGTGGGGTGTGGTGGTGGACGACTGGCCCGGGAGCGGGTTGAGCGACGAGGAACTGGACGTCGCCTACAACGTGCGGCGGAAGGCGGGGGAGGAGCTCTTCGCGCGGCACATCGCGCGGTACCGGGCCGAGTCGGAGCGGGCCGTCGACGGTCTTCCCGGACATCCCGGGATCGTCTACGACGAGACGAGCGGGGAGCGGCTGGACGTCTGGGGCACCGGCGAGGGCTTGCGGCCGGTGTTCGTCTTTCTGCACGGCGGCTACTGGATGGCGCTGTCGCGGGACGTCTCGTCCTTCATGGCGCGAGGGCTTCACGAGCAGGGTGTCGCCACGGTGGTGCCCGATTACACGCTGGCGCCGGAGGCTTCGCTGGAGGAGATCGTCCGGCAGGTGCGGGCGTCCATCGCGTGGGTCCACCGGCACGGCCGTGAACATGGCCTCGACCCCGAGCGGATCGTGGTCGGGGGCAGCTCGGCGGGCGGGCACCTGACCGGGATGACGATGGTCGGCGGGTGGCAGGAGCCACTCGGGCTTCCCGAGGACGTGGTCAAGGCCGCGATGCCCATCAGCGGGTTGTTCGACATCCGTCCCATCACCCGGGTCTACGTGAACGAGGCCGTGCGGCTGGATCTTGAGCGGGCGGCGGCGTTGAGTCCGGCGCTGCTGCCGGCGGCGTACCGGTGTCCGGCCGTTTTCGTGGTCGCGGAGAACGACGGGGACGGGTTCTTGGAGCAGTCTCGGCTGTTCCAGCCGGCGTGGGACGCCGGTGAGCTCATGATCGTGCCCGGCCGCGACCATTTCGACGTCGTCCTCGACCTCGCCGACCCGGAGTCACGGGTCGGCGCGGCGCTGCTCGGCCTGATCAGGCGGTGAGCACGGCCGCCTCGCGGTGGAGGTGGTCGAGCATGAGGCGCGCGGACGGGGTCGGGGCGCGGTGGGCGGGGAGCGTGACGCCCACCTGGCGGCGGACGGTCTCCAGCGGCACGGGCAGCGGCGTGATGTCGGCGTCGGTGCGGGCCACGAGTTCGGGGAGGGCGGCGATCATGTCGGTGTCGCGGACCAGGGTGCGGACCGTCAGGACCGACGTGCATTCGACCAGGTTGCCCGGCAGGACGAGGCCCTCCGCGCGGAAGACCTGCTCCAGTTCCGAGCGCAGCGCGGTCTGCTCCAGGGGCAGCACCCACGGGTAGTCGAGAAGGTCGGCGAGGCCGAGGGACGGGCGGCGGCGGGCTGGGTGGCCGCGGCGGGCGACGAGGCGGACGGGCTCGCCGTAGAGGGTGATCTGGCGGAGGCCGCGCAGGTCGTCGATGGGGTTGAGGCGGCCGAGGATCAGGTCGATCTCGCCGTCGAGCAGGCGGGGGACCTGGGCGTCGAACGTGGCCTCCTGGACGATCACCGTGATGCCGGGACGGTCCTCCTTCAGGGCGGCGATCGCGCGGGGGAGCAGGACGTTGGAGCCGGCGAGGAGCGTGCCGATGGTGACGGTGCCGACCTCGCCGTCCGCGAGGCCGGTGATGCGTTCGCCCGCGCGGCGCAGCTCGGCGAGGACGGCGCGGGCGTGCTCGATGAACGCGTCGCCGAACAGCGTGGGTGTGACGCCGCGCGGGCCGCGGGTGAAAAGTTCGACGCCGAGGATGTTCTCCATCTCGCGCAGGCTGCGCGTGACGGCGGGCTGCGCCAGGTGCAGGTGCTCGGAGGCCCGCAGGACGCTGCCGTGGTCGGCGATGGCGACGACCAGCACGAGGTGGCGGAGTTTCAGCCGTCCGTTGAGCAGGTCGATCGCGCGCATAAGAACTTACTATCACAATATCGTCATACCTCCATGGTCGATTGGTATTTGCCAGGCATAGCTTCGGGGCGGAGGATCGGAGGCGTCGAGCCATGCCGGGAGGGACGGATGAAGGCTGAGCACTACGTCGGCGGGGTGTTCCGTTCGGACGGGACCTCCTTCCCGCTCATCGCCCCCGCCGACGGCTCCGAACTGGGCGCCGTCCCGGAGGCCACACGGGAGGTCGTGGACGATGCCGTGACCGCGGCACGGACCGCGCTGAAGGGACCCTGGGCGGCGATGGGCGCCCAGGAGCGGGTCGCCGCGCTGAGGTCCGTCGCCGATGGGATCCAGGCGCGGTTCGAGGAGTTCGTCGACGCCGAGGTCGCCGACACCGGCAGATCCCGGGAGTTCGCGTCGACCGTCGACGTCCCGAGGGCGGTGGGCAACTTCCGCGCGTACGCAGACCTGCTGTACGGGCGTCCTGAACGGGCCTACATGACGCAGGTCCCCGGGTGGAGCTCCGGGGCGGGGGAGGCGCTCAACTACACGGTGCGCCGGCCGCTGGGCGTGGTGGCGATCATCTCGCCGTGGAACCTTCCGCTGCTGCTGTCGACGTGGAAGATCGCCCCCGCGCTGGCGTGCGGCAACGCCGTCGTGCTCAAGCCGTCCGAGGAGACGCCGTCGACGGCGACGCTGCTCGCCCAGGTGATCGATGCCGCCGGGCTTCCGGACGGTGTGTTCAACCTGGTGCACGGGCATGGCGCGGGTGCGGCGGGCGAGTTCCTCACCGGGCATCCGGGCGTGGACGCGATCGCGTTCACCGGGGAGTCGGCCACCGGAGCCGCGATCATGCGCAACGCCGCCGACCACGTCACGCCCGTGTCGTTCGAGCTGGGCGGCAAGAACCCGGCGCTCGTCTTCGCCGACGCCGACATCGACGCCGCCGTGGACGGTACGGTCCGGTCGTCGTTCACCCATTCCGGGCAGATCTGCCTGTGCACCGAGCGCGTCTACGTCGAGCGGCCGGTGTTCGACGTGTTCGTCGAGAGGCTGGGCGGCCGCGCGCGGGCCCTCGACGGCTACGGGCCGATGATCTCGGCGGAGCACCGCGACAAGGTCCTGTCGTACTACCGGCTCGCCCGCGAGGAGGGCGCCACGGTCGTCGCGGGCGGCGGCGCACCGGAGTTCGGCGACGAGAGGGACGGCGGCTTCCATGTGGAGCCGACCGTCCTCACCGGCCTTCCGGAGACGGCCCGCACGGTGAGGGAGGAGATCTTCGGGCCGGTCTGCCACGTCGCGCCGTTCGACACCGAGGACGAGGCCCTTGCGCTCGCCAACGACAGCCCTTACGGCCTCGCCTCGACGATGTGGACGCGAGACCTGTCCAGGGCGCACCGGGTGGCGCCGCGGATCGAGACGGGGATCGTCTGGGTGAACTGCTGGAACCTGCGCGATCTCCGCACCCCGTTCGGCGGTGTGAAAGCGTCCGGGATCGGGCGTGAAGGGGGAGAGTACTCCTTGGACTTCTTCTCCGAGCCCGTCAACGTGTGCATCCAGATCTGAAAGCGAGTCCCGTGACCACCACCGACATCGACGCCGCCGCCGAGCGGATTCTCGGCGCCTACGCGTCCGGCACGCCCTGTGCGCCCGTCCGCGACCTGATCACGACGGCGGACGACGCGTACGCCGTCCAGGACCGGGTGACCGAGCGGTGGCTGGGCGAGGGCCGCCGCCTCGCCGGACGCAAGATCGGCCTGACGTCGCGGGCCGTGCAGGCGCAGATCGGCGTGGACAGCCCCGACTTCGGGATGCTGTTCGCCGACATGGCCGTCCCGGACGGGGAGGAGATCCCCGCGGGCGCGGTGCTGCAGTCGCGCGCCGAGGCCGAGGTCGCGCTCGTGCTGGAGCACGACCTGACCCACGAGCGGCACACCGCCGCCGACGTGATCCGCGCGACGGCGTTCGCGCTGCCGGCCATCGAGGTCGTCGGCAGCCGGGTCCGTGACTGGGACATCACGCTCGCCGACACCGTCGCCGACAACGCCTCGTCCGGCATGTACGCGCTCGGCAACCGTCCCGTCCTCCTCAAGGACGTGGACCTGCGCCTGTGCGGGATGGTCATGGAGCGGCGCGGCGAGCAGGTCTCCACCGGCAACGGCGCCGCGTGCCTCGGGCATCCGCTGAACGCGGCGCTGTGGCTCGCCGACACCCTCGCCCGCGTCGGGCGTCCGCTCCGCGCCGGCGACACCGTGCTGACCGGTGCGCTCGGCCCCGTGGTCCCGGCCGTCCAGGGTGACGTGTTCGAGGCCCGCATCGACGGCCTGGGCGATGTCCGCGTCGCGTTCGGCAAGGAGGAGGCGTGATGGTGGACGTGAACCGCCTCGCGGCGACGCTGGACGAGGCCGCCCGGGACGTCCGGGCGATCCCGAAGCTGACCGACGCGGCGCCGTTCGACGTGGCGACCGCGTACGCGGTGCAGCGCGCCGGGATCGAGCGGCGGCGCCGGAGGGGCGAACGGCTCGCCGGGGTGAAGATGGGCTTCACCAGCCGCGCCAAGATGGTCCAGATGGGCGTGGACGACGTCATCTGGGGCCTGCTCACCGACGGGATGCTCGCCGAGTCGGCCGTGGACGTCTCGCGCCTCATCCATCCGCGGATCGAGCCGGAGATCGCCTACCTGATCGGGCGGGAGGTCCGGTCGGCCGCCGAGGTCGAGTCGGCCGTGGCCGGCGTCGCGGTCGGGTTCGAGGTCCTCGACTCGCGGTACGCCGACTTCAAGTTCACCCTCCCGGACGTGATCGCCGACAACGCGTCGGCGGCGCGGTTCGGGTTCGGGCCCTGGCACGCGCCGCGCGACGTGTCGAACGCGGGGCTGCTCATGGAGATCGACGGGCGTCCGGTGCAGACGGGCTCGTCCGCCGCGATCCTCGGCGACCCGGCGCGGTCGCTGCGGGCGGCGGCGCGGCTCGCGCTCGGCGCGGGCATGAAGCTCGAACCCGGCTGGATCGTCCTGGCGGGCGCCGCGACGGCGGCCGTGCCGCTCCCGAAGGACGCGCACGTCCGCGTCACGGGCGCCGGGCTCGGCGGAGTGGAGGTGACGACGTGATGGGCGACGCGATCCTCGTCGAGGGCAAGGCCGCGCCGCGCGGGCGGTTCCCGCACGTCAAGCGGGCCGGCGACCTCGTGTTCGTGTCCGGGACGAGCTCGCGCCGCCCCGACGGGACGTTCGCCGGGGCGAGCGCCGACGCGATGGGCGTCACCGACCTCGACATCCGGGCGCAGACCCGCGCCGTCATCGAGAACATCGGCGACATCCTCGGCGCGGCCGGGGGAGGGCTGGCCGACATCGTCAACGTCACCACGTACCTGGTGAGCATGAACGACTTCGGCGGGTACAACGAGGTCTACGGAGAGTACTTCGACGAGACCGGCCCGGCCCGCACCACCGTCGCCGTCCACCAGCTCCCGCACCCGCACCTGCTCATCGAGATCGCGTGCGTGGCGCACATTCCCGGAGACCGCACACCCGACGGGCGCACAGCCCATGAGGAGGCCGGAGCATGACCCTGCCCCAGCTGTCGTTCGGAACGCCGTTCAACTTCGAGTCCTGGATCGACGAGCACCGTGACCTGCTCAAGCCGCCGGTCGGCAACGTCCAGGTGTTCGACGAGGCCGGCCTGATCATCATGGTGGTCGGGGGTCCCAACCAGCGGACCGACTTCCACGACGACCCCACCGAGGAGTTCTTCTACCAGCTCAAGGGCAACATGGTGCTGCGCGTCATGGAGGAGGAGGGCCGCCCGCCGCGCGACGTGCAGATCAACGAGGGCGACGTCTTCCTGCTGCCGCCGCACGTGCGGCACTCGCCGCAGCGGCCCGAGGCGGGGTCGATCGGGCTCGTCGTGGAGATCCCGAGGCCGGAGGGGCTGAAGGAGGCGTTCGAGTGGTACTGCCCCGAGTGCCACCACCTCGTCCACCGCGCCGAACTGCAGGTCCGTTCGATCGTGGACGACCTGCCGCCCGCGTTCCAGGGCTTCTACGACGGCGACCGCAAGTGCCCGAACTGCGGCGCCGTCCACCCGGGCAAGAAGTGGCCCCAGACCATGACCCCGACCACGGCCCCCCGTGCCTGACCAGCCCGTGTCCGGCCAGCCCGTGTCCGGCCGGCCCGTGTTCGACGAGAACCCGTGTCCGATGGAGGCTCCGTGACCGTCATCGACGTCCACGCCCACGTGTTCCCGCGCCTCACCCGCGCCGAGGGCCGCGTGCTCGCCGACGCGGGGGAGCCGTGGCTGCGCGTCGACGGCGGCGGCACCGGCGCGATGATGTGCGGGGACGAGGAGTACCGGCCGGTCGGGGAGGCGCTGTGGGAGCCCGCCCGGCGGCTCGCCGACATGGACGCCGCGGGCGTGGACGCCCAGGCCGTGTCGTCCACCCCGCTGATGTTCGGGTACGCGGCCGAGCCGTCCCGCGCCGCCGACTGGTGCGACCTGGTGAACGAGCGCATCCTCGCGTTCTGCGCGGGCGCGCCGGACCGGCTGCTGCCGCTGTGCCAGGTCCCGCTGCAGGACCCGGCGCTCGCCTGCGAGGTCGCGACGCGGGCGGCGGCGGCCGGGCACCGCGGCGTGCACATCGGCAACCACGTCGGCGACCGCAACCTCGACGATGACGGGATCACCGCGTTCCTCGCGCACTGCGCCCGGCTGGGGCTGCCGGTCCTGGCGCACCCGTGGGACATGCTCGGCGCGGGCCGGATGCGCGGTCACATGCTGCCGTGGCTGTCCGGGATGCCCGCCGAGACGCAGCTGAGCATCCTCGGTCTGATGCTGTCTGGGGCGTTCGAGCGGATCCCGGCGTCGCTGCGGCTGTGCTTCTGCCACGGCGGTGGCAGCTTCGCGTTCCTGCTAGGGCGGGCCGACAACGCCTGGCACCGGCGCGACATCGTCCGCGCCGACTCGCCGCGCCCGCCGTCGGAGTACGTCGACCGGTTCCACGTCGACTCCGCCGTGTTCGACCCGCGCGCGCTCCGGCTGCTCGTCGACGTGATGGGCGCCGAGCGGGTGATGCTCGGCACCGACTACCCGTTCCCGCTGGGGGAGGAGGAGCCGGGCACGACGATCCGGGCGTGCCCGGGGCTGGACGACGCCGAACGCGCCCTGCTGCTCGGCGGCAACGCGCGGGCCTTCTTCGCCCGGGCGGAGGTCCCCGCCCAGGCACCGGCCGGCCCGGCCGTCGCCGGGACGACGCCATGAGCCCGACGACGCCATGAGCCGGACGACGCCATGAGCCGGACGACACCGTGAGCAGAACGACACAGGGGAAGGACGCCGTGACGGACGAAGACGAGGCGCGGCGGCTCGACGAGGACGATCCGCTGCCGACGCTGCGCGGCGAGTTCCTCGTCCCGCCCGCTCCCGGCGGGACGTTCGGGGAGGCGGCGTACTTCGCCGGCAACTCCCTCGGCCTCCAGCCGAGGAGCGTGGCCGGACGCCTCCGCGAGGAACTGGACGACTGGGCGACGCTCGCCGTCGAGGCGCACACGGAGGGCCGCCGCCCCTGGGTGGACTACCACGAGCTGCTGCGCGAACCCGCCGCCCGCCTCGTCGGCGCGCTGCCGCACGAGGTCGTCGCGATGAACTCGCTGACGGTCAACCTGCACCTGATGATGGCGAGCTTCTACCGGCCCGCCGGGACGCGCACCCGCATCGTCATCGAGGACTCGGCGTTCCCGTCCGACTCCTACGCCGTCGCCAGCCAGGCCGTCCACCACGGGCTCGACCCGGCCGCGGCGGTCGCGCGGCTCAAGCCCCGCCCCGGCGAGGACAACCTGCGCACCGAGGACGTCCTCGCCTTCCTCGAACGCGAGGGCGGCACGGTCGCGCTCCTGATGCTCGGCGGCGTCAACTACCTGACCGGCCAGCTGATGGACATGGCCGCGATCACCAAGGCGGGCCGCGCCGCCGGGGCGGTCGTCGGCTGGGACCTCGCGCACGCCGCCGGCAACGTTCCGCTGCGCCTGCACGACTGGGACGTCGACTTCGCCGCCTGGTGCACCTACAAGTACATGAACAGCGGTCCCGGCGCGGTCGCCGGATGCTTCGTCCACGAGCGGCACGTCCGGGACGCGTCGGTGCCGAAGCTTTCGGGCTGGTGGGGCACCGACCCGTCCGTCCGGTTCCGGATGGAGCCCGACATCGCCCCGCCCGCCTCCGCCGACGCGTGGCAGCTGTCCAACCCGCCCATCCTCGCGCTCGCCCCGGTCCTGGCCTCCCTGGAGATCTTCGACCGGGTCGGGATGGACGCGCTGCGCGCCAAGAGCGAGCGGCTCACCGGCTACCTGGCGTCCCGGCTCGCGGGGACCGGCGCCCGGATCATCACCCCGGCCGACCCGGCGGCGCGCGGCGCCCAGCTCTCGCTGCGGGTGGACGACGCCGGCGGGCTGGTCCGGCGGCTCGCCGAGGCCCACGGCGTGGTCGCCGACGCCCGCGAGCCCGACGTCATCCGGCTCGCGCCCGTCCCGCTGTACTGCACCTATCACGACTGCCACCGCGCCGCCGAAGCCATCGAAGATCTTGTTTAGGTGTGTCGGTGCATGGGGTGGCCCGGCATCGGGTAGGTTCGGGGGCGTTGCACGATGGCGCCCGGTCAGGCCGGCCGGGCACCAGGCAGTCTCAATGCGTTTTCTCCGGGTGACCGGCGGACGTGAGATGAGTCCGCTTGCAGCCCGGTCCGCCGCCCGGCGGGCCGGTGAGTTACACCCGAAGGGAAAGACCATGGCCGAAGGCACCGTGAAGTGGTTCAACTCCGAGAAGGGCTTCGGGTTCATCGCGCCCGACGGCGGCGGCCCGGACGTGTTCGTCCACTACTCGGCGATCGCCACCAACGGCTACCGCAGCCTGGACGAGAACCAGCGCGTCTCGTTCGAGATCACCCAGGGCCAGAAGGGCCCGCAGGCCGAGGGCGTCTCGCCGCTCTAACCTGCACCGGCGTGGTCTGACACGCGCTTTGGGCCGGGGACGTACGCCGTCCCCGGCCTTTCGCTTCCCCGGCTTTCGTTCTCCCGGCCGGATGCGGTCGCGGCCTAGTCCCGGGGGAGCCGCTCGCCCGTCCGCAGCCGGTCCAGGCCGAGCCAGATGAACTCCATGGCCATCTGCTCGGCGCGGTCACGCGGGGTGTCGGGATGCTCCAGCCACCACGACACCATCGACAGCATCGACCCGTACATGAGGGGGACGAGCAGCCGCGCGCGCCGCTCGTTCACCTCCAGCGCGGCCGGGGACAGCGCCGGGTCGGCGCGGCGGCGGCGCAGCAGCAGGTCGGCGAACGCGCCTCCGAGGCGGTCGCGGAGCTCCCGCAGCTCCAACCCGACGTCGTCGGGCTTGTCGAGGTGCCGGATCACCAGCGCCCACGCGTCCGGCTCGGCGGTGGCGTAGTCGAACAGGACCCGGATCATGGCCCGGATGCCGTCCGCCGAGCCGTGCGAGGCGAGCACGGAGGCGTTCAGCCGCGCGGTGAGCTCGGCGACGATCGTCTCGGTCACCTCCGCGAACAGCTCCTCCTTCGAGGTGAAGTGCTGGTACAGCAGCGCCTTGGACACCTGCGCGGCCGCGGCCACGTGCTCCATCTGGGTGAGGTGGTAGCCGCGGCGGCCGAACTCCTCCAGCGCCACCTGCAGCAGCTGCTCGCGCCGCCGGGCGTACGGCATCCGCCGCCGCACGCCCGGTGCCCGCGCCTCCGTGCCGTCGGTCATGCGGTGTTGTACTTGCCCAGCTCGGCGCGGGCGACGGAACGGACGTGGACCTCGTCGGGGCCGTCGGCGAGCCGCAGGGTGCGCAGGCCCGCCCACATGGCGGCGAGCGGGGTGTCGTCGCTGACGCCGGCGCCGCCGTGCATCTGGATCGCCTTGTCGACGACGTCCAGCGCGACCCGCGGCGCGATCACCTTGATCGAGGCGACCTCGGACCTGGCGGCCTGGACGCCGTGCTTGTCGATCAGCCAGGCGGTCTTGAGGGTGAGCAGCCGGGCCTGCTCGATCGCCATCCGCGACTCGGCGATCTGCTGGCGGACGACGCCCTGCTTGGCCAGCGGCCCGCCGAACGCCTCCCGGGACAGGGCGCGCTCGCACATCAGCTCCAACGCCCGCTCGGCCGCGCCGATCGCGCGCATGCAGTGGTGGATGCGGCCGGGGCCGAGGCGGGCCTGCGCGATGGCGAAGCCGCCGCCCTCCTCGCCGACGAGGTTCTCCACCGGGACGCGCACGTCGGTGAACGTGATCTCGCAGTGGCCGTGCTGGTCCTGGTAGCCGAACACGGGCAGCGGGCGGACGACCTCCACGCCGGGCGTGTCGAACGGCACCAGCACCATCGACTGCTGCCGGTACGGGTGGCCGTCCGGGTCGGTCTTGCCCATCAGGATCATGATCTTGCAGCGCGGGTCGGCGGCGCCGGTGATCCACCACTTGCGGCCGTTGATGACGTAGTGGTCGCCGTCGCGCTCGATGCGGGTGGAGATGTTGCGGGCGTCGGAGCTGGCCACATCCGGCTCCGTCATCGCGAACGCGCTGCGGATCTCGCCGTTCAGCAGCGGGGTGAGCCAGGCGTCCTTCTGCTCGGGCGTCCCGAACAGGTGCAGGACCTCCATGTTGCCGGTGTCGGGGGCCGCGCAGTTGACGGCCTCGGGCGCGAGCTCCAGGGAGCGGCCCGTGATCTCGGCGAGGGAGGCGTAGTCGGTGACGGAGAGTCCGTGTGCCGGGTCCTCGCTGTCGGGTAGGAAGAGGTTCCAGAGGCCGCGCTTGCGGGCCTCGACCTTGAGGTCCTCGACGACCTGGGGGACGTGGTGCTCGCGGTCCGCCGCGCGCAGCTCCGCCCGCTGGGCCGCGTAGACCGGCTCCGCCGGGTAGACGTGGGTGTCCATGAATTCCTGGAGGCGGCCGAGGTACTCCTGGGCCCGCTCGCTCAAACCGAAGTCCATTCCGTTATAGTAACTGACGAGTCAGTTACTTCGTGAGGGGAGTCCCATGCCAGCCTCGGACACGGCCTTCGACGGAACCGGCAAGGTCGCGCTGATCACGGGCGGATCCAACGGCATCGGGGCCGCGGTGGCGCGCCGGCTGGCCCGCGGCGGCGCCCGCGTCGTCCTCGCCGACGTCGACGTGGACGCCGGCACCGCGCTCGCGAAGGAGCTGGACGGCGCCTTCGTCCGCTGCGACGTGCGCGAGCCCGCCGACAGCGAGGCCGCCGTCGCCGCCGCGGTGGACCGGTTCGGCGGACTGGACGTGGCGTTCCTCAACGCCGGCGTCGCCGGCGGCGGCGGGATGGGCGACGACTTCGACCTCGCCGCGTACCGGCGGGCCATGGGCATCAACCTCGACGGCGTCGTGTTCGGCGTGCACGCCGCGCTGCCCGCGATCCGCGCCCGCGGCGGCGGCGACATCGTCGCCACCGCCAGCATGGCCGCGCTCACCGCCACGCCGTTCGACCCCGTCTACGGCGCCAACAAGGCGGCCGTGGTCGGTCTCGTCCGCGCGCTGGGCCCCACGTTCGCGGAGGAGGGCATCCGGGTGAACGCCCTGTGCCCCTCGTTCGCCGACACCGACATCCTGACCCCGATGAAGGGGCACCTCCAGGACACCGGCTTCCCGATCCTGGACGTGGACGACGTCGTGGAGGCGTTCATGCGCATCCTCGGCGCCGGCGGCACCGGCGACGCCTGGTACGTGGTGCCGGGCCGCCCGTCCGAGCCGTTCAAGTTCCGCGGCGTCCCCGGCCCCCGCTGAGCGCCCGCCCGACACACGACAGGCCCGACACACGACAGGCCCGACACACGACAGGCCCGACAGACACCCAGAGGAGAGTCATGCGCGCGATCCAGATCACCGAGTTCGGCGGGCCCGAGGTGCTGAACGTCACCGAGCTGCCCGAGCCGGAGGCCGGGCCGGGACACCTGCTCATCGACGTGTCGCGGGCCGGGATCAACTACGCCGACACGCACCAGGCCGAGAACAGCTACCTGTCGGAGTCCACGCTGCCGATGGTGCCGGGCGGCGAGGTCGTCGGGACCACCGCGGACGGCCGCCGCGTCCTCGCGCTCGTCGGCACGGGCGGTTACGCCGAGAAGGCCGCCGCGCCCGAGGCGCTCGCGTGGGACGTCCCGGACGGCATCGACGACGTCACCGCCCTCGGCATGATCGTCCAGGGCGCGTCGGCGTGGCTGCTGCTGCGCCGCAGCGTTCACCTGGCTCCGGGCGAGTCCGTCGTCGTCCACGCCGCGGCGGGCGGGGTCGGCACCCTCGCCGTCCAGCTCGCCAAGGCCTGGGGAGCCGGCCGCGTCATCGCCACCGCCTCGTCCAAGGACAAGCGCGACCTCGCCCTCGAACTCGGCGCCGACGTCGCGATCGACGCGAACGAACCCGACCTGAAGGACGCCCTCATCGACGCCAACGGCGGCAGGCGCGTCGACACCGTCCTGGAGATGACGGGCGGGACGGTCACCGACCAGAGCCTGCGCGCCCTCGCCCCCTTCGGGCGCCTCGCCTTCTACGGCATGGCGTCGCGGCAGGAGCCCTCGCCCGTACGTCCCGCCACGCTGATGGCGCACTCCACCACGATCGCGGGCATGTGGCTGGCGCACGTCTTCCAGCTCCCCGGCGACGTGATGGGCACCGCCCTCGGCGAGCTGTTCGGCCTCGCCGCGGACGGGCGGCTCCGCGTGATCGGCGGCGGCGAGTACGGGCTCGCCGAGGTGAGGCAGGCCCACGAGGACCTGCGGGCCCGCCGCACCACCGGCAAGCTCGTCCTCGACCCGTCGCGCTGAGCCCCTCTGCGGAGCGGCCCCGCCCCGATCAGCCGACGAGCCCGTTCTCGTAGGCGTAGACGACGGCCTGGGTGCGGTCGCGCAGCCCGAGCTTGGTCAGCACATGCCCGACATGCGTCTTGACCGTCTGCTCGGCCAGCACCAGCTCGGCGGCGATCTCGGCGTTGGACAGCCCCCGCGCGATCTGCCGCAGCACGTCCAGCTCGCGCGGGGTCAGGCCCGCGGTCGCCTTCGGGCTCGGCCGCTGATGGCGGCGCCGGCGCGCGAAGTCGCCGATCAGCCGCCGGGTGATGGACGGGGCGAGCAGCGCGTCGCCGCCCGCCACGACCCGCACGCCGTTCACCAGGTCGGCCGCCGACGCGTCCTTCAGCAGGAACCCGCTGGCCCCCGCGCCGAGCGCCTCGTAGACGTACTCGTCCAGGTCGAACGTGGTGAGCACCAGCACCTTGGGGCGCGCCGCGGCGGGGTCGGCGTCCGGGTCCGGGTCGCCGATCACCTCGGCGGTGGCGGCCAGGCCGTCCATCTCCGGCATCCGGATGTCCATCACGATCACGTCCGGATCGAGCCGGCGGGCCATCTCCACCGCCTCACGGCCGTTGCCCGCCTGGCCGATCACCTCGATGCCGGGATCGGAGGACAGCAGCGCCGCGAGCCCGTCGCGGATCATGACCTGGTCGTCTGCGATCAGCACCCGAATCGTCACGGCCCCAACCCTACGGGCATCGAAGATCAGTCCGGATCTCCATAGGGCAGTTCCGCGACGACCGCCCAGCCGGCGCCGTCCCGCGGACCGGCGGTGAGGCCGCCGCCGAGCATCGTCACCCGCTCGCGCATCCCGACGAGCCCGTGCCCGCCGCCGTGCGACTCCTCCGGCGTGCTGCGGGCCCCGTCGTCGGTGACCGACACCGCCAGCGACTCCGGCCCGTACCTGATCTCGATGTGGACCTGGGAGCCCGGCGCGTACCGCGAGGCGTTGCTCAGCGACTCCTGGACGATCCGGTACGCCGACAGATCGACCCCCGCGTTCAGCGGGCGCGGCATCCCGACGACGACGCTCGCGACCGACAGCCCGGAACGGCGGGCCGCGCCGACCAGGTCGTCCAGCCGGTCGAGACCCGGCTGGGGCGCGCGCTCGGCGTCGTCGTTCTCGGAGCGCAGCAGCCCCACGACGCGGCGCGTCTCGGTGAGGGCCTCGCGCGCCGCGTCCCGCACCACCCCGAACGTCTGCCGCGCGGCGTCCGGCAGGTCCGGGATCCGGTAGGGCGCGGCCTCCGCCTGCATCGCGATCACCGACATGTGGTGCGCCACCACGTCGTGCAGCTCGCGGGCGATGCGGGCGCGCTCCTCCAGCACCGCCTGGCGGGCGAGGTCCTGCCGGTGCTGCTCCTCGCGCCGGCGCAGCTCCTCCACGGCCGAGTGCCGCCCGCCGACCGCGTCGCCGAAGGTCAGCGCGATCGCCGCGACCCCGGCCAGGATCATGCCGAACCAGCCGGGCATGCCGAGCACCACGGCGGGCGTCAGCACCGCCGCGATGGTGATCGCGCCGACGCCGAGTGTGGTCTGCCGGTCGGCGCCGACCCCGGTGAAGAAAAGGATGACGATCAGCGCCAGGATCGCCGTGACCGGCCACGGCATGAAGCCTTCCCCGTGCCGGACGAAGACCGTCAGCAGCAGGCCGGCCGCCGCGACCCGCCACGCGGCGAGGGGCCAGCGCGCCGCGAAGATCAGCGGCGTCGCCTGCAGTACGCCGAGCGGCCAGGCGAGCCCGGCGCGGACGTCGTACTGCACGATGGCGATCGCGATCGACCCGGCCGTGAAGCCGATCGTCATCGCGAGCATGACCGCCAGGATCGGCAGGCGCAGCGCCGGCCGTCCGGGCAGCAGCGTGACGGCCGGGTCGTCCCGGCCCGGCATGAGCGCGGAGCGGACGCCGGCGAGCAGCCGGGGACGGACCCCGGGCGCGAAGCGGTCGTGATCGTTCATTTGGACGAAGCCTAGAACGCCGCGGGCCGCGGCGGCCTGACCCGGGGGAGGGAGATGTGGACCGCCCCCCTCGGTATCACGCCTGAGCAGCGCCTCACCGCGGCGATCTTGCGGTGATCGGCCGGGCGACGGAGGATGCGGGGATGACCGACCTGAGCCATCCGATCTTCGCCCGGCTCTACCCGCGGCTCGACGCCGCCTCCGCCAGGGCGGGCGGCGACGCGCACCGCGCCGAGCTGCTCGCCGGGACGTCCGGCCGCGTGCTGGAGGTGGGCGCCGGGCACGGGGCCAACTTCGCGCACTACCCGCCGGAGGTCACCGAGGTCGTCGCCGTCGAACCCGAGCCGAGGCTGCGCGCCAAGGCCGGCCGCGTCGCCGCCCGCGCGCCCGTCCCCGTCACCGTGCGGCCCGGCGTCGCCGAGGACCTCGACCTCGACGACGCCTCGTTCGACGTGGTGGTGGCGTCCCTCGTGCTGTGCTCGGTGCGCGACCCCGTCCGCGCCCTGGCCGAGGTGAGGCGGGTCCTCCGGCCCGGCGGCGAGTTCCGCTACTACGAGCACGTCCGGGGACGCACGCCGGGGAAGGTGCGGTTCCAGCGCTGCGCCGACGCGGTGTGGCCGTTCCTCGCCGCCGGATGCCACGTGTCCCGCCCGACGGACGAGTGGATCGCACGCTCCGGGTTCACCGTGCGCGACGAGCGCCGCTTCGAGTTCCCGGCGTCCGGCGCCAACCCCGCCTCCCCGCACGTCCTCGGAATCGCCGTCCGCGACTGAGCAACGGCGAATCCCCGCATGGGGGGTCCTTCCCCTGTTCGGCTACGACTCCGCGGTCATGCCGGGCGGCGACGTGCACTGCGGCGGCCCGCGCTCGTCGGATACAGTGGAATCATGTCGCAGGCATTCGAGACGACGACGCCGGGTCACTCCCGGCGAGACTGCGGCATGTCCTGACATTGCACGCGGCAGGGCCCCGGGAGCGATCCCGGGGCCCTGCCGCTTTTTCGGGGCGGCCCTCCGGGACCGCCGGGCCCTCCACGACGAGAGGAGCGGCCGATGGAACCGGATGCGTCCGGGCGGCACCCCGAATCGATAGCATCGGAACCCGCTGACCCCAGCCCACCAGGTCCTGACCGAATACTGCGAGGAGTACCCGTGTCCACCGTGTCTGAGCTGCGCATCACCCTCGACGGGAGCGAGCGGGCGGTGCCGGCGGGCACCACCGCGGGCCGGGCACTGGACGCCGACGGCCGCACCGTGATCGCCGCCCGGGTGAACGGCGAGCTGCGCGACCTCGCCGGCGAGCTGCGCGACGGGGACGCGGTCGAGCCGGTCGAGATCGGCTCCGCCGACGGCCGGGCGATCATGCGGCACTCCGCCGCGCACGTGATGGCGCAGGCCGTGCAGGAGCTGTTCCCCGAGGCGAGGCTGGGCATCGGCCCGCCCGTGGAGAACGGCTTCTACTACGACTTCGACGTCGCCGAGCCGTTCACCCCCGACGACCTGAAGCGCATCGAGAAGCGGATGCGCGAGATCGTCAAGCAGGGGCAGCGGTTCTCCCGGCGGCCCGTCTCCGACGAGGACGCGCGCGCCGAGCTGGCCGCCGAGCCGTACAAGCTGGAGCTGATCGGCCTCAAGGGCTCCGGCCCCGTCGGGGACGCCGCCGACGGCGCGGACGTCGAGGTCGGCGGCGGCGAGCTGACCATCTACGACAACCTCGACGCCAAGTCCGGCGAGCTGCGCTGGAAGGACCTGTGCCGCGGCCCGCACCTGCCGTCCACCCGGGTCATCCCCGCGTTCAAGCTGATGCGCTCCGGCGGCGCCTACTGGCGCGGCAGCGAGAAGAACCCGCAGCTCCAGCGGATCTACGGCACCGCCTGGGAGTCCAGGGACAAGCAGGACGAGTACCTGAAGTTCCTGGAGGAGGCCGAGAAACGCGACCACCGCAGGCTCGGCGCCGAACTCGACCTGTTCTCGTTCCCGAGCGAGATCGGCAGCGGCCTCGCCGTCTTCCACCCCAAGGGCGGCGTCGTCCGCAAGGTGATGGAGGACTACTCCCGCCGCCGGCACGAGGAGGAGGGGTACGAGTTCGTCAACACCCCCCACATCACCAAGGGCCACCTGTTCGAGACCTCCGGCCACCTCGGCTGGTACAAGGACGACATGTTCCCGCCCATGGAGGTCGACGGGGGCGAGTACTACCTCAAGCCGATGAACTGCCCGATGCACAACCTGATCTTCCGGGCGCGCGGGCGGTCCTACCGGGAGCTGCCGCTGCGGCTGTTCGAGTTCGGGTCGGTGTACCGGTTCGAGAAGTCGGGCGTGGTCCACGGCCTCACCCGCGTCCGCGGCATGACCCAGGACGACGCGCACATCTACTGCACCGAGGACCAGATGGGCGAGGAGATCAAGCGGCTCCTCGACTTCGTCCTCGGCCTGCTGCGCGACTACGGGCTGAACGAGTTCTACCTGGAGCTGTCCACCCGCGACGACTCCGACAAGTTCATCGGCTCCAACGAGATGTGGGAGAAGGCCACCGCGGCGCTCCGGGGGGCCGCCGAGTCGACCGGGCTCGACCTCGTCCCCGATCCGGGCGGCGCCGCCTTCTACGGCCCCAAGATCTCCGTGCAGGCCAAGGACGCGATCGGCCGGACCTGGCAGCTGTCCACCATCCAGGTCGACCCGAACCAGCCCGAGCGGTTCGGCCTGGAGTACCAGGCGGCGGACGGCACCCGGCAGCGGCCCATGATGCTGCACCGGGCGCTGTTCGGGTCGATCGAGCGGTTCTTCGGCGTGCTGCTGGAGCACTACGCGGGCGCGATGCCGCCGTGGCTGGCGCCGGTGCAGGCCGTCGGCATCCCGATCGGCGACGCCCATGTCCCGCACCTGGACAAGGTCGCCGCGCGGCTGCGCGAGCGCGGCGTCCGCGTCGAGGTCGACACCTCCTCCGACCGCATGCAGAAGAAGATCCGCAACGCGCAGAAGCAGAAGATCCCGTACATGCTGCTCGCGGGCGACGACGACGTGGCCAAGGACGCGGTGTCGTTCCGCTACCGCAACGGCGAGCAGCGGAACGGGGTCCCGATCACCGAGGCGGTCGACGAGATCGTCAAGGCGGTCGAGGCCAGGATCCAGATCTGAGCCGGGGGGCCGTGCCCGCCCCGTTCGGGCGCGGCCCCCGCCCGGTCCCGGTCAGTCCGTGGACAGGACGAGCGGTCTCGTGGCGTCCCGGAAGCCGACCGCCCACACGGTGCCCGTGCCGGGGACGCGGGTGAGTCCCTGGATGGCGCCCTTCATACCGGGCGCCGGCTCCTCCATCCGCCAGGAACCGTCCGTGTAACGGAGGATGCGCGGGGTGCCGTTCAGGCCGGGCATCGAAGGAACGGCCCAGAGCCCGCCCGCACCGTCGTCGACGAGGCCGTCGGCGGAGTAGGAGGCGTTGCCTGCATCCGGACCGTAGAAGTAGTACGTGCCGCCGCCGAAGGCGGCCCCCTCCGGGAGGGCGTCCTCCCGCCAGGTGGACCCGTTCCAGTGGTAGGAGGCGTACTTCCGGGGGCTGTCGGTGAAGCCGGTGATCCACACGTCGTCGGGGGCCAGCGGGAGGACGGCGACGAGGCGTCCCTTCTTGCCCACTGCCTGCGGCGGGGTCATGGTGGTCCAGGCGGTGCCGTCGAAGCGCGCGGCGTAGGCGAGGCCGGAGTCGGCCGTCCGGCCCACGGCCCAGACGTCTCCCGGTGTCCGCTGCCTGATGCCCTGGATCGACGCACCCAGCGTGTGCGGGACCCATGCACCGGACTCGTACCGGTAGACCGACGGGTCGTCCGGTGTGACCGGCATGCCCGAGACCCACGCGCCTTCCCCGTCGGCATCGAGCGACTCGATGACCCTGAGGGTGGACGGCGCCGCGACCTCACTCCAGTTCCCGGCAACGGCGCGGGCCAGATAGGGCGCTCCCTCGACGGTGCCGGCGGCGGTGTCCCGCGTGCCCGCCGCCCAGGCGTCGGCCGCCGATGTCGCGTCCACGAACTTGATCTGGCCCTGGCCTGCCAGGCCGGGCGTGCTCGTCCACGACCAGCCGCCGCCGGTCCAGTGCTGCAGAGTGGGGTTCTGGTGCCGGCTCTCGATGCAGGGGCCGCTTCCCGGGCAGGCCAGCGTGACGCTGCTCTGCCACTGGTAGCCGCCGATCCATACCGAGTCCGGACCCGTCGCCGAGACCCCCAGCAGTCTGCTGGTGCCGATGGTGAACGGGGAGGGCTTCACCGTCCATGCCGTGTCGGCCGATGCGGCGGGCGCCGGTCCCGCGGCGACCGCCAGGGCGACCGTGGCCATCACCGCCAGCGCGGCGGACGCACCGCGCTTATTCGGGGAAATACGTATGATCTTCACCCGAGGCACGATCCGGTAGATGGCGTCGTGATCTCTTGTCCGGCGGATCACAACTTCGGGGTGATGGTGTGTCCCGTGATGGGCGAAATCGCGAAATCTGTCTACCGCGTTCCCTGCGTGAACGACTCCTCGACGCGGCCTACGGCATCGTGGAGAACGGCGACTGGGACTCGCTGCGGCTCGCGCAGGTCGCCCGGACGGCCGGCGTCAGCCGACAGACCGCCTACAACGAGTTCGGCTCCAAGATCGGGCTGGGCCGCGCCCTCGTCGAACGCGAGGTCGACGTGCTCGTCGGCGGCGTCCAGGAGCGCATGGACGGGCATCTCGACGACCCCCCGGCGGCGGTGGAGGCCGCCGTGCTGTTCGTCCTTGCGGAGGCGGGACGCCGGACGCTGCTGCGCAGCATCCTCGGCGCCGGGCGGTACCGGGACGACGACCTCGTCGCCCTCGCCACCCGGGGACGCGAGCCGGTGCTCGCCGAGGTGATCACGGTGTTCCGCGCCTACGCGGACGCGACCTGGCCGTCCGTCGCCGCCGAGGTCAAGGACGTGCTGGTGGAGACGCTGATGCGGGCGACGGTCAGCCACGTCGTCGCGCCGCTGCACGAGCCCGCCGCGGTCGCCCGCGACCTCGGTACCCTGACCCGGCTGCTCGTCCACCCGGCGGACGGCTCCGCGCCCCGCGCCGCCCGGCCGCGGGGCCGGGCCGCCGCGACGCGGCAGTGAGCGCCGCCCGGAATTGGTAGCCTCGTCGCGCACGTGCGACCGGGGAGATGGCGGAGATGAAGTCCAGGAGACCGGCACGGCGGTCCCGGTCGGTCTTGGCCAGGGTCGCCGGCTACGCCGGAACCACGCTGCTGGTGGCGGCCGCCATCGTGGTGCTCCTCGTGCCGCTGCTGGACGACGGGAAGAGCGGCGGCACCGCGGGCGCCCAAGGGTCGGCGAGCCCGTCGCCGACGTCGCCGGGCGGCCCCGCGGGCCCCGGTCCCGGCCTCCCGGTGGCCCCGACCGGCCCGGCGCCGCAGCAGAACGGGACCGGCCGGCCCGACCCCGCCGGCGGCGGGGGCGGCGGGCCGCAGATCCCCGGCCAGGGCGGCGACGGCGGCCTCACGTGGTGCCCGGAGGGCACGGCGCACTACCGCGCCGCGGCCACCGGCGTGGACGTCGTCATCACCGTGGCCTCCAGCGGCGCGATCCGGGCGGAGTTGTCCCTGCGCGGGCGGTCACCGGAGTCGCAGCAGACCACCGTCACCGGCGGCAGGCCGCACACGTTCCGCTTCAAGGGCGTCTCACCGCAGCTCGTCGAGCGCGTCAAGGTCACCACGGTCTCCGTCGGGGTGTCCATGCAGACGTGCTACGCCCGCGCCGCGGCGTGACGGGCGCCGGCCGGCGGGAAGCGGCGTTCAGCGGTGCGAACCGGCGGCCAGGCGGACGTCGCCGACGGACACGTTGACCGCCGCGACCCGCGCCCCGAGCATCACACCCGCCACCCGCGCGACGTTCGTCTGGACGACCTTGGCCACGTCCCTGATCACGCTGCCGTACTCGACGGCGATGACGAGGTCGAGCGTCACCTCTTCCGCGTCCAGGACGACGCGCACGCCCGTCCCGGCCCTTCCGGCGGCCGGCCCCGGGTTCTGCCCCGGGGCCGCCGGACCGGGGCGCGCGACCAGGGCGGCGACCCCGGCCACCTCCAGCGCGGCCAGTGCGGCGATCTTCTCGATGACCTCGTCCTCGATCGTGATGCGCCCCTCCACCGCCGTGGTGACGTCGGACGCCGAGCCCTGCAGCGTCATCGGCAGCGCGTTCGCCCCGGGCGCCGCGGCGCCCGGCCGCCCCTCCGCGCCCGGCCGCCCCTCCGTGCGGGGCCGCTCCGCCGGGCCGGACGTTTCCGCGGGGGCCGCGGGCGGCGCCGGGAGCGGCGTCCCCGGCGGCGGCACCGTGCCCTGGTGGCCGGCCGGCCCGGGGAAGAACGGCATGGACCCGGGCTCCGCGCCGCCCGCCCCGCGCCGCGTCTCGCCGTTCCCGGTACCGCCCTTGTCGAGCCCGGTCATGATCGCTCCCATGGTTCGGTTGGACGACCATGGTGTCGGAGCGACCCGCGAGACGTCACGGAAGGGGTGTTCGCGGGCGCGTCCCGCCGGCATCCCGGCTACAGCCCCGCACGCGTCTCTCTCTATGCTGCTGGTCAGGCCGTGAACAAAAGGAGACCGCCGCCTTGAGCGCAGAGCCGGAGGAGTCCGTGGTGCAGACGGGGCGCGAGGGCGCGTCCGGGACCGGGAGCGAGCGCGGGCCCCGCTTCGAGGAGGAGAGGGGCGGCGCGGGCGTGCCCGACAACTTCCAGCGGCTGTGGACCCCGCACCGGATGGCCTACATCAAAGGCGAGGGCAGGCCGACCGGGGCCGACGCGGGCGAGGTCTGCCCGTTCTGTGAGATCCCCGGCATGTCCGACGAAGACGGCCTCGTCGTGTCCCGCGGAGAGTCGGTGTTCACGGTGCTGAACCTCTACCCCTACAACTCGGGGCACCTGATGGTCGTCCCGTACCGGCACGTCGCCGACTACGCCGACCTGGACGAGCCGGAGTACCTGGAGCTGGCCACGTTCACCCAGCGGGCCCTCACCGCGCTGCGCAAGTGCAGCGGCGCGCAGGGCTTCAACGTCGGCATGAACCTCGGCCTCGTCGCGGGCGCGGGGATCGCCGCGCACCTGCACCAGCACGTCGTCCCGCGCTGGGGCGGCGACACCAACTTCATGCCGGTCGTCGGGCACACCAAGGTGCTGCCGCAGCTGCTGCGCGACACCCGGCAGATGCTCGCCGACGCCTGGCCCGCCGTATGACCCGCCGAACGACCCGCCAAATGACCCGCCGTACGCGCCGGCGGGAAAGGCCGGTGCTCGTCTACGACGGCGACTGCGGTTTCTGCACGTCCTCGGTGCGGTTCCTCGAACGGCACGTCCCCGTCCGGGCCACGGTCGTCGCCTACCAGTTCGCCGACCTCGACGCCCTGGGCACCAGCGCCGAGCGGGCCGCGTACGAGGTGCTGTGGATCGACCGGGCCGGGCGGGTCAGCGGCGGCGCGGAGGCCGTCGGGCGGCTGCTCACCGAGGCCGGCGGCCCCTGGCGGGCGCTCGGAGTGATCATGCGGGTGGCGCCGGTGAGCTGGGCCGCGCACGCCGTCTACCGGCTCGTCGCGAACAACCGGGACCGGATGCCGGGCGGGACGGCGGCGTGCATGCTGCCCGCCGCCGAGCGTCCCGGCGCCGCCGCCGAGCGTCCCGGCGCCGGCGGCTGAGTCACCGGCGGCAGGTCACCCGCGCGGCCGGGTTCACCGCGGGTCCGCGGCGGGTACCTCCCGCGCCGGCCGCGCGCGCAGCCGCTCCGGCAGCAGGCCGGTGAGCCGCTCCAGTGGCAGGAACGCCGCCAGCCAGATCGCGTGCGGCAGGAAATGGATCGTCATCAGCGCGTAGGTGACGGCGTGGAAGACCGCGAAGAACAGCACCAGCAGGTACAGGGGCCGACCGCGCAGGAACAGCATCGCCGGCGAGAGCGCCTCGGCGAGGAACATGACCCACTGGCTGGCCTTCAGCATCACCGGGAACCCGATGAGGTCGCGCCCGAGCCCGGTCCCGCGCCGGCTCAGCGCCCACTGCACGGTCGAGCCGTTCGGCCACGCCGGGAACCCGCCGATGCGCACCTTCGCCCACGCGGACAGGAAGTAGGCCGCCACCACCCCGATCTGGACGCAGCGCACCGACCACGCCGACGCCTCGCAGGCCCGGCTGTCGCCGATCCGCGCGCGTCCCACGCTCGGCAGGACGAACAGGGCCACGACGAGCGCCAGATGATCGTGGTCGACCTTGCCGTAGGACATGCTGATCGTGACCCACCACAGGTAGCCGCAGGCGGCGACGTAGCCGCTCACCCTCGGCAGCACCCGGCCGGTCGCCGCGACGAGCCCGGCGGCGACGGTCACGGCCAGCAGCGTGTACATCGACCACGGCGTGGGCGCCGGCAGGTGCAGCAGCCGCCCGAGCAGGACGGGCTGGTACAGGTCGGCGGGCAGCCGCGCGTGCGCCAGCGAACTGCCGGTCAGCAGCAGCATGTCGAACGGCAGGAACACGTAGCCGATGATCCGCAGCCAGGTGATCCGGGCGCGGGGGACCGGCCCGAACCACCAGCGGCCCCACGCGGTGCGGGCCGGGCCGGGCCCGTCCGCCGCCCGGACGGGACGGGGCGCCTGCGGTGTCGCCTCCGCGGTCACCGCACGTCCCAGACGACGCGGTTCCGCCTCATGGTCGACACGACCTTGCCCTGCTTCAGCGTCTTGATCTCCTGCACGACATAGATTCTGGTCAGCTCGGGCCCGCCCGGGTGCAGCCTGTGCTGTCCTTCGGCGATTCCCTGCAGCAGGGAGGGGTCGCGGACGATCCGGCTCATCTGGCCTTCGATCTCGGCGCGTTTCATGCCCGTCCCGACCGCCGAGCGCGACAGCTCGATGTGCCTGCCGTCCGCGGTGTCGGCCTCCAGCCAGAACGAGCTGATCGTGCCGCCGTCGTCCTTCACCGAGAAGGCGAACTGCGTCATCGGCCCGAGCGGGAAGTGGTCGTTGCTTCCGTACGCGCTGGTCCAGAGCAGCGCGCCGACGACGGCGGCGCCGGAGAGGGAGCGCCAGAGCCGCGCGCGGGGCCCCAGCCGGAGGGGAGGAAGATCCACGGCGCAAGCCTAGAGTCCCGCCCGGGCGGAAACGGGCGGGACCCCGGGAACGTCCTGCCGTTCCTCGGCGCTACTCCTTTGACTCGGCGGCGACCTTGTCGGCCAGGTGCGGCGGCAGCGGCTCGTAGCGCAGGAACGTGCGGCTGAAGGTGCCGGTGCCCTGCGACATCGACCGCAGGTCGATCGCGTAGCGGATGATCTCCAGCTGCGGCACCTCCGCCTTGATCATCGTGCGGCCGCCGGGCACCGCCTGGGAGCCCTGCACCCGGCCGCGCCGGGACGTCAGATCGGACATGATCGGGCCCACGTACTCGTCGGCGATCAGCACCGACACCTCGTCGACCGGCTCGAGCAGCAGGACGGGCACCTGGCCCGCCGCGTCCTTGAGCGCGAGCGCCCCGGCGGCCTGGAACGCCATGTCGGACGAGTCGACCGAGTGGGCCTTGCCGTCGTGCAGGGTGACCTTGATGTCGACCAGCGGGTACCCGGCGGACACGCCGCGCTCCATCTGCTGCCGGACGCCCTTCTCGACCGACGGGATGAACTGCCGCGGCACCACCCCGCCGACGATCTTGTCGACGAACTCGAAGCCCTCACCGGAGGGCAGCGGCTCCACGTCGATGTGGCAGATGCCGTACTGCCCGTGCCCGCCGCTCTGCTTGACGTGCCGGCCGAGGCCCTTGGCCGTCCCGCCGAACGTCTCCCGCAGCGGCACCCGCAGCTCGATCCGCTCGACCTCGACGCCGTACCGGGACCTGAGCCGGTCGATCAGCACGTCGGCGTGGGCCTCGCCCATGCACCACAGCACCAGCTGCCGGGTCTCGGAGTTGTTCTCCAGCCGCAGCGTGGGGTCCTCGGCGACGAGACGGCCGAGCGCCTGGCTGAGCTTGTCCTCGTCGGCCTTGGACTTGGCGCGGATCGCCACCGGCAGCAGCGGGTCGGGCATCGACCAGGGGGCCATCACCACCGGCGACCCGGGATCGGACAGGGTGTCGCCGCTCTCGGCGCGGGTGAGCTTCGCCACCGCGCAGATGTCGCCCGCGAAGCACGACGACGCGGTGCGCTGCGCCTTGCCCAGCGGCGAGGTGAGCGCGCCGACCCGCTCGTCGACGTCGTGGTCCTCGTGCCCGCGGTCCTCCATGCCGTGCCCGGAGACGTGCACCGTCGTGTCCGGGCGCAGCGTCCCCGAGAACACCCGGACCAGGGAGATCCGCCCGACGTACGGGTCGGACGTCGTCTTGATCACCTCGGCGACCAGCGGCCCCTCGGGATCGCAGGCCAGTTCCCGCGGCGGCCCGCCCCGGACCGGGGTCACGGGGGGAATGCCGTGTTCGAGGGGCGAGGGGAACGCCTGGGTGATGACCTCCAGCAGCTCCAGCATGCCGATGACCGGCCCGGGATGATCGCCGTGCGGGACCGACGTCGCCATGACGGGGTAGAAGCTGCCGCGCGCCACCGCGGTCTCCAGGTCCTCGATGAGCGCCTTGACGTCGAGGTCCTCACCGGACAGGTACCTGTCCATGAGGGTCTCGTCCTCGCTCTCCTGGATGATGCCCTCGATCAGCGACGCGCGCTGCTCGGCGATCTGGTCCAGGTACTCCGGGTCGGGGTCGCACTCGGTCCGCCGCCCGGTGGAGTAGTCGAGGCAGCGCCGGCTCAGCAGCCCGATCAGGCCCTTCGGCCCCTCCGCGCCGCCCGCCGGGAAGTACAGCGGAGCGACGCCCTCACCGAAGACGTCCTGGCAGGCCATGACCACGTCGTCGAAGTCGCCGCGCTGTTGGTCGATCTTGGTGATGACGACCGCGCGGGGCATCTGCACCGCCGCGCACTCCTCCCAGAGCATCCGGGTCAGCCCGTCGATGCCGTCCACCGCCGAGATCACGAACAGGGCCGCGTCGGCGGCGCGCAGCCCGGCCCGGAGGTCGCCCACGAAGTCGGCGTACCCCGGTGTGTCGATCAGATTGACCTTGATGTCGCCGTGGCTCAGCGGGGCGAGCGCGAGGTTGACCGAGCGCTGCTGGCGCACCTCCACCTCGTCGAAGTCGCTGACGGTGGTGCCGTCCTCCACCCGTCCCGCCCGCTGCAGCGTGCCCGTGGCGGCGAGCAGCGCCTCCACGAGCGTCGTCTTCCCGGCCCCGGAATGGCCGACCAGCGCGACGTTGCGCACCTTGTCACACCCGCCGGCCTCCGGTGCCCTGCCGGGGGCACCCGGGTGGCCTCCCTTGTCCGCCATTGACTACCTCCTCGGACGGGTCTCCGCGCGGAGGCCCGCGTGCGGTTGGGGCCCGGCCCAGGCGAGGGGCCGGCCCTGACGTCCGAGTGCGGCGTCCGACCTCGTCCAACGTGCGTGACCGACGTCACACCCGTACCACCACCTTTTCCCGTGACGCGCGGGACCACAAGGGGTGAAGGGCAATCAACCGTGATCTGTCCGCGGCGCACGCCGCCCAAACCCGCCCTGACCACCCTGTGCGCGGCATCCGACTACGATGGGCGCGCCGCGGCGGCCAGGCCCCCGGGGCCCTCTCCCCGAGACACGAGAACGGACGGCGATGCTCAACAAGATCAGGCCCGCGCTGGGGCGCGTCCTCACCCCCGTCGGACAGGCGGTCGCGCGGACCGGGGTGTCGCCCAACGCCATCACCGTCATCGGGACGCTGGGCGTCGCCGCCGGCGCGCTCGTGCTGTTCCCCCGCGGCGAGTTCTTCTGGGGCACGCTGGTCATCACCGCGTTCGTGCTGTTCGACATGCTGGACGGCGCGGTCGCCCGGGCCACCGGGAAGATCTCGAAGTTCGGCGCCTTCCTGGACTCCACGATGGACCGGGTCGCCGACGCCGCGATCTTCGCCGGGCTGATGATCGGGCTGTACCGGGACGGGCAGGAGCCGCTCGCCGGAGTCGCCCTGTACTGCCTGGTCGCCGGGGTCGTGGTGTCCTACGCCAAGGCCCGCGCCGAGGGGCTCGGCTACACCTGCGACGTCGGCATCGCCGAGCGCGCGGAACGCCTCATCGTCGCGCTGGTCGCCGCCGGATTCGACGGGCTCGGCGTCCCCTACATCCTCGCCGTCGCGCTGTGGGTCCTCGCCGGGCTGAGCACCGTCACGGTCGGCCAGCGGTTCGCCACCGTCCACGCCCAGGCGAAGGACGGCGCCGCCGCCCCGGAGCCGCGCCCATGAACGCACCCCGCCCGCAGCGGGACGGCCCGGATCGCACGCCGCGGCGCGGCCCCGGCGGCCCGTCACTGCGCGACGAGGTGACCGACGCCGCGTACGCGGCGGGCTGGACGGTCGTCCGCAAGATGCCCGAGGCGGCGGCCCGGCTGGCGTTCACCGCCCTGGCCGACCGCACCTGGCACCGCTACGGCCGCGGCGTGCGGCAGCTGGAGAAGAACCTGTGCCGCGTCCTCGGCAAGGACGCCGTCGACGACGAGGTCCGCATCCTCAGCAAGAAGGTGCTGCGCTCCTACTTCCGCTACTGGCTGGAGGTGTTCCGGCTGCCCGAGTACAGCCGGGCGCGCATCGTCGGCCGGATGCGGGTGACCGGCGAGAAGAAGCTCTTCGCCAACCTCGACGCCGGCCGCGGCGTCGTCCTCGCCCTGCCCCACATGGGCAACTACGAGCACGCCGGCGCATGGCTGGTGCACTGCGGGTACCCGTTCACCACCGTCGCGGAACGGCTCAAGCCCGAGTCGCTGTTCGACCGGTTCGTCGAATTCCGCGAGGGGCTCGGCATGGAGGTCCTCGCCCACAGGGGCGCCTCCGCGTACGGGCGGATGGCCCAGCGGCTCCGGGCGGGCCGCCCGGTGTGCCTCGTCGTCGACCGCGACCTGACCGAGAGCGGCATCGACGTCGAGTTCTTCGGCGCCACCGCCCGGATGCCGGCCGTCTCCGCCGCGCTGGCGATCCAGACCGGCGCCGCCCTCATTCCCGTGACACTCTGGTATGAGGGCGAGTACTGGGCGGCGCGCGTCCACGACGAGATTCCGGTTCCGGACGAGGGCGGCAGACAGGAGAAGATCCAGGCCATGACCCAGGAGCTCGCGCACGTCTTCGAGGCGGGCATCGCCGCCCACCCCGAGGACTGGCACATGCTGCAGAAGGTCTGGGTGGAAGACCTGACGGACGGCGGCCCATGAAGGTCGGCCTCGTCTGCCCCTACACCTGGGACGTCCCGGGCGGCGTCCAGCAGCACATCGGCGACCTCGCCGAGGCGCTGATCGCCCTCGGCCACCACGTGTCGGTGATCACACCCGCGGACGACGACGCGGAGCTTCCGCCGTACGTCGTGTCGGCCGGACGCGCCGTCCCCGTCCCCTACAACGGCTCGGTGGCCCGGCTGGCGTTCGGGTTCCTGTCGGCGGGCCGTGTGCGGCGCTGGATCAACGAGGGCGCCTTCGACGTCCTGCACGTCCACGAGCCCGCCGCGCCGTCCCTGGGGCTCCTCGCCTGCTGGGCGGCGGACGGCCCGATCGTCGGCACCTTCCACGCGTCCTACGAGAAGTCGCGCATGGTGTCGGTCACCGCGCCGATCCTGCAGAGCGCGATGGAGAAGATCACCGGCCGGATCGCGGTGTCGGAGGCGGCCCGCACCACCCTCGTCGAGCATCTCGGCGGCGACGCCGTGCTGATCCCCAACGGCGTCGCGACCGAGCGGTACGCGATGGCGGACCCGCTGCCCGGCTGGCCGGGGCGCGCCCTGACGGCCGGGGGACCGGCCGGAGGCGTTCCCCGCGGACCCGGCGACGGCGGCGCGCTCGGGTTCCTCGGCCGGATGGACGAGCCGCGCAAGGGCCTGCACGTGCTCCTGCGCGCCTTCGAGATCCTCGGCCGGCGGCGGCCGGGCCTGCGGCTGCTGCTCGCCGGCCCCGGCGACGCCGACGACGCGGTGGCCCGCGTCTCACCGGAGCTGCGCGACCGGGTCGTCGTCCTCGGCCTGGTCAGCGAGCAGGACAAGGTCCGCGCCTACCACTCGGTGGACGTGTTCGTCGCACCCAACCTCGGCGGCGAGAGCTTCGGCATCGTGCTCGCCGAGGCGATGTCGGCGGGCGCCCCCATCCTGGCCAGCGACATCGAGGCGTTCGACCGGGTGCTGCGCGGCGGGCGCGCCGGGGCGCTGTTCCCCGCAGGCGACCACGAGGCCCTCGCGGCGGCGGCCGGCGAACTGCTCGACGACCCCGCCCGGCGCAAGCAGCTGTCGGCGGAGGCCCGCGCCGCCGTCCGCGACTACGACTGGTCGTCGGTGGCCCGCGACGTGCTGCGGGTGTACGAGACGGTCGCCTTCGCAGGAGCGGGCGCGGCCGCCGGCGTCGTCGAGTCCGGCCTCGGCGCCTAGGAGGCCACCGGATGTACGACTGGATCATCGACGTCCTGTTCTGGATCGCCGTCGTCTTCCTCGCCGGCGTGTACGTGTCGTGGCGTGCGACCCGGCTCGACCGGCTGCACGTCCGCGTCGAGACCGCCCGCGCCGCGCTCGACGCCGCGCTGGTCAGGCGGGCCGCCGCGGCGCTGGAGCTGGCCGCGTCCCGGCTGCTGGACCCGGCGGCGAGCCTGGTCCTGGCCACGGCCGCGCACGAGGCCCGCACCGCCGACGCCGACAACCGCGAGTTCGCCGAGAGCGACCTGTCCCGGGCGCTGCGCGCCGTCGCCGACCAGCCCGAGTTCGTCGGCACCCTCACCGCGGGCGGCTCCGGCGAGGGCAAGGCGGTGCTGGACGAGCTGTCCTCGTCCGCCGCGAAGGTCGCCTACGCCCGCCGGTTCTACAACGACGCCGTCTCCCAGGCCAGGATCGCCCGCCGCAAGCTGCTCATCCGGATCCTGCCGCTCGCCGGCCGCGCCCCGCTCCCCGACTTCTTCGAGATCGACGACGACCCGCCCGGAATCTGACCGCCCCGAATCCGACCGCCGGAATCCGGCCGCGCCGAATTGATCGTTCTCGGTCCGCGCGGCCGTACCGCTGAGCGGGCGGGCGCATCCGGCCGCGTTCGCTACCCTCTGGCAGAACGCAAAGGGAGGGTTCATCGTGCGATCCGCATGGCAGACCACCGGCAGGGGCCGTGCGGCCGCAGGCCTCGGGGCCCTCGTCCTCGGCGCCGGCCTGGCGGCCTGCTCGGATCCGGGCGGCCCGGAGACGGCGCCGCCGCCGCGCAGCACGGGCGGGCCCCAGCGGACCGAGCCGCCGCCCCCGCCCCCGACGCACCCGTTCACCGGTGAGCGCAAGGGCCTGGACAACCCCGTCCTCGCCGTCAAGATCGAGAACACCCGGCCCGCGCTCCCGCAGAGCGGGGTCAAGGCCGCCGACATCGTCTACGTCGAGCAGGTCGAGGGCGGCGAGACCCGGCTGATGGCGGTGTACTCGTCCGAGCTGCCGAAGCGGGTCGGGCCGGTCCGCAGCGCCCGGATCTCCGACCTGCACATCCTGCCGCAGTTCGGCCGGCCCGCGTTCGCGTTCTCCGGCGTCCAGAGCAAGATGAAGAAGCACGTCCGCGCGGCGCCGGTGTACGACATCTCGCAGGAGAACGCCGGAGGCGCCTACTTCCGGTCCGGGAGCAAGCCCATCCCGTACAACCTCTACGCCGACCCGAAGGACCTGCTGAAGAAGGCGCCCAAGGCCGCCAAGCCCCGCGACATCGGCTTCCGCTTCGGGGACGCCCCGCCCGGCGGCGAGCCCACGACGTCCTTCACCGCGCGGTGGCCGTCCGCCAGCATGGGGTTCACCTGGTCGAAGAAGCAGGAGCGGTGGCTCGCCAGCTTCGGCGGGCGGCCCGACCGCGCCGCGGAGGGCGGGCGTCTCGGCGGCGAGACGGTCGTCATCCAGTACGCCAAGACGACCCGCTCGAAGTTCCACGACTTCCTCGGCAGCTACACGCCGCTGATCGACACCACCGGCACCGGGCGGGCGCTCGTCCTGCGGGACGGGAAGTCCTACAAGGCCAAGTGGTCGCGGCCGTCCGAGAAGAAGGGGACGACCTTCACCACGGCCGGCGGCGAGCCGGTGAACTTCGCGCCGGGGCAGGTCTGGGTGGTCCTCGTCAACGACGGCAAGCCCTACATTCCGTAGGCGCCGCTCCCGTCCGACGCGTCAACCGCCACTTTGTAAGGTCCGCCGGCCGCGCGTTGACACTGTGGCGGGTCGAGAGGTCCCGCGAGCAGGCAATACCATGGAAAGGACTTATCGTCCGTCCACGTGAGGAATGCCCGTGTCCACTTCCAGTCCCGCCCCTGAGAACTCCGCGCCCGAGACCGGGACCGCCCGCGTCAAGCGCGGCATGGCGGAGATGCTCAAGGGCGGCGTGATCATGGACGTCGTCACGCCCGATCAGGCGAAGATCGCCGAAGACGCCGGAGCGGTCGCCGTCATGGCCCTGGAGCGGGTGCCCGCCGACATCCGCGTCGAGGGCGGCATCTCCCGGATGAGCGACCCCGACATGATCGACGGGATCATCTCCGCGGTCTCCATCCCGGTGATGGCCAAGGCCCGCATCGGCCACTTCGTCGAGGCCCAGGTGCTGCAGGCCCTCGGCGTCGACTACGTCGACGAGTCGGAGGTGCTCACGCCGGCCGACTACGACAACCACATCGACAAGTGGGCGTTCACCGTCCCGTTCGTCTGCGGCGCCACCAGCCTCGGCGAGGCGCTGCGCCGCATCACCGAGGGCGCGGCGATGATCCGCTCCAAGGGCGAGGCCGGCACCGGCGACGTGTCCAACGCCACCACGCACATGCGCCAGATCCGCCAGCAGATCCGCAGGCTGCAGTCCCTGCCCGAGGACGAGCTGTACGTCGCCGCCAAGGAGCTCCAGGCCCCCTACGAGCTGGTCAAGGAGGTCGCGGCCGCGGGCAGGCTGCCCGTCGTGCTGTTCACCGCCGGCGGCATCGCCACCCCGGCCGACGCCGCCATGATGATGCAGCTCGGCGCCGAGGGCGTCTTCGTCGGCTCCGGGATCTTCAAGGCCGGCAACCCGGCGCAGCGCGCCGAGGCCATCGTCAAGGCCACCACCTTCCACGACGACCCCGGCGTCATCGCCAAGGTGTCGCGCGGCCTCGGCGAGGCCATGGTCGGCATCAACTCCGCCACCCTCGGCGACGACCAGAAGTTCGCGGGCCGCGGCTGGTGACGCGGGCGTGCCGGTGAGGACGGCGCCGCGATAAATGGGCCGTCCCCACTGCACACCGCGCCCTGACAGGGTTTACGCTGGCGGCGCGGCCGGTGAGGGGAGCGCGTGCCCCTGGGCGGTGCCCGGCCGCGGGAGGGGAGAGCATGGCTTGGTCGGTCGCGCTGGCGTGCGCGAGCGCGGGTGAACCCACCGAGGTGTTCCGGCCGGGCCTGGTGCCCGATCCGGACGCCGCCGCGGCGATCGCCCGCGGCCTCTATCCGGCGGACACACTCACCGAGACCGGTGACACGGTCCTGGACTTCGCGCTCTGGCCGTACGAGGACGAGCTGTTCGTCGGGGCGTTCGAGCGGGCGCTGCTGCTGTGCGACCGGCGTCTTTTCTGCCTCGACGACGACGCCCGCCGCATCGCCGACACCGCGGCGGCGTCGCTGCCCGGCTCGCACTGCGGCGTCCTCGTCCTGCACACCGTCATCCGCGGCTGCTGGTTCCGCTGGTACGAGTCCGGGGAGCTGCTCCGCGACGTGTTCGTCACCGCCGAGGACGGCGTCGTCGTCGACCAGGGCGAGCGGCTCCCCGCCGAGCGGCCGTTCTGGCGGGCGATCGACGCCGGCGCGCCCGACGTCCCGCTGCCGTTCGACCCGGAGGAGTTCGGGCTCGCGCTCGCCGAGGCGCACATGTTCGGCCGCGGCATCGCCGACCGCGGCAAGGACGGCTTCCTGCCGCTGGAGCTGCCGCTGCGCCGCTTCAAGCACGTGTGACGCGCACGATCCCGGAAGATCCGCGAGGTCGAGCCGCGTTGTAGTGAACGTCTAGGCTTGAACGACCCCCGCGAACCCCGGAAGGTTGCACGTGAGCGCTGTGCCGACGATCGGTGTCCTCGCCCTGCAAGGCGACGTGCGCGAGCACACGACGGCCCTGGAGGCGGCCGGGGCGCGCACCCTGAACGTGCGCCGCCCCGAAGAGCTGGAACGGGTCGACGGGCTCGTCCTGCCCGGCGGGGAGTCCACCACCATGTGGCGGCTGGCGCGCTCGTTCGAGCTGCTGGAGCCGCTGCGCAAGCGGATCGAGGCGGGACTGCCCGTCTACGGCTCCTGCGCTGGGATGATCATGCTGGCGGACCGGATCCGGGACGGCGTGGCGGGCCAGGAGACGGTCGGCGGGATCGACATGACCGTACGGCGCAACGCCTTCGGCAGGCAGGTCGACTCGTTCGAGTCCGACGTCCCGCTGACCGGTATGGGGGACACGCCGTACCACGCCGTTTTCATCCGCGCTCCCTGGGTGGAGTCCGTCGGCGACGCCGTCGAGATCCTCGGACGCGCCGAGAGCGGCCCGAACGCCGGTAGGATCGTCGCCGTCCGTCAGGGGCGCCTCATGGCGACCGCGTTCCATCCGGAGTTGACAGGCGATTTCCGCGTGCACCACTACTTCGCCGATCTGGTGCGCCGGACGACAGAGGAGGAGTGACAGATGTCCGGCCATTCCAAGTGGGCGACGACCAAGCACAAGAAGGCGGCCCTCGACGCCAAGCGGGGCAAGCTCTTCGCCAAGCTGATCAAGAACATCGAGGTGGCGGCCCGCACCGGCGGCGGCGACCCGGACGCCAACCCGACCCTCTACGACGCCATCTACAAGGCGAAGAAGAACTCCGTCCCCAACGACAACATCGAGCGCGCGCGCAAGCGCGGCGCCGGTGAGGAGGCCGGGGGCGCCGACTGGCAGAACATCACCTACGAGGGTTACGCCCCGGGCGGTGTCGCCGTCCTCATCGAGTGCCTGACCGACAACCGCAACCGCGCCGCCTCCGAGGTGCGCGTCGCCCTCACCCGCAACGGCGGCTCCCTCGCCGACCCGGGCTCGGTCTCCTACATGTTCAACCGCAAGGGCGTCGTGATCGTCCCCAAGGAGGGCACCAGCGAGGACGACGTGATGATGGCCGTCCTGGACGCCGGCGCCGAAGAGGTCAACGAACTCGACGAGGAGAACTTCGAGGTCGTCAGCGACGCGGGCGACCTGGTCGCCGTCCGCAGCGCGCTGGTGGACGCCGGGATCGACTACGAGTCGGCCGAGAGCAAGTTCCTGCCGACCGTCACCGTCCCCCTGGAAGAGGACAACGCCAAGAAGGTCTTCCGGCTCCTGGACGCCCTCGAAGACTCCGACGACGTCCAGGACGTCTACGCGAACTTCGACGTCTCCGACGACATCCTGGCCACCCTGGACTGACGCCGCCGCGCCCCGTCCCGGGCGGGGCGCGACGCGGGCATGGCATACGGTCTGGATCATGGAGATCCGGGCGCTCGGCGCAGACGAGAGGGACGCCGTCCGCGACATCGGGGCACGCGCCTTCGGGCCGATCCCGGACGAGGAGTGGGAACGGCGCGCCGAGGCCTCCCGGCCGATGTGGGAGGCCGGGCGGTGGTTCGGCGGTTTCGACGGCGGCGGGATCGTCGCCTCGGGCGCCCTGCACGACATGACGCAGTGGTGGCACGGGCGGCCGGTGTCCGCGGCGGGCGTCGGCGGGGTCACCGTCGCGCCCGAGGAGCGCGGCCGCGGGCTCGGCCGCCGGCTGATGGCCGACCTGCTGCGCCGGTGCGCCGAGTTCGGGCACCCGCTGGCGATGCTGTATCCCGCGACGACGCCGATCTACCGGTCGCTCGGCTGGGAGCACGCGGGCGCCCAGCACCACATCGAACTGCCGGCCGAGGCGCTGCGCACGGTCGCCGCCGAGCGGGTGCCCGTCCGCAGGGCCGGGCCGGAGGACGCCGCGGAGGCCGCCGCCGTCATCGGCCGCGTGCACGCGCAGGCGCGCGACAGCGGCCCCGTCGGATGGGGCGAGGCGAGGTGGCGGGGCCTGCTCGGGCAGCGAGACGACTACGTCTACCTCGCCGAGGACGGGTTCCTCTCCTACCGCTGGGCCGAGGGCGGCGGCGGGCTGGAGGTCTCCCGGCTCGTCGCGTCCTCCGAGCGGACGCTCCGGGCGCTGTGGGCCATCGTCGGATCGGGCTCGTCGACCGCCGGGACCGTCCGCGCGTGCGTCTCCCCGCTGGACCCGGTGCTGTGGCTGCCGCGCGAGCGCCCGCCCGAGATCGTCCACCGGACCCCGTGGATGCTGCGGGTCGTGGACGCGCCCGCCGCCATCGCGGCGCGCGGCTACCCCGCCGGGGTGGCCGCCCAGGCGCCGCTGCTGGTCGACGACCCGCAACGTCCCTCGAACTCCGGCCACTGGCGGCTGGAGATCGAGGACGGGGAGGGCCGTCTGGAGCCGTCCGGCGAGACCTCCGATGCCGTGCGGCTCGGCCCCCGCGGCCTGTCGGCGCTCTACGCGGGCGTCCCGGTCTCCGCGCTGCGCCGCTCCGGCCTCCTCCAGGGCGGGGACGCGGAAGCCCTGTCGCCCGCGTTCGCGGCCACGCCCTTCTCTTTGGATTACTTCTGACAACACGCCGCCGCCCCCTCCACGATGCGAGGCCGGATTGATAGCGTTGGCGGCCGAACAGGTGATCGAAGGAGTGGCCTTGCGGGTGATGGGGGTGGACCCCGGGCTCACCCGGTGCGGGGTGGGGGTCGTCGAGGGCGCCCCGGGCAAACGGCTCCACCTGGTGCACGTGTCCGTCGTGCGGACCGCGCCCGAAGACGACATCCCCCTGCGCCTGCTGGGCATCGAGTCGGGCATCGAGGCGCTGATGGACGAGTTCCGCCCGGACGCCGTCGCCGTCGAGCGCGTGTTCTCCCAGCACAACGTCCGTACCGTGATGGGCACCGCGCAGGCGGCCGGGGTCGCGATGCTGGTGGCGGCCCGCCGCGGCCTGCCCGTCGCGCTGCCCACCCCGAGCGAGGCCAAGGCCGCCGTCACCGGGAACGGGCGCGCCGACAAGGCGCAGGTGACCAGGATGGTGACCCGGCTGCTGTCCCTGGAGGCGGCCCCGAAACCGGCGGACGCGGCCGACGCGCTCGCGCTGGCCATCTGCCACGTGTGGCGCGGGGGAGCGCAGCAGCGGCTCGCCACGGCCCAGCGGTCGCGGATCGAGGAGGCTGCCAGGGCCGAACGCGAGCGCCTGGCCGCCCGGAGCAGAGGAGGAACCGTCCAGTGATCGCCTTCGTCAGCGGCAGGGTGGCCGCCGCCGGACCCGACGGCGCCGTGATCGACGTGCACGGCGTCGGCCTGGCGGTGCAGTGCACCCCCGCCACCCTGGCCGGGCTGCGGGTCGGCGACGAGGCGAAGGTGCCGACCTCCCTCGTCGTCCGCGAGGACTCCCTCACCCTGTTCGGGTTCGCCGACGACGACGAGCGGACGGTGTTCGAGATGCTGCAGACGGCCAGCGGCGTGGGGCCCAAGCTGGCGCTGGCGATGCTCGCCGTCCACACGCCCAACGCGCTGCGCCACGCGGTGGCGAGCGACGACCTCACCGCCCTCACCAAGGTCCCCGGCATCGGCAAGAAGGGCGCCCAGCGCATCGTCCTGGAGCTCAGGGACCGCCTCGGCGGCCCGGTCGGGGACGGCGCCGGCGGCGTCCGCGCGCCCGCCCGCGCCGAGCCGTGGCGCGAGCAGGTCCAGATGGGCCTGATCAACCTGGGCTGGTCCGCCAAGGACGCCGACGCCGCCGTGGACGCCGTCGCCGCCGATCTCGACGGCGGCGAGACGCCCCCGGTCGCGGCTCTTCTGAAGTCGGCGCTGAAGAAGCTCAGCAAATGATGAGCGGGAGCGAACCGGGGGGTGTGGGGGGTCGTCCCCCCACGGAGAACAGGATGAGCGGGAGCGAACCGGGGGGTGTGGGGGGTCGTCCCCCCACGGAGAACAGGATGAGTGATCCTGAGCGGCTGGTGTCGCCGGATGCGGACGGGGCCGAGGAGCAGCGGATCGAGGCCGCGCTGCGGCCCCGGAAGCTGGACGACTTCGTCGGGCAGGAGCGGGTGCGCGAGCAGCTCTCGCTGGTGCTGCAGAGCGCGCTGCGGCGCGGCCGGACGCCCGATCACGTGCTGCTGTCGGGCGGGCCGGGCCTCGGCAAGACCACCCTCGCCATGATCATCGCCGCGGAGCTGGGGCAGCCGCTGCGGATCTCCTCCGGGCCGGCGATCGAGCGGGCCGGCGACCTCGCGGCCGTGCTGTCCACGCTCGCCGAGGGCGAGGTGCTGTTCCTGGACGAGATCCACCGGCTGGCGCGGCCCGCCGAGGAGATGCTCTACATGGCGATGGAGGACTTCCGCGTCGACGTCGTCGTCGGCAAGGGCCCGGGCGCGACGGCGATCCCCCTGGACATCGCGCCGTTCACACTGGTCGGCGCCACCACCCGGGCGGGGATGCTGCCCGGGCCGCTGCGCGACAGGTTCGGGTTCGTCGCGCACATGGACTTCTACGAGCCCGCCGAGCTGGAGATCATCGTCCGGCGTTCGGCGGCGCTGCTGGACGTGGAGATCGGCGGCGACGCCGCCGCCGAGATCGCCGGCCGGTCCCGGGGCACCCCCCGCATCGCCAACCGGCTGCTGCGCCGCGTCCGCGACTACGCCGAGGTCCGCGCCGACGGGAGCGTCACCCTGGAATCAGCGCAGGCCGCGCTGGCGTTGTACGAGGTGGACGAACGGGGCCTGGACCGGCTCGACCGTGCCGTCCTGGAGTCGCTGATGCGCAAGTTCGGCGGCGGTCCCGTGGGGCTGTCGACGCTGGCCGTGTCGGTGGGGGAGGAACCCGAGACCGTGGAGGTCGTCGCCGAGCCGTTCCTCGTCCGGCAGGGCCTGCTGGCGAGGACGCCGCGGGGGCGGATCGCCACCGCGGCCGCGTGGGCGCATCTCGGGCTCGCGCAGCCGCCGACGGCGCCGATGGCGGGAACGCTGTTCGACGTCGACGCGGGCGACGGCGGGCCCGAATAGTGATCATCCGATAACGGGTTGGGAACTTCCCGGCTTCGCCGGTCGTCACGTCGTTGCCGGGGTCTCGCGTACTCTCTAGACTCCGGGACTTGGTTCACCGTCTCCAGCCGGCGGTCCCGTTACCTGACCGGTCCGGTCACAGGCTGGGCTAACGACATCGGAAGGATGCCCCAGTAATGGGCGGCGACATGATTATCGCGGCGGGCTCGGGCGGCAGCGGGGCTTTCAACCTGCTCCTGCTCCTCGCCATTCCCCTGGTCTTCTACTTCCTGCTCATCCGGCCGCAGAGCAAGCGGCGCAAAGAGCAGATGAATATGCAGAACGCCATCGAGCCCGGTGTGCGGGTGCTGACGACCAGCGGCATGCGCGCGACCGTCGTGGAGGTCGACGACGACGGCATCGTCCTGGAGATCGCGGAGGGCGTCGAGGTCCGCTTCGTCAAGCAGGCCGTCATGCAGGTCCTCAAGGACGACGAGCCCGAGGACCTCGACGACGAGCACGATGACGACGACGAGGACGAGGACGGCGACCGCGTCGACCTGTCCAAGGACGGCGACTCCGACGACGAGGCGGACGAGGACGACTCGGACGAGGACGGCCCGGACGAGACCGCCGAGGCGGAGGAGCCCGAGACCAAGTCCCGCAAGGGGCTGAAGGTGAAGGCGGCGAACAAGTCCACCGGCTGACCCCGCCTCCTGCCGCGATTCGAAATCGCGGCCGTGCCGGCCGGGCACCGAGCAGGGCAGCGACGACATCGCCGGACCGGGCTGCAAGGACGGACTGAACGCGAACGGCGGCGGCGCGAAGCCGTCGCCGTTCGCGTCCGCCGTCCCGTTCGGCGCCGAGGGCGGCCCCGCCGACGACGCCGGCGGCCTCGGCGGTACAGTCACCGTCCGTGAGGTCGTGCAGACCGGGCCGCCGCGGCGGCCCGGACGCGCGGCCCGGCAGCGGCGGCGAGTAGGAGCGAACTGTGGACCTCGGCAAGCTGATCCTGGAGCGGATCCGCGACGTGGACGACTACCCCAAGCCCGGGGTGGTCTTCAAGGACATCACGCCCCTGCTGGCCGACCATGTCGCGTTCGCCGGCGTGGTGGACGCGATCGTCAACCACCACGGCCGCGGCACCATCGACAAGATCGTCGGAATCGAGGCCCGCGGGTTCATCCTCGCCGCGCCCGTGGCGTACCACTTCGGCGCGGGGTTCGTCCCGGTGCGCAAAAAGGGGAAGCTGCCGTCGCGGACGCGCGAGGAGACCTATGATCTCGAGTACGGGACCGAGACGATCGAGATCCATCTCGACGCGCTCGAGCCCGGTGACCGTGTGCTGATCGTCGACGACGTCCTGGCGACCGGAGGCACGGCCAGGGCCGCCGCCGAACTCGTCCGGCGGAGCGGAGCCGAGGTCGCCGGCCTGACCGTCCTCCTCGAACTGTCCTTCCTGAACGGACGCGACAAGCTGGGGAATCTGGACGTCCATTCGCTGGTTACGGTCTAGTAAGAAATGGCTGCCGGATACACTGGGCGCCATCAGGGTCCGGTGGGGACGGGCGCATCCCGCGGGCAGCGGGTCTGCGCCCGGATGGACTAAGGAGGCTGGGTGCCCGGTGAGGTGGTATCGACCGACGCGGTGAACGACGCCGCCCCCGAGACCCGCCCCGCGCGGGACACCACGGGGGAGCACGGTGTGCGGGCCGCCGCGCCCGCCGCGCCGCCGCGCCGCGCCGCACGGAACGCACCACCGCCCGGCCGTCCCGCCGCCGAACCGCCGGAGCCGCCCCCCGAACCGTCCGCGGAGAAACCGGGGACGCCCCCGGGCCCGCCCGCGAAGGACTCTCCCGGACGGGCCCCCACCGCCCGGACTCCGGAAGAGCAGGCCTCCGGAGAGCCCGCCCTCGAAGAGCAAGCCCCCCGAGACCAGGCACCCCATGAGCAGGGCCCCCGAGATCAGGGCCCGCCCACCGAGGGCCCCGGCTCCGCCGGGGACGCCGACACCCCCGAGCCCGCAGTTCCGTCCAGGCCCACGCCGGCCACGATTCCACCGTCTGCCGCCCGGGTGCGCCGTAGGCTCGCCAGGTTGGGCGCCCAGCGCGGCTCCGCTATGAACCCGGTACTAGAACCACTGATCAAGACGGTCCGCAACACGCATCCGAAGGCGGACCTCCGGCTCATCGAGCGCGCCTACGACGTCGCCGCTCACCACCACCGCCACCAGAAGCGCAAGAGCGGCGACCCGTACATCACGCACCCGCTCGCCGTCGCCACCATCCTCGCCGAGCTCGGCATGAACACCGAGACGCTCTGCGCGGCGCTGCTGCACGACACCGTCGAGGACACCCCGTACACCCTTGAGCAGCTCGGGTCCGACTTCGGCGACGAGATCGCCGCCCTGGTCGACGGCGTCACCAAGCTCGACAAGGTCAAGTACGGGGAGGCCGCCGAGGCCGAGACCGTCCGCAAGATGGTCGTGGCGATGTCCCGCGACATCCGCGTCCTGGTGATCAAGCTCGGCGACCGGCTGCACAACATGCGCACGCTGCGCTACATGCCGCGGCCCAAGCAGGAGAAGAAGGCCCGCGAGACCCTGGAGGTGTTCGCGCCGCTCGCGCACCGCCTCGGGATGAACACGCTGAAGTGGGAGCTGGAGGACCTCGCGTTCGCCACGCTCTACCCCAAGCGGTTCGACGAGATCGCCCGGCTGGTGTCCGAGCGCGCCCCGCGCCGCGACGTCTACCTGCAGGAAGTGATCGAGAACGTCTCCACCGACCTGCGCGAGGCCCGGATCAAGGCCACCGTGACCGGGCGGCCGAAGCACTACTACTCGGTCTACCAGAAGATGATCGCGCGGGACGTCAGCTTCGACGACATCTACGACCTGGTCGGCATCCGGGTCCTCGTCGACAGCGTCCGCGACTGCTACGCCGCCCTCGGCTCGATCCACGCGCGATGGAACCCGGTCCCCGGCCGGTTCAAGGACTACATCGCGATGCCGAAGTTCAACATGTACCAGTCGCTGCACACCACGGTGATCGGCCCGGAGGGCAAGCCCGTCGAGCTGCAGATCCGCACCTGGGGCATGCACCGCCGCGCCGAGTACGGCGTCGCCGCGCACTGGAAGTACAAGGAGGAGACGGTCGGCGGCCGCAAGGCCGGTGACATGCAGTGGCTCCGCCAGCTCCTCGACTGGCAGAAGGAGACCGCCGACCCGGCGGAGTTCCTGGAGTCGCTGCGCTTCGACCTGTCGGTCTCCGAGGTGTTCGTGTTCACCCCGAAGGGCGACGTGATCGCGCTGCCGCAGGGCGCGACCCCCGTCGACTTCGCGTACGCGATCCACACCGAGGTCGGGCACCGATGTATCGGCGCCCGCGTCAACGGGCGTCTCGTCCCCCTCGAATCGACCCTCGACAACGGCGACACCGTCGAGGTCTTCACCTCCAAGTCGCAGGACGCCGGCCCGAGCCGCGACTGGCTCGGCTTCGTCAAGAGCGCCCGCGCCCGCAACAAGATCAAGCACTGGTTCTCCAAGGAGCGCCGCGACACCGCGATCGAGTCCGGCAAGGACGCCATCGCCCGCGCGATGCGCAAGCAGAACATGCCGCTGCAGCGGATGATGTCCGGGGAGGCGCTGCTCGCCCTCGCCCGCGACATGCGCTACCCGGACGTGTCGTCGCTGTACGCGGCGGTCGGCGAGAGCCAGGTCTCCGCGCAGCACGTCGTCCATCGGCTCGTGGACGCCCTCGGCGGTGTGGAGAGCGCCGAGGAGGACCTCGCCGAGATCGCGCTGCCGACCCGCCGCAAGCGGAGCCGGCCGGCGGGCGACCCGGGCGTCGTCGTCGCGGACGACCCCGACGTGTGGGTGCGGCTGTCGCGCTGCTGTACGCCCGTCCCGGGCGACGACATCGTCGGGTTCGTGACGCGCGGGCACGGCGTGTCCGTCCACCGCGCCGACTGCGCCAACGTCGAGAGCCTGAAGTCGCAGCCCGACCGGCTGATCGACGTGAAGTGGTCCCCCGGCGAGGATTCGGTCTTCCTGGTCGCCATCCAGGTGGAGGCGCTCGACCGTCCCCGGCTGCTGTCGGACGTGACCCGCGTCCTGTCCGACCAGCACGTCAACATCCTGTCGGCGTCGGTCACCACGACCCGCGACCGGGTCGCCGTCAGCCGCTTCACGTTCGAGATGGGCGACCCGAAGCACCTCGGCCACGTCCTGAAGGCCGTCCGCTCCATCGACGGCGTGTACGACGTCTACCGGGTGACCAGCGGCGCCACCCGGTAAGGGGCGGCGCCGCTTCACGGTCAGCCTTCGCCTGGGCCGTCCTCGCCCTCGCCCTCGCCCTTGCCCTCGGCCTCGGGTTCGGCGTCGATTCCGGCCTCCGCGCGCTGCTGCGGCGTGATCGGCGTGGGCGCCGCCGTCAGCGGGTCGTACCCGGACGCGGCCTTCGGGAAGGCGATCACGTCGCGGATCGAGTCCTGCCGGGCCAGGAGCATCACCATCCGGTCCCAGCCGAACGCGATGCCGCCGTGCGGGGGCGGGCCGAACTTGAACGCCTCCAGCAGGAACCCGAACTTGGACTCGGCGTCCTCCTTCGACAGGCCGAGCACTTCGAACACCCGCTGCTGCATCTCCGCGCGGTGGATGCGGATGGACCCGCCGCCGATCTCGGTGCCGTTGAGGACGAGGTCGTAGGCGTTGGCGAGCGCGGCTCCCGGGTCGTCCTGGAAGGAGGCGGCGAACTCCGGCTTCGGCGCGGTGAAGGGGTGGTGGACGGCCGTCCAGCCGATCTGCTCGCCCTTGTCGTCCTCGACGGGCTCGAAGACCGGCGCGTCGACGACCCACACGAACTTCCACGCCGTCTCGTCGATCAGTTCGCGGCGGCGGCCGATCTCCAGGCGGGCGGCGCCGAGCAGCTCCTGCGTCGCGTGCCGCTTCCCCGCACCGAAGAAGATCGCGTCGCCGGGTCCGGCGCCGGCGGCGGCGGCCAGCCCCTCCTTCTCGGTGTCGGACAGGTTCTTGGCGACCGGGCCGCCGAGCGCCCCGTCGTCCTGGACGAGCACGTAGGCGAGGCCGCGGGCGCCGCGCGCCTTCGCCCAGTCCTGCCAGCCGTCCAGCTCCTTGCGGGTCTGGGACGCGCCGCCCGGCATGACGACCGCGCCGACGTAGGGGGCCTGGAACACGCGGAACGGCGTGCCGGCGAAGTACTCGGTCATGTCGGTCAGCTCGAGACCGAACCGCAGGTCGGGCTTGTCGGAGCCGTACCGGGCCATCGCGTCGGCGTAGGTGATGTGGGGGATCGGCCGGGGGATCTCGTATCCGGCCAGGTCCTTCCACAGCCGGGCGACGAGGTCCTCGCCGACCCGCAGGACGTCGTCCTGGTCGGCGAAGGACATCTCGATGTCGATCTGGGTGAACTCCGGCTGCCGGTCGGCGCGGAAGTCCTCGTCGCGGTAGCAGCGGGCGATCTGGTAGTAGCGCTCCAGCCCGCCGACCATGAGCAGCTGCTTGAACAGCTGCGGCGACTGCGGCAGCGCGTACCAGTGGCCCGGCTGGAGCCGGACGGGGACCAGGAAGTCGCGGGCGCCCTCGGGCGTCGACCGGGTCAGCGTCGGCGTCTCGACGTTGATGAAGCCGTGCTCGCGCATCACCTCGTGCGTCAGGAACGACGCCTCGGACCGGATCCTCATGGCGCGCGCGACGGCGTCGCGGCGCAGGTCGAGGTACCGGTACTTGAGCCGGATCTCCTCGTTGACGTTGACGTCGCCTTCGATGGGGAACGGCAGCGGCGCCGCGTCCGACAGCACCTCGATCTCGCCGGCGGCGACCTCGATGTCCCCCGTGGGCAGCTCGGGGTTCTCGTTGCCCGCCGGCCGGACGCGGACCTCCCCGACGACCTTGACGCAGAACTCCGACCGCAGGTCGTGCGCGGTGTCCTCTTCGCGGAACACGACCTGCGCGGTGCCGGACGCGTCGCGCAGGTCGATGAACGTGACGCCGCCGTGGTCGCGGCGGCGGCCGACCCAGCCGGCCAGCGTGACCTGCTGCCCGGCGTGCTCCTTGCGGAGCGTCCCCGCCTCGTGCGTGCGGATCATTTCGAGAGCCTTTCCTTCAACGTCGTGACGATGCCGGTGAGCGGGACGGCTGTCTGCTCGCCCTCGGCCAGATCCTTGACCTGGGCGACGCCGTCCGCGATATCTCGCTCCCCGAGGATCACGGCGTAGCGGGCGCCCGAGCGGTCCGCGTCCTTCATGGCGCCCTTCAGCCGCTTGCCGCCGAACGCCATGTCGGCCGCGATCCCGGCCCGGCGCAGCTCGTCGACCAGCGCGAACATCCGGCGTTCGGCGGCGTCGCCGAGCGCGACCCCGAACGCCTCGCAGCGCGGCCCGGTCGTGAACGCGGCGGCGCCACCCTCCTGCGACTCGGCCTCCAGCGCGAGGACGGTGCGGTCCAGGCCGAGCCCGAACCCGATGCCGGGCAGCGGCGGGCCGCCGATGTCCTCCGACAGCCCGTCGTAGCGGCCGCCGCCCCCGATGCCGGACTGGGCGCCGAGCAGCGGGTGATCGAACTCGTAGGTCGTCCGGGTGTAGTAGTCCAGGCCGCGGACGAGGGTCGGGGTGTCCTCCCACGGAATGCCGAGGTCGCCCAGGAGCTCGCGGACCCGGTCGTGGTGGGCCTTGCAGGCCGGGCACAGGTGGTCGGCCATCAGCGGGGCGTCCGCGATCTGGGCCCTCACCTGCGGGCGCTTGTCGTCCAGGACCCGCAGCGGGTTGATCTCGACGCGGGCGCGGGTGTCGTCGTCCAGGTCCAGGCCGCGCAGGAAGTCCTGCAGCAGGGCCCGGTAGGCGGGCCGGCACTCCTTGCAGCCCAGCGAGTTCAGCAGCAGCCGCACCCGGGTCAGCCCGAGCGAGCGGTACCAGTTCCACGCGATCGCGATCGTCTCCGCGTCGACCTGCGGGTCCTCGCTGCCGATCGCCTCAAGGTCCAGCTGGTAGAACTGCCGGTAACGGCCCTGCTGGGGGCGTTCGGCGCGGAACGCGGGCCCGGTCGTCCACACCTTCACCGGCAGCGGGCCCTTGTGGAGGTTGTTCTCCAGGACCGACCGCAGCACCGAGGCGGTGAACTCGGGACGCAGCGTCAGCGACCGGCCGCCCCGGTCCTCGAACGTGTACATCTCCTTGGACACCACGTCGGTGGACTCGCCCACCCCCCGCCTGAACAGGTTGGTGTCCTCGAAGACGGCCAGTTCCAGGTAGCCGTAACCGGCCAGCCTCGCCTGCTCGGCGAACGCCTCCCGGATGGCGTAGAAGAGGTCCGCGCGCGGCGGGACGTATTCACTGACCCCCTTGGGGGCCCGGAAGCTCGAACTCATGATCGTCTTTTGCTCAGAATCCCTTGTTGGGCCCGTCCACCGGAACCCCCGGCTCGCTCAGGGGGGACGACCCTCCTGAACCCCCCGGCGAAAGCTCGCTGAGGAACGGGTTGGTGGCGCGCTCGCGGCCGATTGTGGTCTGCGTCCCGTGGCCGGGCAGGACGGCCGTCTCGTCGGGCATGGCGAGGCACACCCGGGACAGGCTGGCGAGGATCTCCTCGTACGATCCGCCCGGCAGGTCGGTGCGCCCGATGGACCCGGCGAACAGCAGGTCCCCGGTGAACATGACGTCCGGGACCTCCTGCGTCTTCGGCGTCCGGAAGGTCACCGACCCCGGCGTATGGCCCGGCGCGTGGTCGACGGTGAAGCTCAGCCCGGCCAGCTCCAGCGCCGCTCCGTCGGCCAGCTCCTTCACATCGTCCGGCTCGGACAGCTCCAGGCCGCCGAACAGCTGCTGCCCGGCGCCCAGCGACAGCCCCTTCGCCGGATCGGTGAGCAGGTCGCGATCGTCCGGATGGATGTAGGCGGGCACGTCCTTGGCGCCGCAGACGGGGGCCACCGACCAGACATGGTCGATATGGCCGTGCGTCAGCAGCACCGCGACCGGCTTCAGCCGGTGCTCGCGCAGGATCTCCTCGATCCCGGCCTCGGCGTCCTGGCCGGGGTCGATGATCACGCATTCCTCACCCGCGGCGGGGGCCACGACATAGCAGTTCGCGGCGAAAGAGCCAGCGGGGAACCCGGCGACGAGCACGGTCGTCCTTCCTTGGAACCATCTCGGGTGGGCTTGTCCGAGGGTACCGGCGCGGCCGCGGCCACCGCGAACGAGATGGCGCGGTCGCCGTGTCGCCCGCCGAAGCGCTCGGCGGACGGGAAAGCGCTCCCTGAAAGCGGAGACGCGTTCACTCTCGGGGACCGCTACTATGCGCTGCACGTTCACCTGATCACACCGGAGGAGCAGCCACGTGGCGGGGAAGGACCGCAAGAAGCAGCTCGCGCGGCAACGCTACGAGCGGCAGCAGCAGCGGCGGGCCCAGGAGGCGGCCAAGGCGCGCCGCCTCAAGATCATAAGTTCGGCCGCCGCGGTGGCCGCCATCGTCGTCGGCGGGGCGGCGATCGTCGCGTTCACCGGCAAGGACGACGAGCCCGAGGCGGACGCGAAGGCGTCCGCGACGCCCCAGGCCAAGCCGGGGGAGTGCGCCTACAATCCGGCGTCGGTGCCGGGGGCCCCCGAGGACCTCGGGACGCCGCCCGCCAAGCCGGTCCACAAGGGAATGGTGAAGGCGACCGTCAAGACCGACCACGGCGACGTCGTGATGGAGCTGGACGGCAAGAGCGCGCCCTGCACCGTCAACTCGTTCGTGTTCCTGGCCGAGAAGAACTTCTACGACAAGACCGAGTGCCACCGGCTGACCAGCGGCGGCCTCAACGTCCTGCAGTGCGGCGACCCGACCGGCGAGGGGGCCGGCGGCCCCGGCTACCAGTTCGCCAACGAGAACACCGAGGGCGCCAAGTACACCGCGGGCACGCTCGCCATGGCGCACAGCCGCCAGCCGGACTCCAACGGCAGCCAGTTCTTCATGGTGTACGAGGACTCGGAGCTCCAGCCCGACTACACCGTGTTCGGAAAGATCACCAAGGGGCTGGACGTCGTGCAGAAGATCGCCAAGGGCGGTTCGGACCCGAAGGGTGACGGCGCACCCAAGAAGAAGGTCACGATCCAGGACGTATCGATCGCCGGGAAATAGGCGAACGGGATACTAAGGTGTGGAGGGTCCGGTGGCTTTGAGCACATTCGGACCCGCGATTCAGGAGGCAAGGGTGTCCAGCGCGACCGATCCCTGGGGCCGGGTGGACGAGGACGGCACCGTGTATGTCACGACGTCCGAGGGCGAGCGGGTCGTCGGATCCTGGCAGGCCGGCGCACCCGAAGAGGCCCTGGCCTACTTCAAGCGCAAATACGACGCGCTCGTCACCGAGATCGGCCTGCTCGAACAGCGGGTCCGCACCACCGATCTGCAGCCCGCGCAGGCCCAGCAGAGCATCGACCGGCTCCGCGAGGCCGTCGCCGAGGCGCACGCCGTCGGCGACCTCGACGCCCTCGGGCGGCGCCTGGACACCCTCACCGAGCGGGTCGGGCGGCGCCGCGAGGAGGTCAAGGCGCAGCGCGAGCAGCACCGCCACGAGGCCCGCGAGATCAAGGAGCGGATCGTCGCCGAGGCCGAGCGGATCGCCGTCGAGGAGACCCACTGGAAGAACGGCGGCGAACGCCTGCGCCAGCTCGTCGAGGAGTGGAAGGCCGCCGACCGCATCGACCGGCCCACCGAGACCGCCCTGTGGAAGCGGCTGTCGGCCGCCCGCAACGCCTTCACCAAGCGCCGCAAGGTCTACTTCGCCACCCTGGACGACCAGCGCGAGGAGTCCCGCAGGGAGAAGGAGCGCCTCGTCGCCGAGGCCGAGGCGATCTCCGGCTCCACCGAGTGGGGCGAGACGGCCGCCGCCTACCGCGACCTGATGCGCCGCTGGAAGATGGCCGGCCGCGCCTCCCGGGACGCCGAGGAAGACCTCTGGTCCCGTTTCAAAGGAGCCCAGGACACCTTCTTCCAGGCCCGCAGCGCCGCGTTCGCCGAACGCGACGCCGAGTTCCGCGAGCACGCCGAGGAGAAGGAGAAGATCCTCGCCGAAGCCGAACGGCTGCTGCCCGTCAGGGACGTCCGGCAGGCCAGGCAGGCGCTGCGCGGCATCCAGGAGCGCTGGGAGGCCGCCGGCATGGTCCCCCGCGAGCAGCGCGACCGCCTCGAAGGCCGGCTCCGCAAGATCGAGGAGACCGTCCGCGCCGCCGAGGAGAACGAGTGGCGCCGCACCAACCCCGAGGCCCGCGCCCGCGCCGAGGCCACCGTCACCCAGCTGCGCACCTCCATCGAGCAGCTGGAGAAACGCCTCACCAAGGCCCGCGACAACGGCCGCGAGAAAGAGGTCAAGGAAACCGAGGAAGCCCTCACCGCCCGCCGCGCCTGGCTCGAAGAAGCCGAACGCACCCTCGCCGAATTCTCTTAACTCCCAGGGGGGCGACCCCCTGGAACCCCCGTTGCGACGCGGGCGATCCTCACGCCACGGTTCGGGGCGTCGTGCCCGTTGCGGTAGGTGTCGTGGCGCTGCGGTCGTCCGCGTCGGCGGGTCGGGCGGCCTGCGCTCGCAGGGCTCGCTCCGGCCGCCCGACCCGTGCTCCGGTGGTTCAGGTTCAGGCCCGTGGTTCAAATTCAGGTCCGCCGGCTCCGCCGCCGTGACCGGTGCTCCGGGCGATCTGGTCAGGGGGTTCTGCCTAGGAAGGCGAGCATTCTTGTCTGCTCGTCGGCGCCCCGGGGGGCCGGGAGGGGCTTGGCCAGGTGGCCTTCGGCTCGGAGGGGGGCCGCGATGACCTGGGCGGTCGCGAACGCGTGGTGGACTAGGTCGGGGTCCAGGCGGGACGGCTGGCCCGTCGACCTGGCCAGGTCCCAGGCGTGCACCAGCGGCTCCAGGATGTAGCCCTCCAGATAGTCGGCCAGCGGCAGTTCGCCCAGGCCGCCGAACGGGATGGGGCGGCCCAGCGCGGCCGGGGTCAGGGCCGCGGCGCACTCCTTGCGGGCCGTCCGCCAGCCCATGAGGACGTCGCCAGGGACGAAACGGGCGGGCGCGCGGCCGATGTCGGGCTCGGGCTCACCGCCGGCCAGCGCCCGGATCAGGTACTGGCCGCCGGTCACGTGGCCGGCGACGTCCCGGGCGGTCCACCCCTCGCAGGGCGACGGCGCGTCCCAGGCGTCCCGGGGAACACCGGCCACCAGGCCCTCGAAGAGATCGAGGGCCCGGTGGAAGCCGCTGAGGTTCTGAGCCATGGTGGTCAGTGACGCGCGAACCGGCCGCCCTGTCAAGCGCTATCGCGAAGACCGCCTCACGGCCCGTCAGGCGTCCCGGCTCCGCAGCATCGAGGTCATCAGGGTGATCTCCGCCCGCTGGCCGTCCACCATCGTCCGGGCCAGCCGGCGGACGCGGTCGTGGCCGGTGAGGGTGAGCACCGCCTCCGCCATGTCGACGCCGCCGCGGTGATGGGCGATCATCAGGCGCAGGTACAGCACCTCGGCGGCGCGGCCGGACGCCTTCTCCAGGTCGGCGAGCTGCTCGCGCGTCGCCATCCCCGGCATCGCCGCCGCGCCGCCGCGGTGGCCCGCGTGCCCGGACATCCAGCGCATGGGGCCCGCCGGGTCGGCCTTGGGCAGTCCCCACTCGTCCAGCCAGGCGGTCATCATGCCGATCTGCGCCGACTGGGTGTTGATGATGTCGTAGGCCAGGAGGCGGACGTCGCGGTCGCCCGTCCGGTCCCGGACGATGAACGACATCCGCACCGCCTGGGCGTGGTGGGTGCTCATGTCGCGGGCGAACCCGGCTTCGGGGCCGTCCGTGCCCGGTTCGCCCGAGCGGTACACGGTCAGCGCCACCAGCGCCGCGCCGGTGAGGAGGACGAGGACGGCGAGGACGACGGCGGGCCGCCGTCCCCGGGGCGTCTCACCGCTCACGGTGTGTCCTTCGCGCCGACGCAGGCCGCGCCGGGCTCCGGCGTCTGCGGGCCCTTCACGAAGGCGCGCAGGAACGCGTCCACGCGCGGGTCGGACGCGTCCTGGATCTTGATCTGCCTTCCCCAGGCGCTGAGCGCGATCGGGGCGTCCAGGGACGGGTACGGGCTCATGAGCGTGTAGTCGGTGCCGGTGACCTTGGTCTTGAGCGCGTCGAGCTGGTCGGCGGCGAGTCCGGGACGGTAGGTGATCCAGACGGCGCCGTGCTCCAGCGAGTGGACGGCGTTCTCGTTGCGCAGCGGTGAGTCGTAGACGCGGCCGTCGCAGTTCTGCCAGGCGCTGTCGTGGTCGCCGCCCATCGGCGGGTCGGTCTCGTAGTCGACGGTGCCGGTGACGTGGTCGCGGCCCAGGTCGTCCTTCGTCACCAGGCCGGCGATGGACGAGGAGTCGTCGGACGACCTGGACTGCATGAACGCGTAGCCGATGGCGACGAACGCCACCAGGCCGATCACGGTGAAGAAGGCGATGGTGCCCCACGGGACCTGCGTCTGGGTGAGTGCGTTCTTGCGGGCGTTGTTGTTTCTGGCGGCCTTGTTGCGGGCGCTCTTGGACACGAGCGGGTCCTCTCGGGGTGGTGTGGCTGGGCTGTACGGGACGTGAGGGCGCGCCACGTCGCGTCGACATGGCGGAGCCCGGGCCTTACGGCCGGTCCTTTACAGCCTCAGCACCTGGAGAGAGGGCCGGAAAGCGGGCGTGTACGCGCCTCTGGGGGGTGGGGCGAGCGCCCAGCCGAGGCGGGCGGGAAGGCGGAAGACCGGACGTCCGAGACCGGTGGCCAGCGCGAGCAGGACGAGGGTGAACAGCACCGCCAGGCACAGGCAGGCGTTCATCGGGATCAGCGGGGGCTCCTGCTTCAGGGGCGCGGCCTCCGCCGCCGGCCCGGCGGCGGAGCTCTGGAGGTCCTGGAGCGGCGGAACCCCGGCGAAGGAGGACGCGGTACCGGAGGACGCGGTACTAAAGGACGCGGCGCCGGCGGGCGCGCTGACGGCGTGCTCGGTGCACACGCGAGGCACGGGCGCATGGCCCAGCCCGTAGCTGAAGATGAGCCCGCCCACGACGAAGAGGATCGCGAGCAGCCCTGCCAGCCCGTGCCGCCGACGCGGGGTCATACCGGACACCGTCACGCTCCCGAAAGTGCCTTCCGGGCTGTTCCAACGCCGCAGCCGCGTCCCGGGTTCCCGCGCGGCGGGAGGGCCGGGGATGTCCGCGGCGGCGGATAGTGTCGGAGCGTGACCAGAAGGGCGGAATCGGGCGAGCCGGAGGGCCTTTTCGACGCGCCGTCGGAGGCGGGGGCCGCTCCGGGCGCCGGCCCGTCTTCGGGCGGGGCGGCCCCGGATCGTGCTGCCCCGGCCGCCGGCACCGGAGGGGCGGGGCAGCCCCTGGCCGTGCGGATGCGTCCCCGCGCGCTGGACGAAGTCGTCGGCCAGGCCCATCTGCTCGGCCCCGGCACCCCGATCAGGCAGCTCGTCGACCGGGACGTGCCGATGTCGCTGGTCCTGTGGGGGCCGCCGGGCACGGGCAAGACCACCCTCGCCACGGTCGTCAGCCAGGTCACCTCCAGGCGGTTCGTGGAGATCTCCGCGGTCAGCGACGGCGTCAAACGCGTCCGCGCGGAGATCGACCTGGCCAGGCGAGAGCTCGGCATGACGGGACGGCAGACCGTCATGTTCGTCGACGAGGTCCACCGTTTCAACAAGGCGCAGCAGGACGCGCTCCTGCCCGCGGTGGAGAACCGCTGGGTCTCCTTCATCGGCGCCACCACCGAGAATCCGTTCTTCTCCGTCATCAGCCCGCTGCTGTCGCGCTCGCTGCTGCTCACGCTGGAACCGCTCGGCGAGGACGACCTGCGCGAGGTGATCCGCCGGGCGCTCGCCGAGGAGCGCGGGCTGAACGGCGCGGCCGGCCTCGACCCCGCCGCCGAGGATCATCTCATCCGGCTGGCCGGCGGCGACGCCCGGCGCGCCCTCACCTACCTGGAGGCGGCCGCGCTGGTGGTCGAGGACGGCGCGGTGATCGACGCCGACGTCCTGGAGAAGGCCGTCGACCGGGCCGCCGTCCGCTACGACCGCGAGGGCGACCAGCACTACGACGTGATCAGCGCGTTCATCAAGAGCATCCGCGGCAGCGACGTCGACGCGGCGCTGCACTACCTCGCCCGCATGATCGAGGCCGGGGAGGATCCGCGGTTCATCGCCCGGCGGCTGATCGTCCACGCCAGCGAGGACGTCGGCATGGCCGACCCGACCGCGCTGCAGACGGCGGTCGCCGCGGCGCAGGCGGTGGAGTTCGTCGGCCTGCCCGAGGCCCGCATCAACCTCGCCCAGGCGGTGATCCACCTGTCCCTGGCCCCCAAGTCCAACGCGGTGATCAGGGCGGTGGACGGGGCGCTCGGAGACGTGCGCAAGGGGCTCGCCGGGCCCGTCCCCGGCCATCTGCGCGACGCCCACTACAAGGGCGCGGCCAAGGTCGGGCACGGGGAGGGCTACAAGTACGCGCACGACCATCCCGGTGGGGTGGTCAGGCAGCAGTACGCCCCTGACGCGGTGAACGGACGGGAGTACTATCGCCCGACCAGGCACGGCGCCGAATCCCGGTTCACCGAGGTCCTCGCGCGGATCCGCTCGGTTCTGCGCGGCTCCGGGGACCGGCAATGACCCGTCTTCCCCGGCCGGTGCTCCCGGCAAGCGGGCCGGTTGACCGGTAAGGTCTTTCACGCCATGCCCGGCCCCCGAGCCGAACTCACGCGAACGGAAAGCCCTGATGCTCACTGGTGGACAGTTGGCAGGTCTCATCGTGGCGGTGTTCTGGGCGGTGCTCGTCTCGTTCATCGCGCTCACCCTGCTGAAGCTCTCCCGTCTCCTCGGCGAGGCGACCAAGGTCGTCCACGACATCGGCGACCAGGCCGGCCCGCTGATGGACGACATGACCCGGACGGTGACGCGCGCCAACGAGCAGCTCGGCCGCACCGACGTCATCACCAAGCAGGTCGCCGGCGTCACCCAGAACGTCTCGGCCGTCACCACCGTCATGACCTCGGTGGTGGGCGGCCCGCTGGTGAAGGCCGCCGCGTTCTCCTACGGGGTCCGCAAGGCCCTCGGCAGCCGGGACGGCGACGCCCCGCCCGAGTCCGGCCGGCGGCAGCTGCAGGCCCGCTCCCCGGGTAAGGGACGCGGATGAGGCGGCTGTTCTGGATCTCGGTGGGCGCGGGTGCCGGCGTCTACGTCTCGCACCGCGTCAAGCGCCGCGTCGAGCGGATCGCGCGCGCGTGGTCCCCCGAGGGGGTCGCCGCGCGGGCCGTGTCGACCGGGCAGGGCGCGGGCGAGCGATTGAGGCATTTCGCCTCGGACGTACGTACCGAGATGCGTGCCCGTGAAGAGGAGTTGCGCGAGGCCGTCCGCATGGACCAGGCTCCGCCGGACGCCGAAGTGCCCCGGCCGCGCCGGGTGCTCAAGGCGCGCTACACGATCATCGATAACGACAAGGATGGCCACTGATATGGAGTCGGCAGAGGTCGCACGCCGCTTCCTCACGTTCTTCGAGGAGCGCGGGCACCTGGTGGTGCCCTCGGCAAGCCTGGTCGCCGAGGACCCGACCCTGCTGCTGGTCAACGCCGGCATGGTCCCGTTCAAGCCGTACTTCCTCGGCCAGCGCACCCCGCCGTCCCAGCGCATGACCAGCGCGCAGAAATGCGTGCGGACGCCGGACATCGAAGAGGTCGGCAAGACCACCCGGCACGCCACGTTCTTCCAGATGCTGGGCAACTTCTCCATCGGGGACTACTTCAAGGAGCAGGCGATCCCGTTCGCCTGGGAGCTGCTGACCCGGCCGCGGGACGAGGGCGGCTTCGGGTTCCCGGAGGAGAAGCTGTGGGTCACCGTCTTCGACGACGACGATGAGGCCCGCAACATCTGGCACGGCAAGGTCGGCGTCCCCCTCGACCGCATCCAGCGGCGCGGCATGGAGGACAACTTCTGGTCGATGGGCGTCCCCGGCCCGTGCGGCCCCTGCTCGGAGATCTACTACGACCGCGGCCCCGCGTACGGGCGCGAGGGCGGCCCGGTCGCCGACGAGGACCGCTACCTGGAAGTGTGGAACCTCGTCTTCATGCAGTTCGAGCGGGGGCCGGGGGACAGCAAGACCGACTTCCCGATCCTCGGCGAACTGCCCGCCAAGAACATCGACACCGGCATGGGCCTTGAGCGCATGGCGGCGATCCTTCAGGGCGTCGACAACATCTACGAGACCGACACCCTGTGGCGGGTCCTGGACCGCGCCGCCGGGCTGACCGGCGCCGTGTACGGCCGCGACCACCGCTCCGACGTGTCGCTGCGCGTCGTCGCCGACCACGTCCGCAGCGGGACGATGATGGTCGCGGACGGCATCCGCCCCGGCAACGAGGGCCGCGGCTACGTGCTGCGCCGCATCCTGCGCCGCTCCATCCGCAACCTGCGGCTGCTCGGCGGCCAGGACGCGGGCCTCATGCACGAGCTGACCGCCGCCGCGATCGGCGCGATGGGCGAGCAGTACCCCGAGCTGGTGCGCACCGCCGCGAACATCCACACCGTCATCGACGCCGAGGAGGACTCCTTCCTCCAGACGCTGCGCACCGGCACCGCCATCTTCGACACCGCCGTCGAGGACGCCAGGCGGTCCGGCGGCGCGACGCTCGCCGGCGAGCAGGCGTTCAAGCTGCACGACACCTACGGCTTCCCGATCGACCTCACCCTGGAGATGGCGTCCGAGCAGGGCCTCCAGGTGGACGAGGAGGGCTTCCGGCGGCTCATGCTCGAGCAGCGCGATCGCGCCAAGAAGGACGCCCGCGACAAGCGGACCGGCAACCTGGACGTCTCCGTCCTCGACGAGCTCCTCACCGGCGCCGGCGGTCAGGTCGACTTCATCGGCTACGGTCACCTGCTCGGCGACGCCCGCCTCGTGGGCCTGCTGGTGAGCGGCGCCAGCGCGCCCGCCGCCGGGGAGGGCACCGAGGTCGAGGTCGTCCTCGACCGCACCCCGTTCTACGCCGAGGGCGGCGGGCAGCTCGCCGACCACGGCCTGATCCGGCTCGGCAACGGCGCCGTCATCGAGGTGACCGACGTGCAGGCCCCGCTGCCGGGCCTCATCGTGCACCGCGGGCGCGTCCGCAGCGGCGAGGCGCAGGCCGGCGACTCCGCGCACGCCGAGGTCGACGTGGAGCGGCGCCGGGCGATCTCCCGCTCGCACACCGCGACCCACATGGTGCACGCCGGGTTCCGCCGCGCGCTCGGCGAGTCCGCGGCGCAGGCCGGGTCGGAGAACTCGCCCGGCCGGTTCCGGTTCGACTTCACCGCGTCCGGCGCCGTCCCCGTGAGCGTGCTGCGCGACGTCGAGGACGAGGTCAACGAGGTGCTGGTCGGCGACCTGGACGTCCGCGCCTTCCACACCTCGATCGACGAGGCCCGCGCGATGGGCGCGCTCGCCCTGTTCGGCGAGAAGTACGGCGACGAGGTCCGGGTCGTGGAGGTCGGCGACTACTCCCGCGAGCTGTGCGGCGGCACCCACGTCGCCCGGTCCGGGCAGCTCGGCCTGATCAAGGTGCTGGGCGAGTCGTCGATCGGCGCGGGCGTCCGCCGCGTCGAGGCCCTCGTCGGCATCGACGCGTTCCGTTTCCTGGCCCGCGAGAGCGTCCTGGTGGCGCAGCTCGCCGAGCAGATGAAGGCGCGCAAGGAGGAGCTGCCCGAGCGCGTCTCCGGCGTCGTCACCCGGCTCCGCGACGCCGAGAAGGAACTGGACAAGCTCCGGTCCCAGCAGGTCCTCGCCATCGCGGGGTCGCTCGCCGACGCCGCCAAGGACCTCGGCGGCATCGCGTTCGCGGGCCACCGCGCCCCCGACGGCACCGGTGCCGACGACCTGCGCAAGCTCGCCGTCGACATCCGGGGACGGCTCATCGCCCGGCCCGCCGTCGTCATGGTCGCCGGCGTGCCGAAGGACCGTCCGGTCGTGGTCGTCGCCGTCACCGAGGGCGCCCGCGAGCGCGGCCTCAAGGCGGGCGGGCTCGTCGGACTCGCCGCCAAGGCCCTCGGCGGAGGCGGCGGCGGCAAGGACGACCTCGCCCAGGGCGGCGGCGCGGACGCCGCCGCCATCGGCGACGCGCTGGCGGCGGTCGAACGAGCCGTAGGGGCCGCGTGAGCCCGGCGTTTCGGGGTAGGCGACCGGAGCCGACGCGATGAGGCGGGGCGTCCGGTTGGGAGTTGATGTGGGGAGCGTGCGGGTCGGGGTCGCGCGGTGCGACCCGGACGGGATTCTCGCCTCCCCTTTGGAGACCGTGAAGAGCGGCAAAGGGGACATCGACCGGCTTGTGGAGCTCGTCGCCGAACATGAGGCGATCGAGGTGGTCGTGGGGCTGCCGACGTCGCTGTCGGGCCGGGAGGGCCCGGCGGCGCAGGCGGCGCGCAGGTTCGCGGACCGGCTCGCGGACCGTCTCCCCCCGGGGACGGTCCGGCTGCACGACGAGAGGCTCACCACCGTCACCGCCGAGAGCGGCCTGCGGGCCGGCGGCGTGCACGGAAGGGCCCGGCGCAAGGTCGTCGACCAGGCCGCCGCGGCGGTCCTGCTCCAGGCGGTCCTCGACGCGGAACGGTTGACTGGAAGCCCCCCGGGAGAGATCGTCCGGGGGAGCTCATGAACGATTTGGACCTTTTCTCAGATCCGTACGGCGACGGGCGGCCGCCGCCGTACGAACGGTCCGGCAGGAAGGACAAGCGGCGCGCCCGCAAGCGGCAGAAGCAGCGACGGCGCAACGGCCGGGCGGCGGCGCTGTTCGCGATGGCGTTCCTGGTGGCGGTGTTCGGCACCGGCGGGGTGCTGGGGTACGCGTGGCTGGACAACCGGCGTAACCCGCCGGACTACGACGGCGACGGCACCGGGAATGTCACGGTCCAGATCAAGGACGGCGCCACCGGCGTGAAGATCGGGGCGACGCTGGAGGAGCACGAGGTCGTCAAGAGCTCCCGCGCGTTCGTCAAGGTGTACAACAAGGAGACGCGCGCCTCCAGCATCCAGCCGGGCTTCTACCAGATGCGGCGGAAGATGTCGTCGTCGGCGGCGATGGCGCTGCTGCTCGACCCGAAGTCGCGGGCCGGCAACCAGATCACGATCCCGGAGGGGCGGCGCGCCACCGAGGTCTTCGAGCAGCTGTCGAAGAAGACCGGGATCTCGGTGAAGGAGTTCCAGGCGGCCGCGAACGAGCCGGAGGGGCTCGGGCTGCCGCCGTACGCGAAGGGCAAGGTGGAGGGGTACCTGTTCCCGGGCCGCTACGACCTCGACCCGAACGGGTCGGCGGCGCAGATCCTCGAGCAGATGGTGAGCCGCTTCAACGCGGAGGCGGAGAGCAGCGGCCTGGTCGGCAAGGCGCGCGAGGCGGGGCTGAACCCGGGGACGGTCGTCACGCTGGCCAGCCTGATCCAGGCGGAGGGCGCCCGGCCCAGCGACCTGCCGAAGGTCTCCCGGGTGATCTACAACCGGATCGACAAGGGCATGAAGCTGCAGTTCGACAGCACGGTCGTGTACGCGCTCGGCAAGCGGACGCTCACGGTGACCAACAAGGACCTCGAGTACGACTCCCCGTACAACACCTACAAGTACAAGGGCCTGCCGCCGGGTCCGATCGGCAATCCGGGGAGCGCGGCGATCGAGGCGGCGCTGGAGCCGAAGGAGGGGACGTGGCTGTTCTTCGTCACGACCGACCCCACCCGCAAGATCACCGAGTTCGCCACGACCTATGAGCAGCAGCTGGAACTGGAGAAGAAGTTCCGGGCCTGGCAGCGGGCGAATCCGGGCAACTGACCCGGGTGGGCGACCCGGAAACGACGGGCGGGCGCGGCGGGCCTCCGCCGCGCCCCTTCGACTGTGCTGAGGGAGTGGCAGTGGGGGAGACGGGGCGGCGTGCCGCGGTCCTGGGGTCGCCGATCGCGCATTCGCTGTCGCCGGTGCTGCACCGGGCGGCGTACGCCGCGATGGGCTTGGACGGGTGGTCCTACGACGCGATCGAGTGCGGCGAGGAGAAGCTCGCGGCGCTGCTGGACGGTCTCGGTCCGGAATGGGCCGGCCTGTCGCTGACCATGCCGCTCAAGCGCGTCGCGCTGGACCTGGTGGACACGGTGTCGGACCTGGCGGTGACGGTCGGCGGCGTCAACACGATCGTCCTGCGGGACGGGCGGCGCCACGGCGACAACACCGACGTGCACGGCATCGTGGCGGCGCTGACGGAGGCGGGTGTGAAGGCGTCCGGGCCGGGCGGCGGGGCGTCCGCGCTGGTGCTGGGCGGCGGCGCGACCGCGGCGTCCGCGCTGGCCGCGCTGGCCGGGCTCGGCATGGACGAGGCGGTCCTCGCGGTGCGGACGCCGGAACGCGCCGCCGGCGCGGCCGAGGCGGGGGAGCGGTGCGGGCTCGCGGTCCGGGTCGTGACGCTCGACCAGGTGGCCGCGCACCTGCCGGCCGCCGAGCTGGTGGTGTCGACGCTGCCGGGGCGGGCGGCGGACGCGTTCGCCGGGCCGGTCGCCGCCTCGGGCGCCGCCCTGTTCGATGTGGTGTACGCGCCGTGGCCCACGGCGCTCGCGGCCGCGGTCGGGCGGGCCGGCGGGACGGTCGTCGGCGGGTTCGGGATGCTGCTGCACCAGGCCGTCCGGCAGGTGGCGCTGATGACCGGCCGCGACGACGTGCCGGTGGAGGCGATGCGGGCGGCGGGGGAGGCGGAGCTGGCCCGCCGCGCCTGACCGCCCCGGAGGTTCACGGCGGGGCGGGGGGCGGCCCGCGCGGGGTGCGGCGCCGCTTCACCGACTCGTCGATGCTGGTGAGGATGACGGGCAGGATCACGCTCAGCCAGAAGTCCTTCCACCCCCACGCGCCGAGGGCGACGCCGAACGCGCTGCCGGCGCACACCAGGCCCAGGAGCAGCGCCGCCCAGTGCCGCCGAGCGAGTGCCGCCGGATCGATGAGGCGGCGGTGCGGCAGCAGCGCCGCCAGCGGACGTTCCCGCGCGTGGGCGCGTTGCACGACGGTCGCGTCCGGCAGCCAGTGCAGCACGTCGGCGTTCCCGGCGAGCGGGGTCCGGGTGAGCGCGATCAGCGCCTCCAGCCGCCACCACAGCGTCCACAGCGATGTGCGCCCGCTGCCCGGGTAGCCGTTCCAGCGCGGGTCGGCGACCTCGCCGCGGACCAGTGTGCGGAACGTCCGGGCGACGGCCGGGCCGTGCGGCCCGCGCGGGTCGCGCAGCAGCGCGGTGAGCGCGATCGGCAGGCCGTAGTGCCAGAGGGCCAGCCGCCACACGGGCTTGGACCCGGCCCCGTGCGGCGAGACGTCGTAGGTCTCGATCCACGTGTGGTCGTCGTCGGGGTCGAGGTGTTCCAGCAGCCAGTCGTAGGCGTCCAGCAGCCGCTCGGTCGCCAGGTCCGGCCGCGCCTCGGCCAGCGTCACCAGCGCGAACGCGGTGTGGGTGACGGTGGGCCGGGACTCCTGCGTCGGTCCCCAGCCGGGACGGTGCGCGGTCCGGTCCGCGGTCAGCCACTCCACGCCCCGGTCGACCGCCGGGTCGTAGGGGTTGAGCTGGCTGAGCGCGCGGAGCGCCAGGCACGTCAGCCACACCCGCGACCGGCAGCCGTGCAGCGACCCCCACCCGCCGTCGGGATTCTGGTTGTGCACCAGCCACTGGTAGGCGCGTTCGAGGTCGGGCGCGTCGTCGCGCATGTCGCAGCGGGCGCGGGCCAGGAACCGCGCGATCCAGCCGGTCGCCTCCACCACCGGCATGCCGAGGCTGGTCTTGGTGGCCCAGCCGCCGTCCCGCAGCGCGTCGCCGGACGTGGTCTGCCGCGCGGCGAGGAAGGCGAGGCCGTCGTCGAAGTACTCGAACGGCCGGCCCGCCTCGACGAACGCCAGCAGCCCGAGCGCCGTCGCGGTCGTGCCCGGCTCGGGCCGTGTCAGCTCGTGGTACCAGCCGCCGCCGGAGCCGAGCGCGGGCGCGTAGGTGTCGCGCAGGACGTCCAGCGACTCGTTCAGCCGGGTCTGCAGCACCGCCATGTCGATCGAGGGGACGTCGGCGGGCGGGGACGCGCCCCGGATGCCTGCGCCGCGGGGGCGGCCGGTGCGGGGGGCCGGTGCGGGGAGCGGAGGTGTCTGATTCACGGTGTCGCCTTCTGCTCCCTTTGTTCCCGTCAGGCCAGGCTTTGTACCCCGTGGGTTCCATGTCTGTGTCCGCGGCCGTACAGAGCACCGGTACCGGGCACCGGGCATTTTGAAAGGAGAGTGTCCGGGACCTGGAGGAGGCTTGGCCGAGCCGACGGTGCGGGACGAGCCCGTTCACGAGTGCGTGCTGTGCCCGCCTCTGCGGTTCCGGTTCAACGCCATGGCCGACCTCCCGGGGGAGTCGGGAGTCATCGCCCGCGACGGCGACTTCCTCCTGATGCCGGACGTGGCGCCGCTCACCGAGGGGCACGTGCTGCTGGTGACGCGCGAACACCACCAGTGCGCCGGCGCGTTCGGCCGGGACTTGTGGGAACGCGCCTTGGCATGGCGTGACCGCGTCGCCCGCCTCTACCGCGAGGCGTACGGAAGCGGCGAGCTGCTGCTGTTCGAGCACGGCCCGGCCGTCCCCCAGGGCGGCGGCGCCTGCATCGACCACGCGCACTGGCACCTGCTGCCCGGAGCACACGGCGTCCGGGCGGCGGTGGAGGCTCAGGGGCATCCCGGAGCGCCCGCCGACCACGCCACCCTGCGAGCCTGGCTTCGCACCGGCCGCTCCTACCTCCTGATTGAGGAGGACGGCATCGCGACCGTCCACCCCGGTGACGGCGTACGAAGCCAATACCTGCGCTGGGCCGTCACCGCCGCCGGACCCGGCCGGACGTGGCGCTGGCAGGAGACGTTCGGGCTGCCGGGCAGCAGACGCCGCTTCCTCCGCACCCTCCAGGCGCTGCGCGGAGCCGCCGCGGTCCTGGCGGAAGGAGTCCCGGAGGACGGTCACGGTCCCGACAGCCACCAGTAGAGCTCGGCCGCGGCCAGCCGGTCGCCGAACCCCGCCCGCTCCACACCGTCCCCGTATCCGGTCGGGTACTCCAGCAGCAGCCGTTCCCGCTGGTACGCCACCACCCGCTCAAGGGACGTGGCGCCGAAGCGCAGCAGCCACAGCGGGCGGCCCGGCACCGCCCGGTCCAGAACCGGCAGCAGGTCCCGCACCCCCTGGCCGCCGGCCTCCACCGGGCGGCCGAGCAGCCGCGCCAGCGTGGGGGCCTCGGAGATGACGAGATCCGACAGCGCCAGCATCGGCAGCACGCCGTCCGCCGGGAGCCGTGCGTCGACGTCGTGCGGGACGAGGTCGAACGCGACCCTCGTCCCCGCGGCGCGCGCCAGCCGGGCCGCCGCGTGCAGCGCCGCCCGCGAGACCGGCGACAGCAGCGAGTACCCGTCGGTCACCAGCACGTCCGCGGCCCCGATTTCGGCCGCCGCGGCGCGGACCTCCCGCTCGGCGAGGCGGCGGCCAGGCGGATCGTCCCGGACGACCAGGAGCCGGGCGCCCGGCCCGCCGCCGCACGGCCGGTCGCGCAGCATCACCGCGACGCCGTTCGCCGCGCCGGGCTCGACGCGCAGCCGGTCGTCCACGCCGATCCGCCGCAGCTCCCCGCGGATCACGGGCGTGAAGGCGTCGTCGCCGACCTTGCCCAGCACACCGACCCGGCGGAAGTAGCGGGCCGCGCACCGGGCCAGGTTGACGGCCGTCCCCGCGACCATGGCCCGCGCCGGGGCGTAGCAGAGACGGTCCGCGTCCAGATCGGTGAAACGGACGTCCGGGAGCGATGCGCGGACCTCGATCCCCACGTCGCCGATGACGAGGAGCTCGAAGCGGCGCTCGTCCACGCCCTCCAGACCCGGCCACTGCGCCGGCGATCGGGACGTGGCCATGTCGCGGCGGCGCTCAGCGGGGCGGAACCAGGAACGCCCGCATCACCGGGCGCAGGCTCGGGATGAGGTCGTAGCGCCGGATCTCGTCGAGCGGCACCCAGGCGCAGCCGTCCAGGTGGTCGCCTGAGTCCTGGTTCTCCAGGCTGGTGTCCACGGTCACCGGCCGGCAGCGGCGCGCCGCCGCCACGACGCGTATCCGCCCGCCGGAGGGCGCCCGGCGGTCGGGCATGAACCACTGCCACAGATGGAACGGCGGACCCGGGTCGATCTTGAGGCCGACCTCCTCCCAGACCTCCCGGCGGATGTGGTCGTCCAGGTCGAGGTCGTCCGCCACCTCCAGCCGCCCGCCGGGCACCTCCCAGCGGCCCGGGTGGAACGGGTCGGAGGCGGACTTGCGGACCAGCAGCAGGCGTCCGCCGGACACGATGAACGCCTTCTGGGCGAACTCCAGCCTGATCGGTGACAAGGCGGTGAGGGGGCCGGCCGTGCCGGCCTGGACCGAGGGCATCGCGGGAACTACCTCCCTGTGCCGGCCCCACCGGGCCGTCTACGCTCCACCGTAACAAGCCGGGACCGTCACGCCGAGAGGCCCGGCGGGGCCAGAACACCCTCACCTTCCCGCCCCGGCCACGCTCGCCACCGCCGCCTCCCGCGCCTCACCGGAGCCGGGGAATGGGCGGGCGTTCCGGAGTGTTGGCACAGTGGCGTACCTCACGCAGGCATCATTCCGATCCAGATCATGCGAGTTGCCCTCGCATGGCGCACCCAGCTCCCGCAGGTGGTAATCTGGGTGGTCGACCGGCCCTGTGCGCGCGACCACGACGGTGGTGCGCACCGGGCGCACAAGCGGAGGCCACCTCCCACCTGACCGGCTGATGAGGCCGGTGGGTTCTCGGTCCGGCGAACGGGCGCACGGCGCTCGTGTCGCCGTCGTCCCCGGCGGCCCGGCCGTCAGGGAGACCGAAGGTGGCCCCGTACGTGAGTCGTGCGGGGCTTTTCCTGTGGAAGCCTCGGGGTACGACCGGTCCAACGAACTTGAGAACGGCCCCAAGGAGGTCCCATCAGCGCCGAACCGCGTATCAACGACCGCATTCGCGTGCCCGAGGTCCGTCTCGTCGGCCCGAACGGCGAACAGGTGGGCATAGTGCCCATCGCCAAGGCCCTTGAAATCGCGCGTGAGTCGGACCTCGATCTGGTCGAGGTGGCGCCCACCGCGCGTCCGCCCGTCGCCAGGCTCATGGACTACGGCAAGTTCAAGTACGAGTCCGCGATGAAGGCGCGTGAAGCGCGGAAGAACCAGGCGCACACGGTCATCAAGGAGATCAAGCTCCGCCCGAAGATCGACCCGCACGACTACGAGACCAAGAAGGGTCACGTGGTGCGGTTCCTGAAGGCCGGGGACAAGGTGAAGGTCACGATCATGTTCCGTGGCCGTGAGCAGTCCCGTCCCGAGCTCGGTTACCGGCTGCTGCAGCGGCTCGCCGACGACGTCGAGGAGCTCGGCTTCGTCGAGTCCCGGCCCAAGCAGGACGGCCGGAACATGATCATGGTGATCGGTCCGCACAAGAAGAAGACGGCCCGCGGGCAGGAGGCGGAGAGCACCGCCTGACGGCCGTTGCGGGACCGGCCACGCGGCGGTCCCGACTCCGCGGCCTCGCGGCGAGCGAGGTCGCGGCGCACGTACATTGAAGTCTGACCTGGCGCGTCCATGGACACGTCCGCGGAACTCCGTGTGATGCGCCGATCAGGCGCGCCCAGGTGCGGTCCGCACGTGGGCCGGGATAAAGGAGACGACGGCGACCATGCCGAAGACCAAGACACACAGCGGTGCCAAGAAGCGCTTCAAGCTGACCGGCTCCGGCAAGGTGATGCGCCGCCGCGCCAACAAGAACCACCTGCTCGAGCACAAGGCGTCCAAGCGGACCCGGCGGCTGTCCGGCCCCGCCGTGGTCGCCGACGCCGACGCCAAGAACATCAAGAAGCTGCTGCGCAAGTAGCGCTCGATCTGCCATATCAGCGACCGGCCGAGGTCGGCATGGCCCCGGCCCCCACGAAGGAGTTCATCACGTGGCACGCGTGAAGCGGGCGGTCAACGCCGCCAAGAAGCGTCGGGTCGTCCTGGAGCGGTCGAGCGGCTACCGCGGTCAGCGTTCGCGCCTGTACCGCAAGGCCAAGGAGCAGCAGCTCCACTCGATGACCTACGCGTTCCGGGACCGCAAGGACCGCAAGGGCCAGTTCCGCCGGCTGTGGATCCAGCGGATCAACGCCGCGGCCCGCGCCAACGGCATCACCTACAACCGGTTCATCCAGGGCCTGAAGGCCGCGGAGATCGAGGTCGACCGGCGCATGCTCGCCGAGCTGGCCGTCAACGACGCCCCCGCGTTCGCCGCCCTGGTCCAGGTCGCCAAGGACGCGCTTCCGGCCGAGGGCTCGGAGGCGGCCTGAGCCGGGTCCCCGGCGAACAGGCGATCGCAGCGATATGGCGGGCCGCGAGCTGACCTCCCTCCGATCACCGCGGGTGAAGGCCGCTCGCCGGCTCGCCAAACGCGCGTTCCGCCGCCGTGAGAACCGGTTCCTCGCCGAGGGGCCGCAGGCGGTGCGGGAGGCGCTGGAGATCCCCGGCGGCCTCGCCGAGCTGTTCACCACGGCCGAGGCCGAGGCCCGCCATCCCGAACTGGTGCTCGCCGCCGAGCGCGCGGGCGCGCCGGTGCTGCGCGTCAGCGGGGAGATCATGGCCGAACTCGCCCAGACCGTCACCCCGCAGGGGCTGCTGGCGGTCTGCGAGTTCGTCGACGTCCCGCTGGGCAAGGCGCTGGAGGCCGGTCCCCGGCTGGTGACCGTCCTCGCGCACGTCCGCGACCCCGGCAACGCGGGGACCGTCCTGCGCACCGCCGACGCCGCCGGTTCGGAGACGGTCGTGTTCACCGACGCGTCCGTCGACCCCTACAACGGCAAGTGCGTGCGCGCCTCGGCGGGCAGCCTGTTCCACCTGCCGGTCGTCGTCGGCCCGCGCTTCGGCCCGCTGATCGCCGAGCTGAAGGGCGCGGGGCTCACCGTCCTCGCCGCCGACGGCGCCGGCGACCGGACCCTGGACGACGCGATCGACGAGGGCCTGCTCGCGCGGCCCACCGCCTGGGTGTTCGGGAACGAGGCCTGGGGGCTCCCGGACGAGATCCTCGAGCACGTCGACGAGGTCGTGCGGGTGCCCATCTACGGGCGCGCCGAGAGCCTGAACCTGGCGACGGCCGCGGCCGTATGCCTGTACGCCTCGGCCCGCGCACAGCGCGGGACGTGACGAACCGCACGTGAAGACGGTCGCGGTGGTTCAATGCGAACCGTGATCGGATGGCCGCAATCGGTCGCCTCAGGCGCCGCTTTCCGGCCGGTGAGCTGGGAAGATGGTCTGCGCGCGTGCGGGGGGCAGGGGGCCTGCCGCCGCGCGGGCCTCATTCGCAGGTAGGACCGGGATACAGGTCCGGCGAGGGATTTCGCCGTCCGGCCCGCGAGCCTACGGTGTTGATCAGTGCGTTGACCAGGGGCGGCGACGATGCCGTGCAGAGGGGGCGAACGTGATGACCGAGGAGATCAGGCCGGCCAGAAGGGCCGGCCGCCGCGTGCCGGAGGTGCGGTGCCGGACGGCCGCTCCGGCGCCCGGGTCCCGCGCGCCCGCCGCGGCCCCCGGATTCTCCGGCGCCCGCGTCCCCGGAGCCGGCGACGGACTCGAGGTCGAGGTCACCCGGGTGCGCGGCGACACGGCCGTCGTCGCCGTGACCGGCGAGATCGACCTGCGCACGGCCGACACCCTGCGGGCGCGGCTCGTCGAGGTGCACGCCTCGGGGCCGCGCCGGCTGCTGGCCGACTTCACCGCCGTCCCGTTCTGCGACGCGGCCGGGCTCGGCGCGCTGGTCGCCGCGCACAACCGGATCTCAGAGTCCGGCGGTGAGATCGTGCTCGCCGGCGTGCGTCCGAGCCAGCTGCGGCTGCTGCGCATCACCGGGCTGCACCGCCTGTTCCAGGTTCACGCGGACGTGCGCGGCGCCCTCGACGCGCTGGACGAGCCGACCACGTCCAGGTGAGGCCGCCGAGCCGCTGGTGAGGCCCCGTTCCGGGCGCTCCGGAACGCCGCCCGGAGGCTACACATGCCTTGCCGCCGGGGGGTTTGCGGGTCCCGCGGGGTGCCCGACTGCGGCTAGAGTCTCTTCTCGACAGGCCGCGTTCTCTTCGGTGTTCTGGAGGCCGCTGTGGGCGGAGAGGAACCCCCTCGCGTCGCCGCGCGCGCGCCCTCGGGGGGGCCCGGGCCGGGCCCCGGGGAGATCTCGGCGGACGACCTGCCCGACGGGATGCTGGTCGCCGACCACGCCGCCCGGGTGGTGGTGTTCAACGCCGCCGCGACGCGGATGACGGGGGTCGCCGCCGCGTCCGCTCTGGGCCGCGACTTCCGCGACGTCCTCCCGCTGCACGACGCGGAGGGCCGTGACTGGTGGAAGTGCCTGGCCCCCTACGACGGCCTGCGCACCCGCACTCGCCACCCGGAGCGCGTGCTGTTCCTGCCCGGCGGCACGGAACTGCTGGTGACGGCCGCGTACCGGCGCGACGCCGAGGGCCGTGTGGAGCGGTTCACGGTCTGCCTGCGCGACGCCCTGCACCGTGCCCGCCAGGAACGCGACCGCGCCGACCTCGTGTCCACCGTGGCCCACGAGCTGCGCTCCCCGCTGACGAGCGTCAAGGGCTTCACGGCGACGCTCCTGGCCAAATGGCACCGCTTCAACGACGACCAGAAGCGCGTCATGCTGGAGACCGTCAACGCCGACGCCGACCGCGTCACCCGGCTGATCACCGAGCTGCTGGACGTGTCCCGCATCGAGGCGGGCCGGCTGGAGATGCACCGCCAGGTCGTCGACCTGCCCGAGGAGGTCCGCAAGGTCATCGCGGGCCGGGTCGCGGCCGGCGAGGCGGAGGACCGGTTCCGCTTCGAGGCCCGCGGCGAGCTGCCGGAGATGTGGCTCGACCCCGATAAGATGGACCAGATCCTGGGTAACCTCGTGGAAAACGCGGTGCGCCACGGGGCCGGCACCGTCACCATCGTGGTGGAGCCGGACGCGCATAAGGAGGGAGCGGCCGTGTCGGTGCGCGACGAGGGCGAGGGCATCCCGCCCGAGGCCGTCCAGCGCGTCTTCCGGCAGTTCTGGCGCGGCCCCGGCGGCAACCGCCGCGGCGGCACCGGCCTCGGGCTCTACATCGTCAAGGGCCTCGTCGAGGCGCACGGTGGCGTGATCACCGTGCGGAGGGCGCCCGGCGGCGGCGCCGAGTTCCGATTTACCGTGCCCGCAGGGGCCCCCGACTACGCCACCTGAGCGCGGCGCACGCCGCGCGGCACGGCTCACCACGCCGGGCGAGGCGGCACCGGGCCCCGACAGGGCCAGCGCGTCACGCGCACGCTTTCCGGATCCTCATCGCCCGCGCACTAGACTGCGGGCGTCCCACGCCGACCGGAGTCGATCACACCACCATGTCTGCACCCAACAAGTCCTATGACCCCGTCGAGGTGTCCGCGTTGCAGCCCGAAGAGCTCGACCGGGTCCGCGACGCGGCCCTCGCCGCCATCGCCGCGGCCGCCGATCTCGACGCGCTGAAGCAGGTCCGCCTGGCGCACGCCGGGGACCGTTCCCCGCTGGCGCTCGCCAACCGCGAGATCGGCGCGCTGCCGCCCGCCGCCCGCGCCGACGCCGGCAAGCGCATCGGCGCCGCCCGCGGCGCGGTGTCCACGGCGCTGAAGGAGCGCCAGGCCGCACTGGAGGAGGAGCGCGACCAGCGCGTCCTCGTCGAGGAGACCGTCGACGTCACGCTGCCGTGGGACCGCGCCCCCCGCGGCGCCCGGCATCCGCTGACCACCATGCAGGAGCGGATGGCCGACGTCTTCGTCTCGATGGGCTTCGAGGTCGCCGAGGGGCCCGAGGTCGAGGCGGAGTGGTTCAACTTCGACGCGCTCAACTTCAAGCCCGACCACCCGGCCCGCACGATGCAGGACACGTTCTTCGTCGGGTCGGAGGAGACCGGGCTGGTGCTGCGGACGCACACCTCGCCGGTGCAGATCAGGGCGCTGCTGTCGCGTGAGCTGCCGGTGTACGTCGTGGTGCCGGGGCGCACGTTCCGCACCGACGAGCTGGACGCCACGCACAGCCCCGTCTTCCACCAGCTCGAGGGCCTCGCCGTCGACGAGGGCCTGACCATGGCCGACCTGCGCGGCGGCATCGACGCCTTCGTCACCGGGATGTTCGGCGCGGGGCTGAAGACGCGGTTCCGGCCGTCGTACTTCCCGTTCACCGAGCCGTCGGCGGAGGTCGACATGCAGTGCTTCGTGTGCCGGGGCGCGTCCGCCGAGCCGGGCGCCGACCCGTGCCGCACCTGCAGCTCGGAGGGCTGGATCGAGCTGGGCGGCTGCGGCATGGTCAACCCGCGGGTGCTGGTGGCCTGCGACATCGACCCGGATCGCTACAGCGGCTGGGCGTTCGGGCTGGGCGTCGAGCGGACGCTGATGTTCCGGCACGGCGTGGAGGACATGTACGACATGGTGGAGGGCGACGTCCGGTTCACCCTCCCGTTCGGGACGGAGATCTGATGCGGGCCCCGCTTTCCTGGCTGCGCGAGTACGTCGAACTGCCCGCCGGCGTCGACGGCCGCGCGCTGGCCGCCGAGCTGATCGCGGCGGGCCTGGAGGTCGAGACCGTCGAGCGGGCCGGCGCCGACATCACCGGCCCGCTCGTCGTCGGCGAGGTCCTGGCGGTCGAAGAGCTGGCCGGCTTCAAGAAGCCGATCCGCTACTGCCAGGTGGACGTCGGCAAGGCCAACGGCACCGGCGACCCCCAGAACATCGTGTGCGGCGCCACCAACTTCGCGGCCGGCGACCGTGTCGTGGTCATCCTTCCGGGCGGCGTGCTGCCCGGCGGGTTCCGGATCGGGGCCCGCAAGACCTACGGCAAGGTGTCCGAGGGCATGATCTGCTCGGTCGCCGAACTCGGCATCGGCGACGACCACGGCGGCATCCTCGTGCTGCCGCCGGACACGCCCGTCGGCGCCGACGCGATCGAGCTGCTCGGGCTGCGCGACGACGTCCTGGACATCGCCGTCACCCCCGACCGCGGGTACGCCCTGTCGATCCGCGGCATCGCCCGCGAGGCCGCCACCGCCTACGGCGTGCCGTTCAAGGACCCGGCGGACGTGGATCTGCCTCCCGAGACCGGGGCCGCTTACCCGGCGAGCATCGGCGACCCCACCGCGTGCGACCGGTTCGTGCTGCGGGAGGTGCGCGGCTTCGACCCGGACGCGCAGACCCCGATGTGGATGCGGGTCCGGCTCCACCGCGCCGGGATGCGCCCGGTGTCGCTGGCCGTGGACGTCACCAACTACCTGATGCTGGAGCTCGGGCAGCCGCTGCACGCCTTCGACCGGGGCGCGCTCACCGGCCCGATCGTGGTGCGGCGCGCCGCGCCCGGCGAGAAGCTGGAGACGCTCGACCACGTCAAGCGGTCCCTGCACCCCGAGGACATCCTCATCACCGACGAGTCGGGGCCGATCTCGATGGCCGGCACGATGGGCGGGCTCGCCACCGAGATCGGCGAGCGGTCGTCCGACATGGTCATCGAGGCCGCGCACTTCGACGACATCGGCACCGCCCGGATGAGCCGCCGGCACCGGCTGCACAGCGAGGCGTCCTACCGGTTCGAGCGCGGCGTCGACCGGGAGCTGCCGCTGTACGCCTCCTACCGGGCGGCGCGGATGCTCGCCGAGCTGGGCGGTGCGGAGGTCGTGCCCGGCGTCACCCACGCCGAGGCGCCGGTCGAGCCGGTCACCGTCACGATGGCCGCGGGCCACCCCGACCGGGTCGCCGGCGTGACCTACGGGCGGGACGTGGTCGTCCGGCGGCTGGAGCAGGTCGGCTGCACCGTCGAAGGGGACGCGTCGCTCACGGTGACGCCGCCGTCCTGGCGCCCCGACCTCACCGACCCCAACGACCTCGCCGAAGAGGTCATCCGGCTGGAGGGGTACGAGGACATCCCGGCGCGGGCGCCGCGTCCGGCGGCGGGCACGGGCCTGACCGTCCAGCAGCGGCTGCGCCGCCGGGTGGGGCGCGCGCTCGCCGGCGCCGGCTACGTCGAGGCGCTGACGTTCCCGTTCGTCGCGGAGAAGGATCTGGACGGGCTCCAGTTCCCCGCCGACGACGCCCGCCGCCGTACGCTGCGGCTCGCGAACCCGATGTCGGAGCAGGAGCCGCTGCTGCGCACCACGCTGTTGCCGGGCCTGCTCAAGGCGCTGGCGCTCAACGTGGGGCGCGGCTTCGGCGACACCGGCCTGTTCGAGGTGGGCGTGGTGTTCCGGCCCCGCCCGGACGCGCCGGAGCGGGCGCCGCGCCTCGCCGTGGACCGCGGCCCGACCGCGGAGGAGCTGGCAGGGCTTGAGGCGGCGCTGCCCGACCAGCCGTACCGGGTGGGCGTCGTCCTGTCCGGCGACCGCGAGCCCTCCGGCTGGTGGGGTGAGGGCCGCCCGGCGCTGTGGGCGGACGCGATCGAGGCGGCCCGCACGGTGGCCCGCGAGGTCGGCGTCGAGCTGACGGCCGGGGCCGACCAGCACGCGCCCTGGCACCCGGGCCGCTGCGCCGCGCTCTACGCGGGCGACACCCTGGTCGGCCACGCCGGTGAGCTGCACCCGCGCGTCACCAAGGCGTACGGGCTGCCCGAGCGGTCCTGCGCGATGGAGCTGGAGCTGCGCCGCCTGGGCGACCCCGTGACCGTCAGCGCGCCGCACGTGTCGAGCTACCCGGTCGCCACCCAGGACGTCGCGCTGACCGTCGACTCCTCGGTGCCGGCCGCCGAGGTGGAGTCGGCGCTGCGCGACGGGGCCGGCGAGCTGCTGGAGGCGATCCGGCTGTTCGACGTCTACACCGGCGAGCAGGTGGGCGAGGGCCGCAAGTCCCTGGCCTATTCGCTGCGCTTCCGCGCCTCGGACCGCACGCTCACCGCCGAGGAGGCGTCGCAGGCCCGCGCCGCCGCAGTGGCGTCCGCGTCCGACCGCACCGGCGCCGTCCTCCGCGGCGCCTGACGAACGCGGAACCCGCCCCGGACCCCGCCCCCGCGGGCCCGGGGCGGGGTTCGCGTTTCAACCGGCGTGGTCGAGGCTGCCGTCGCGCCGGCCGGCGGCCACGAGCCGGTCCATCGACAGCCCCGCCACCGCGTACCAGGCCGCACCGACCAGCGCCTCGATGCCGAGCAGCCCCAGGACGCGGCCGGGGGACGCGCCGTCCAGGATGCCGCGCACCGCCTCCAGCCCGTGCACGACCGGCAGCGCCCGCGCCGCGAACTCCAGCGGGGCCGGCCAGGTCTCGACCGGGACGTTCACCCCGCCGAACGTCATCACGATCCCGTAGGCGGCGTTCAGCACCAGCCATTCGACGCCGCGCATCCGCAGCGCGATGCCCGCCAGCGCGCACCCGTACCCGTAGCTGCTGACGAGGATGAGCACGATGACCGGGATCGCGTACGCGGCGCGCGGCCACGGCAGCGGGACGCCCAGCAGCGGCGGCAGCACGAGCCAGGCGACCAGGGAGCTGATCATCCCGGTCACCGTCCACTGCAGCCCGCGCCCCAGGTAGACCGGCAAATGCCCGGACGGTGCGATGGCCAGCAGCGGCAGCGTTCCCATCCGCCGCTCCCCGGCGAGCGAGATCACCACGATCGTTGACTCCATGCAGGCCAGCACCACGATGTTGCCGACGAGGACGTACCGCATGGTGTCGTCGTCACCGACGTAGCGGCCCAGCAGGGCGTAGAAGGTGGCCTGGCAGAGCAGCCGCACCAGCCACCCGAACGTCCACGTCCGCCAGGTGTAGACGGCGCTCATCTCGGCGAACCCGAGAATCAGCGACTCCCGGACGATCCGGAGCACGTGCCTCACGCGAACCCCACCGTCCCGTTGCGCCGGGCCTGGTCCACGTAGCGCCCCGTCAGCCACAGCCCCGCCGCCATGGCCGCCGCGCCCAGGCCGAGGATCGCCGCGACCGACCGGGGCCACCCGTGCGCATTTCCGTGGACGGCGTCGCGCAACAACTCCGCGCTCCACGACAGGAACACCACATGGCTGAACGGGTGCAGCCAGCCGGGCAGCACGGCCACCGGAACGAGGATTCCGCCGAGGATGTAGAACGGGTAGCCGAGCGAGTTCTGCAGCACGTCGCGCGCCCGGGACACGGTGAGCACGGCCGACAGCAGAGTGGCGGTCCCGACCGTCGCCAGGCAGGTGACCGCGACCGCGAGGACGAACAGCGCGGGATCGGCGACCGTCAGCACCCGGCCGAACCCGAGTGCCGCCACCAGCCACGACTCCGCGAACGCCGCCGCGCCCACGAGCACCACCATCGCGACCCGGCCGGCGACCACCGGGCCGAGCGGGACGGGCGCCGCGACCATCGGCGAGAACCGTCCCGCCCAGCGGTCCTCGGGGACGATGCGCCCGGCGTAGTCGAGTGCGGCGACCCAGAGCCCGATCAGCCCCGGCGCCAGCACGGCGTTCGCCACGGCGTCGGTGCGGTGCTCCGTCACGGTCAGCGCCAGCATCGTCGTGGTCTGCATGGGGGCGATGAGCAGGATGAGCGCGTGCTCTGGATCTCGCCGCGTCAGCGCCACCTGCAGCAGGGCCGCGTGCCACATCGCGCGGAGGGTGCTCATATCCGCATCCCCCGGTCGCCGACCGTGCGCAGGTAGACCTCTTCGAGGGTCGGCTCGCCGCGCCGGGCGGTGAGGACGTCGCGCTCCAGCAGCCAGGAGAGGACGCGGCGGGTGCCGTCCCGCCCGGACGTGTGGGCGCGCCACAGGGTCCCGTCCCGCCGCTCGACGTCGGTCACGTCCGGCAGCAGGGCCAGGGCGCCGGTGAGGGCGGCGTCGGGGTGGCTGAAGTCGACGCATTCGCGGTCGCCGAGGAAATGCCCGACCCGCGCGGTGTCCGCGCTCAGCACCATCCGGCCGCGGTCGATCAGCGTCACCCGGTCGCAGAGCGCGGTCGCCTCGTCCATGTCGTGGGTGGCCAGCAGGAAGGTGCGGCCCTCGGCGCGCAGGTCGAGGACGAGCCGCCGGAAGGCGCCGGCCGCGACCGGGTCGAGCCCGGAGGTCGGCTCGTCCAGGAACAGCATGCGGGGCTCGTGCAGCAGCCCGCGCGCCAGGTGCAGGCGCTGCCGCATCCCGCGCGAGAACCGTTCCACGCGGTCGTCCGCGCGATCGGCGAGGCCGACGCGTTCCAGCAGCGCGTCGGCGCGGTTCCGGGTCGTGCGGGCGTCGAGCTTGTAGAGCGCGCCCCAGAACAGCAGGTTCCGGCGGGCGGTCAGGCGGTCGTAGAGGCCCCGGTCACCGCCGAGGACGAGCCCCACCAGCGATCGGACGGCGCGGGTCCCGGCCACGACGTCGTGCCCGAGGATCCGCGCCGACCCCGCCGTCGGCAGCAGCACCGTCGAAAGGATCTTGACGAGGGTGGTCTTGCCCGCGCCGTTCGGCCCGAGCAGCCCATGGATCTCGTTCTGGGCGATGGTCATGGTCAGGTCGTCCAGGGCGACGACGGGGTCTTGACGGCCGCGCCTGTAGGTGCGGCGCAGCCCGGAGGTGTGCACGGCGGCTTCCATGCCTCCGACCGTCGCCGTAAGAAGGCGTGCCGGGCCATAAGGCGGCGGCTTATCTCCTACGCCGGCGCCTACGCCAGGCCGCGGTCGCGGGCGGCGGCGACGGCCTCTCCGCGGGAGGCCACGCCGAGCTTGGCGAGGATGTGCGAGACGTGGACGCTGGCGGTCTTCGGGGAGATGAACAGCTCCCCGGCGATCTCCCGGTTGGACCGGCCGCGTGCCAGCAGCCGCAGCACCTCCGATTCGCGGGCGGTGAGCGGCCCGCCGGACGGCCCGGCCAGCCCCGCGCGGCGGGCGCGCTCGGAGATCCGGCGGGCCAGCGGGGCGGCGCCGAGGCGGGCGGCGATCGCGGCGGCGCGGTCGAGGCGCACGGCCGCGGCGGTCCGGTCGCGGGCCGCCAGGTCGGCGCAGGCGGCGTCGAACAGCGCCCGCGCGAGCGGGTACGGCTGATCGAGGTCCTCCCACGTGCCGATCACGAGGTCCCAGGCGGCGGGGCCGCCGGTCAGCGCGGTCACTGACGCCTTGAGCGCCGCGGCCGCCGGGTTGGCGGCGGGCGCCCGGGCGGCCAGCCCGGCGATCTCGGGCAGGCGCGGGCCGCCGGCGCGCGCGGCCGCCTCCAGCAGCGGCCACAGATGGCACGGCTGGACGGTCAATCGCGGATGGCGCAGGACGGCGTCCACCGTGGCGCGGGCCGCCGGGCGGTCGTCCTCCGCCAGCCGCCACTCGATGATCATCTGGGCGAGCGGCAGTGCGGCCTGCGGCAACCCGGTGCCGAGGGGGACGGCGAGGGCCTCCGGATCGGGCCCTGGGCCGTCGCCCCGGGCGGCCAGCAGGGCGATCCGCCAGATCATCAGCTGGACGCGGAAGGCCGGGCCGTGGTGGTGGTCCAGCCGCCATTGGAGGGCGGCGGCGGCCTCGTCCCAGCGGCCGAGCCGGTACAGCGCCTCGATCCGGTTGACGGCCGGCGCCAGCCCGAGGCTGTGCACCAGCCCGGCATGTTCGGCGACGGCGAGCGCCTCGTCCGCCGGTGCGAGGGCGTCGGCGGGGCGGGCGGTGTTCAGCCGGCAGTGCGCCAGCGTGTTGAGCACCCGGACGCGTCCGGGCACGCCGAGATCACCGAGGGGGAGCCGTTCCAGCGGTGCCATGTCGCCGTCGCCGTCTCGCGCGGCCGCGACGGCGACGGTGGCCTCCAGCGCGGAGCCCGCCGCGTCGAGGCCGAGGGCGGCGGCCAGCTCCAGTCCTTCGCGGCCCAGCCGTTCCCCCTCGTCCATCTCCCCGTAGACGAGCAGCCGGGAGCCGAGCCGCGCGAGGATCTCGACGCGTTCCGGGGACGGGGCGGCGGCGAGCCGCTCGGCCTCCCGCAGGTCGGCAAGTTCGTCCTCGTGGCCCTGGTACCCGCGCATCTGCGCCCGGAGGGCCAGCAGCCGTGCGGTTCTGACAGGTTCGCGGCCGCGGTCGGTCTCGTCCAGCGCCCGCTGGACGAGCGGAAGCCCGCGCCCTGGGTCGCCGACCGCGCCGGCGGCCTCCGTCGCGGCCTCCAGGACACCGTGGCGGGTGCGGCCGGTCAGCGACGCCGCGTCCGGCACCCGGTCCCAGAGCGCGAGGACGCGTTCCGTCAGCGCCAGCTGCTCGGCGTAGGCGGTGGCCGTGCCCCGCTCCCCGGCGGCCCGCCACGCGGCCGCGAGGGCCTGGGCATGGTCGCCGCAGCCGTGCCAGTGGACGGCCAGCGCGCTCGCCGGCGTGTCGCTGAGATCCGGGGAGCGTTCGATGATCTCGGCGTAGCGGCGGTGGAGGGCGGAGCGCTCGCCGGGAAGCAGGTCCTCGTGGACGGCCTCGCGGATGAGCGCGTGCCGGAACGCGTACCCGTCGCCGTCCGCGGCCAGCAGGCCGTGGTCGACGGCCGGGCGCAGCGCCTCGCTCAGCTCGGCGCCGGACAGCCCGGTCACCGCCGTCAGCAGGGCGTGCCCGGCCCGGTCCCCGGCGCCGCTCGCGGCCCGCACCGCCGCGCGGGCCGGACCGGGGAGCCGCTGGACGCGGTCGAGCAGCAGGTCGCGCATCGATCCGGGCACCGCCTCGCCGGGGCTCGCGACGAGCGCCTCGACGAACAGCGGGTTGCCGCCGCCGCGCGTGTGCGCGTCCCGGACCACGGCCGGGTCGGCGTCCCCGAGGATGCCGCGCACCTGGTCGGCGACCTCGGTCCGGGAGAGGGGCGGCAGGTCCAGCCGGGTCACGTGCGGGAGGCGGGCCAGGTCGGCGAACAGCGGCCGGGTGCCCGGCTCCTCGGGGCGGAACGTGACCACGAGCAGCACCCCGGCGCGCGGCGGGTTGCGGAACAGGAAGGACAGCAGATCACGGGTGGAGCGGTCGGCCCAGTGCGCGTCCTCCACCACCAGGGTGAGCGGTTCCGCGTCCCCGAGCCGCTCGACCAGGGTCAGCAGGTGCTCGAACAGCCGCATCTGCCCGGTGCCGTCGTCGGGCGGCGGCGCGGCGGCGGTCAGGCCGGGCATGAGCCGGGCCAGTTCCGGCAGGGCGCCGCCGGGCATCAGCGAGGCGACGGCGTCCCGGCCGAGCCGCCGCAGGATGGCGCTGAACGGCGCGTAGGGCAGGCTCGCGGCGCCGAGATCGAGGCAGGCGCCGGTCAGGGCGCGCAGATCCCGCGTGAACTCGGTGACGAGGCGCGTCTTCCCGCCGCCCGCCTCACCGGCGACCAGCACGGCCGCCGGCCCGCCCGCGCACGCCCGCGCGTAGGCGGCGCGCAACCCGGCCAGTTCGGCGCTGCGCCCGGCGAACACGGGGCTGACGGTTCCCACGCGAACGAGGATGCCGGGCGGCCCGGGGAGAGTCCACCGGAAAAACTCTTAACACTACTTGTGTTGCGATAAGGGATCGGGTATTCTCGACCGCGTCACATCGCCGCCCGGCAGGGGAGTCCATTGAGGATCTGAGGTCCGACACCGCGCAGTGGCCGTTCACCGGCCCGCGCACGTGACCTCAGTGTGGGCTCTCGTCCCGCCGGGCTTTCTCATGCCCGCCGGCGCGTCGCGCGTTCCCGCGGTGTCTCCATGTGTTCCGCACCCGCTCACCACCATGGAGGCCGCACTTATGTCTTACGCCATCGTGTGCTCGGACCTGTCGTTCGCGTGGGCCGACGGCACCGTCGTCCTGGACGGCCTGGACGCCGCGTTCGGTCCCCGCCGGACCGGCCTGATCGGCGTCAACGGCTCCGGCAAGTCCACCCTGCTGAAGATCATCGCCGGGGAGCTGCGTCCCGGATCGGGGACCGTGAGCGTCGAGGGGGAGATCGGCCACCTGCCGCAGAACCTCGTCCTCGACGGCGCGGCCACGGTCTCCGACCTGCTCGGCATCAGCGGGACCCGCGCCGCGCTGCACGCCATCGAGCGCGGTGAGGCCACGGAGGAGAACTTCACCGCCGTGGGCGACGGCTGGGACGTCGAGGAACGCGCCCGCGCCGAACTCGACCGGCTCGGCCTCGACCACCTCGGCCTGGACCGCACCGTCCCGACGCTGTCGGGCGGCGAGGCGGTGATGGTCGCGCTGGCGGCGCAGTTCCTCGCCCGGCCCGACGTCCTGCTGCTGGACGAGCCGACCAACAACCTCGACCTGGACGCGCGGCACCGCCTGTACGACGCGGTCGCGTCCTGGACGGGCGTCCTGGTGGTCGTCAGCCACGACCGTGAGCTGCTCGACCGCGTCGACGAGATCGCCGACCTGCGCGACGGCGCGATCCGGTCGTTCGGCGGCGGCCTGTCCGCCTACGAGGAGCTGCTCGCCGTGGAGAGGGAGGCCGCGCAGCGGACGGTCCGGGCCGCCGAGACCGACCTGCGGCGGCAGAAGCGCGAGCTGGAGGAGGCGCACGTCAAGCTGGCCCGCCGCAAGCGCTACGGCAACAAGATGTACGAGCAGAAGCGCGAGCCGAAGATCGTGATGGGGGCGCGCAAACGGCAGGCGCAGGAGTCGGCGGGCAAGCACCGCATCATGCACGAAGAGCGCCTCGCCGACGCCCGCACCCGCCTCACCGATGCGGAGGAGGCGGTCCGCGACGACGCCGAGATCCGGATCGCGCTGCCCGCCACTCGGGTCCCGGCCGGGCGGACGGTCGCGACCGTGACCGGCCTCGCCGCACCGGAGCCGGAGCCCGCCACCCTGACGGAGCTCATCGTCCGGGGACCGGAGCGGATCGCGCTGACCGGCCCGAACGGCTCGGGCAAGACGACCCTGCTCCGGGCGCTCACCGGCGACCGCGTCCCGGACGGAGTGGTCGTCAAGATCGGTGTGAGCGGGGTCCGGTACCTGCCGCAGCGGCTCGACGTCCTCGACGAGGACCTGAGCGTGCTCGACAACGTCCGGGCCGCCGCACCATCCGCACCGGTGAACGACATCCGGGCCGGTCTGGCGCGGTTCCTGTTCCGCGGCGCGCGCGCCGAACGTCCGGCGGGGACGCTGTCGGGCGGCGAGCGATTCCGCGCCGTGCTGGCGTCGCTGCTGCTCGCCGAGCCCGCCCCGCAGCTGCTGATGCTGGACGAGCCGACGAACAACCTCGACATGGCCAGCGCCGCGCAGCTCGCCCAGGCCCTCGCCGCCTACGAGGGCGCGCTCATCGTGGTGAGCCACGACGTGCCGTTCCTGCGCACCCTCGGCATCACCCGCCGGCTGCGCATGGACCGGACGACGGGCCTCACCGAAGTCGAGGCGACATAGGGAAAATGCGGTGATACCGCGATGAGACACCTGTTACGGTCATGATCGCATCGAGGGGAGTGAACGGGGTGCCGACCAAGCTCAACCAGATCATCGCGGTCGAGAAGGGCGTGAAGAGCAAGTCCTTCCAGGATCTGACCGCCGCCCATCATTCGGTCCAGAAGGCTCCGCTGCTGTCGGGCATCTCGCGGACCTACCAGCCGAAGGACGAGGAAGGGGAGCAGCTGCCGGCCGAGTCCACCCGGGTGCAGGTCAAGGTCGACGACGTCCTGGGCGACGTGACGGGGTCGCTGACGCGGCTGTTCGACGTCACCGCCACCAAGGACTGGGCGAACTGCACCGCCCGCGCCGACGTGACGGTGGACGGCACGACGCTCCTGCGCGACGTGCCGGTCTCCTACCTGCTCTTCCTGGAGAAGCAGCTCAAGGACCTGCACACCTTCGTCAAGAAGCTGCCGGTGCTGGACGCCGCCGAGACGTGGACGTTCGACCCGTCCACCGACGTGTGGCGGACCGAGACCGTCCGCACCGTGAAGACCAAGAAGGTGCCGCGCAACCATGTGAAGGCGGAGGCGACCGAGAAGCACCCGGCCCAGGTCGAGGTGTACTACGAGGACATCCCCGTAGGCACGTGGACGACGGTGAAGTTCTCCGGCGCGCTTCCGGCGAGGCGCGTCAACGAACTGCTCGGCCGGGTGGAGAAGCTGCAGGACGCGGTCAAGTTCGCCCGCGAGGAGGCCAACGGGATCGAGGTCACCGACCAGCGCGTCGGTGAGGCGGTCTTCGGCTACCTGTTCGGATGACCCTGCCGTACGAGACCGTTCGACAACTCAATAGGATCCCCCCGCCGCAGCGCGGGGGGTGCGCGAGGAGCGCAAGCTGAAGCTGAAGCCGAAGCTGACCAGGGTGAGCGTCATATGCGGGTTCGAGTCCCGCCCCCGGCATCCGCGCCGGGGTGGCCCAACGGTAGAGGCGGCCGCCCGATCAACCTCAGATTCTTGCTCCAGACTCAGCATTCACCGCCGATCGCCGGATCGCGCGGACGTGGACGACCACCGTCGAGATGCCGGTTCGAGTCCGGCTCGCCGCGCTCGTGCGGCGATCGCATAACGGTAACGCGCGACGGTCTCAGGCTGATCCACGTCCATTCATGTGCCGGCGTGCGAATTGGGCGGTAACCACAGGGGCCCGGGGGGCGGCAAAACCCCCGGGCCCCGCTCCCGCGCCCGTCAGGTCAGGACCCGCTTGGTGAAGGTGCGGGTCGCGGCCCAGGTCAGCAGGACCGTCCCGCCGACGATCGCCAGCAGGAACGCCCACACCGGCATGTGCGGGACGTCCGGCGTCAGCGTGCTCCGCAGCCCCTCGCTGACGTACACCAGCGGGTTGAACAGGCTGAGGATCTGCAGCCAGCGGATGTCCTCCAGCGCCGACCACGGGTAGTACACGCAGCCGAGCATGGTCATCGGCAGCAGCACCATCGCGAACAGCACCTGGACCTTCTGCGGGTTCATCAGCGTGCCCAGCAGCAGCCCGCCCGAGGCGGACAGCAGTGCCCCGGGCACCATGACCAGGATCAGGACGGGCCAGTTGCCCACGTGCACGCTGGGCGCCTCGCCCTCGGCGTGGATGAACAGCACGGCCGGGAACACCAGCAGCCCGCCGATCAGCCCCTGCGCCGCCGCCGCGATGATCTTCTGGGCGGCCAGCAGCGGGATGGGCACCGGGGCCAGCGCCCGGTCGGTGATCGACTTCTGCCAGGTCAGCTCCATCATCAGCGGGAAGATCACCGCCATCATGGCCTGCATGATGATGGACGACCCGACGAGGCCGGGCAGCAGGATGGTGGCGAACGTCGGCCCGCCGGAGCCGCCGACCATGGCGCCGCCGCCGAGCTTGGGCAGGACGTAGGCGAACACGAAGACGAACATGACCGGCTGCACCAGCACCCGGACGAACGTCGACAGGAAGTTCTTGCGCATGACCCGCGCTTCGCGCGCCATCATCGCGCCGAACGTGCGGGCGATCGTCGCCCGCGCCGGGGGCGGCGGCGCGATCACTGCGGGGGCGGCCGGGACTGCGGAGGCGCTCATTCGCGGTACTCCCTTCCGGTGAGCGTGAGGAAGACGGTCTCCAGGCTGGGACGGAGCTGAGTGGCGTCGGTGACGCCGATTCCGGCGCCGGAACCGATCGTGACGAGTTCGCCGAGCAGCCCGTCGGGCTCGGCGGCGAACACGCGCACCTGGCCGTCGTTGATCTCGACCTTGCTGATGCCGGCCCGGTCGGCGAGGGCCCGGATCCGCTCGGGGACCGGGGCGTCGTAGGCCACGGTGATGACCGTGTCGGCGCCCGCGCCGGCCTTGAGCTGGTCCACGGTCCCGCTGGCGAGGATCCTGCCGTGGTCGACGACCGCGACCCTCTCGCAGAGGGCCTCGGCCTCCTCCATGTAGTGGGTGGTCAGCAGGATCGTCTGCCCGGCCGCCTGCAGACCCCGCAGCACCTCCCACAGGTTCGTGCGGGTCTGCGGGTCGAGGCCGGCGGTCGGCTCGTCCAGGAACAGCACCTCGGGGCCGTGCATGAGGGCCCGGCAGATCATGACGCGCTTGGCCTGCCCGCCCGAGATCTCGAACGGGTTCCCGTCGCGCTGCTCGGTCAGCCCGAACAGCTCCAGCAGCTCGGCGGCGCGCCTGCGGGCGTCGCGCGCGCCCAGCCCGAAGTACCGGCCGCGGAACTCCAGGTTCTCGGCGACGGTCAGGTCGCTGTCGAGGGTGTTGTTCTGCGACACGACGCCGATGCGGCGCTTGATCTCGACAGCGTCCTTCACCACGTCCAGGCCGCAGACGTGCGCGCTGCCCCCGGTCGGGACGACGAGCGTGGTGAGCATGCCGATGGTGGTCGACTTGCCCGCGCCGTTCGGGCCGAGCAGCCCGAAGAACTCGCCGCGCGGGACGTCCAGATCGATGCCCTGGACGGCGGGCACCGCGGGACGGGGCCCGGACGCGGGATAGGTCTTCTTCAGCCCGACCGTGCGAACGGCGGCTTCCGGGGGTTCGGTCATTGGTTACCTTTCGTGGATACCCCCGTGCTTTAGCTGGGGGGAAACGGAAGCGCGGGAGGGCCGCCAGGGCCCGGGCGGTGCTCTGTCCTGTCAGGTCGCATCGCTGATCACGCCCTCGGGTTTTGTGGTGTAGCCGTAGCCGTCACCTCGCTGAAGGAGGGCCAGGTTCTTGTGCGACGTCTTGACGGCCCCTGCGGGAGTGGTGACGGTGTGGCTGCCGCTGGAGCGGACCGCGACGCGTCCGGTGCGGGTTCCGGCCCACCGGCCCGCCGGGACCGTGGCGCGGGCCAGGTCGCCGGTGGCGAACCCGAAGAACCGCTTGGTGCGGGGCAGTCGTAGCCGGGGGAACCCGTGCCGGTCTGTGCGGGTGCGGGCGTAGGTGCCGCGTCCGGTGGCCGCGACGGCCAGCACGGTGTGCGGGGTGTGGTCGATGGTGTCCAAGTGGCCGACGCACAGGGCGTCCAGGGTGTGTGTCTTGGGCAGGCCGGTGCGGGTGCGGTTCCACTTGGTGCGCCCGCCGGACGCGGTCCGCACGGCGGGGAAGGCGGCATGCAAGGCCCGCCATAGTGCCCACCGGGTGGCGTTGACGGCTGCTGCATCGCTGAGCGGGGCTTTGGCGTGAGCGAGGATGCGGGCGAGCCGCTCGGGGGACGTGTCGAGGAAGTTTTGCACCGGCCGGTTGTTCTTGGCCTGGTTGCAGGGGATGCAGGCGGTGCACAGGTTGCCGATCCGGTCGGAGCCGCCCTTGGATCGGGGGTGGATGTGGTCGATGTTGAGCGGCACCGCGGTGGCGTCGCAGTAGGCGCAGGCGCGTCCCCACTTGGCCAGCAGGTATTCGCGCACTTCGGTGCCGTGCAGCGTGCCTTGCTGGTATTCGGCTCCTTCCAGGGGGCGGCCGGCGGAGATGGCGTGGGTGTCGAACGCGACCCGTTCCAGGTGCACCGCGCGGACGGGTGCCCACCGGGCCAGGCGCGCGGTCCAGGCCATGGTGGTCTCGACCCGGTGCCGCAGTGACGGCGCCAGCCACCCCTGCGGTTTGGTGCGGTTGGAAAAGCGAGGTGCGCGGTGGCGCAGGTTCCGCGATCTGCGGCCCCGGCGGTAGGCGGCGCGCCGCGACAGCCTGTCCCGGATGCTGCCGCCCCGGTGGGCGAGATCGATGCCGTACAGGCCCCGGCGGTTCCCTTCTTTGTCGGTGAACACGGCGATGCCGGTGTGCTTGGAGCCGGGGTCTATTCCGACCTCGACACCGTCCACCTGCGACTGGGCGATGGTGCGGTCCTTGACCCGGATGACGAACGGGGTGTGGCGGGCGACCACCGCCCGCCCGGACTTGAGCAGCCTGCGCGCCCTGGCGGGCGTGGTCGGCTGCAACGGTGCGCCGTGCTTGTCCAGGACGAACACGGCGGGGTGGCCCTCACGGGCCTTCTCCCCGACCGCAGGGCCGGGGGTGACGCGCCCGGCGCCAGGTGAGGCGCCGAGCATCTCCCCTCGCACATGTACCGCGCCGGGTGCCTGACGGCGTTCAAGTCCCGTTTCGTCCCCGATCCGGGGGTTGTCTGCTGACTCGAATTCGAGAGCGGGCTGCTGAGGAAGCACAGCCTGGTCGGTCTTCGGTCCTACGCGATACGTAGCCAACGTCGTTCACCTCCAATGTGCTGTTGGCTGGTGCTGGTAACGGCGGCCCTCAGCCAGTGCGGCTGAAAGCCCCCTCCTTCGCTTCAGGAGGGGGATCCCGTTACGCGCCGTCTCCCTCCGCTTCCTCTTCGTGGGGTTGGGTCTCGAACTGCTTGATCAGGTTGAGCAGGAACCGGCGGACGGCCGCCTCGTCGCCCTCGTCCACGACGTCGTAGAGCCGGGCCAGGTCCTGGCCGATGGGCTGGGACTTCTCAGCGAGCAGCCGCCGGCCGGAGTCGGTGATGCGCAGCATCACGCCGCGCCGGTCCCGGTAGGAGCGCTCGCGCCGCACATGCCCGTTGCGCTCCAGGGTGTCGACCACCGAGGTGACGGTCGCCGGGGTGACGAGGAGCCGCTTGGCGACCTCGCCCGGACGCAGCCCGTCTTCGACGATGAGCAGCCGCAGCAGGAAGAAACCGGTCGGGCTGATGCCGTGCCTCTCGATGATCCGCCACACGACGGGCCCGGACAGCCGTGAGGCCAGGCCGAACAGCCGGCCGATCGGCCACTCCTCCATGGACGGGAACGTCTTCAGGTCATGGAAGCCGAGGTTCTCCATGGCGAAGATGTTAGTCGGCTGATGGTTAGAGGGCAAATCTTTAGATGACTAAGTATTTGTCGTTCACAGTGTCAATGTAAGTTGACAAGGAGGTGATGTCAACATTGGTTGACAAAACCTTCCCGTACCAGGTGTTGACCGCCGTCCCCGGGATGGGCATCGTCGCCTGAATGATCTGGATGTCGAAACGGCGATCAGGCGCCCTGGCCGCCGCCGCGGTACTGGCCGTCGCCGGATGCGGCGGCGGAGGAGGCGGCGGCGAGCGCGAGCAGACGCCTGCGCCGCGAGGCGCGTCCCCGCCGGCGTCCCCGTCGGCGTCGCCTCTCCCGGAGCCCAACGGCACGCTCGCGAAGGCCCCGCGGGGCCTGGCCGAGGACCTGAACCGGACGCACCGGGCCATCGGCCCCGCGGTGGACGAGTGGGTGCGCGGCGACCCGCGCCGGACCGGGCCGCCCGCCGCGGTCGTCCACCTGGCTCTGCGGCAGCAGCGGCTCTACCGGGTGCTGGCCAAGGACCGCGGCCTCGAACGGCGCACGCTGGCGCGGCTGCCGGAGGCGGTCGCCGGCCCGGCGCGCGACAACGTGACGGCCGTCCGCAAGCTGCTGGAGCTGGCGAAGCCGGCGGACGACCTCGGCAAGTTCCGCACGCAGGAGCCCCCGCCCGCCGGGGTGCTGCTGAAGCACTTCAAGGACGCCGGGAAGCGGTTCGGCGTCGACTGGCAGGTGCTCGCCGCGATCATGCTGGTGGAGACGAAGTACGGGCGGGTGAAGTCGCCGAGCTGGGCGGGGGCGCAGGGGCCCATGCAGTTCATGCCCGCCACCTGGCGGCAGTACGGGATGGGCGGCGACATCCGCGACCCGCGCGACGCGGTGATGGGCGCCGCCAACTACCTGAAGTCCTCCGGAGCGCCGGGCGACTACCGGCGGGCGCTCCACGCCTACAACCCGACCCCGCTCTACGTCGAGTCGGTGCAACGGCACGCGCGCCGGATGAGAAAGGACCCGCGCGCCTACTACGCCTACTACAACTGGCAGGTCTTCGTGGTGACCACCCGCGGCGACGTCCGCATCACCGGCCCCGGCGCCCGCCGCTGAACCCGGTCACGGCGCGCTCCCGCTGCGCGGGCGACACCGGGGTCGTCGCGGGGTCCTTGGCGCATGCCCCGACACCGGCGGCGAATGTGGCCCTCGTCTCAGCAGGTGGGAAAAGGGGGTGCCCGTGTTGAATAGAAATCCGGCCTCATGCATACTCTTGCTTGTTGCTTCCGAAGGGCAGAGTGGACATGGGAATCCGGACGGCGGTCGCCGGCGCCAGCGGTTACGCGGGCGGCGAGCTGCTGCGCATCCTCGCGGGACATCCAGAGTTCGAGATCGGCGCGCTGACGGCGGGCTCCAACGCGGGCTCCGAACTGGGCGCGCACCAGCCCCACCTGCGATCCCTGGCCGGGCGCGTCCTGGCCGAGACCACCCCGGAAACGCTCGCCGGCCACGACGTCGTGTTCCTGGCGCTGCCGCACGGCCGGTCGGCGGAGATCGCCGCGCAGCTGGGCGAGGACGTCCTGGTCATCGACTGCGGCGCCGACCACCGGCTCACCGACCCGGCCCACTGGGAGAAGTTCTACGGGACGCCCCACGCGGGCACCTGGCCCTACGGGCTCCCCGAAATGCCCGGGCGGCGCGACGCCCTGCGCTCCGCCAGGCGCGTCGCGGTCCCCGGCTGCTACCCGACGGCGGTCACCCTCGCGCTGTTCCCGGCATTCGCCGCCGGGCTCGCCGAACCCGACGTCGTCGTGGTCGCCGCGTCCGGGACCTCGGGCGCCGGACGGGCCCTCAAACCGCACCTGCTGGGCAGCGAGGTCATGGGCTCGGTCTCCGCGTACGCCGCCGGCGGAGCGCATAGGCATACACCCGAGATGATCCAGAACCTGAGCGCGGTCGCGGGGGAGCCGGTCACGGTGTCCTTCACCCCGACGCTCGCGCCGATGAGCCGCGGCATCCTCGCCACCTGCACGGCCAAGGCGCGCCCCGGCGTGACCGCCGCGGCGGTGCGCGCCGCCTATGACGAGGCGTACGCGGGCGAGCCGTTCCTCGGGCTGCTGCCCGAGGGGCGGTGGCCCGCCACGTCCATGACCCTCGGCGCGAACACCGTGCTCGTCCAGGCCGTCCTCGACGAGGACGCCGGGCGCGTCGTCGTGGTCGCCGCCGTCGACAACCTCGCCAAGGGCACCGCGGGCGGCGCGGTGCAGAGCGCCAACATCGCCCTCGGCCTCCCGGAAGAACTCGGGCTCACCACGATCGGAGTGTCCCCTTGAGCGTCACCGCCCCCCGGGGCTTCCGCGCCGCCGGCGTCGTCGCCGGGCTCAAGGACAGCGGGAACCGCGACCTGGCCCTCGTCGTCAACGACGGGCCGTCCCGCGCCGCGGCCGGGGTCTTCACCCGCAACCGCGTGAAGGCCGCGCCCGTCCTGTGGTCGGAGCAGGTGCTCAAAGGCGGCCGCGTCCACGCCGTCGTGCTGAACGCCGGCGGCGCCAACGCCTGCACCGGGAGCCCCGGGTTCCAGGACACCCACGCCACCGCCGAGAAGGTCGCCGGGCTGCTGGACGACTCGGCCGGCGAGATCGCGGTCTGCTCCACCGGCCTCATCGGCGAGCGGCTCCCGATGGACCTGCTGCTGCCCGGCGTCGACAAGGCCGCCGCCGAACTGTCGCGCGGGGACGGCGGCCTTGCCGCCGCCGACGCGATCCGCACCACCGACACCGTCGCGAAGATCTCCTTCCGGCAGGGCGCCGGCGGCTACATGATCGGCGCGATGGCGAAGGGCGCCGGCATGCTCGCCCCGTCCCTGGCCACCATGCTGTGCGTCATCACCACCGACGCCGACCTGCCCGCCGAGGCCCTGGACCGGGCGCTGCGCTCGGCGACCGCCGTCACCCTCGACCGGCTCGACTCCGACGGCTGCATGTCCACCAACGACACCGTGCTGCTGCTGGCGTCCGGCGCCGCCGGGACGACCCCGGACGAGGAGGAGTTCACGGCGCTGCTCACCGACGTCTGCGGCGACCTCACCCGGCAGCTCCTCGTGGACGCCGAGGGCGCGTCCAAGGCCATCGCGATCGAGGTCGTCGGCGCCGCGAGCGACGGCGACGCGGTCACCGTCGGGCGCTCCATCGCCCGCAACAACCTGCTCAAGTGCGCCATCCACGGCGAGGACCCGAACTGGGGCCGGGTGCTGTCGGCGGTCGGCACCACCGACGCGGTGTTCGAGCCGGACCACCTCAACGTCGCGATCAACGGCGTGTGGGTGTGCCGGAACGGCGCGCCCGGCGACGACCGCGACAAGGTCGACCTGCGTCCGCGCGACGTGACGATCACCGTCGACCTCGCCGCGGGCCCGCACAGCGCGACCGTCTGGACGACCGACCTCACGGCCGACTACGTCCACGAGAACTCGGCGTACTCGACATGAGCGCGATCACCTCGGGTGCGGAGATGCACCAGAACCGGGCCGGCGTCCTGTCCAAGGCCGAGACGCTGATCAAGGCGCTGCCGTGGCTGGAGCGGTTCCACGGGAAGACCGTCGTGATCAAGTACGGCGGGCACGCGATGACCGACGAGGAGCTGCGGCACTCCTTCGCCGAGGACATCGTGTTCCTGCGCTACGCCGGGCTGAAGCCGGTGGTCGTGCACGGCGGCGGCCCGCAGATCAACGCGGCGCTGGCCCGCAACGGCATCGACTCGACGTTCACCGCCGGGCTGCGGGTGACCACGCCGGAGGCCATGGAGGTCGTCCGGATGGTGCTGACCGGCCAGGTGCAGCGGGACGTCGTCGGGCTGATCAACCGGCACGGGCCGTTCGCGGTCGGCATGTCCGGCGAGGACGCGAACCTGTTCACCGCCGAGCGCAAGCACGCGGTGGTGGACGGCGCTCCCGTCGACATCGGCCAGGTCGGCGAGATCGTCGAAGTGCAGGTCGGGGCCGTCCGGGCGCTGCTGGACGACGGCCGGGTCCCGGTGATCTCCAGCATCGCGCGCGGCGACGACGGCGAGGTCTACAACGTCAACGCCGACACGGCCGCCGCCGCGCTCGCCGTCGCGCTGGACGCGGCGAAGCTGGTCGTGCTGACCGACGTCGAGGGCCTGTACGCGGACTGGCCCGGCAGCGAGGACGTGATCGACAGCCTCACCACCGACGAGCTGGCCGTACTTTTGCCGGGCCTGTCGGCGGGGATGGTGCCGAAGATGGAGGCGTGCCTGACGGCCGTGCGCGGCGGCGTCCCGCAGGCCCACGTACTGGACGGGCGCGTCCTGCACAGCCTGCTGCTGGAGATCTTCACCGACGAAGGGATCGGAACGATGGTGCTGCCGAGCCTCCCGGGCGTCCCCGCGGGGGAGGCGTCGTGAGCGGCGCGGACCTCGGGGAGCGGTTCGAGGCCGCGTTCATGCCGAACTACGGCGTCCCGCCGGTCGCGCTGGCGCGCGGCGAGGGCTGCCGGGTGTGGGACGCCGGCGGCCGCGAGTACCTCGACCTGATCGCCGGGATCGCGGTCAGCTCGCTCGGGCACGGCCACCCCGCGCTGGTCGAGGCGGTGTCGTCGCAGGTCGCGACGCTGGCGCATTCGTCCAACCTGTTCCTGCACGAACCGGAGGTGCTGCTCGCCGAGCGGCTGCTGGAGCTGCTGGGCGGCGACGGGAAGGTGTTCCTCGCCAACAGCGGCACCGAGGCCAACGAGTGCGCGCTGAAGCTCGCCATCAAGTACGGCAAGGCGAACGGCCGGTCGTACTACGTCGCCGCGGAGAACGGTTTCCACGGCCGGAGCATGGGGGCGCTGTCCCTGACGGGCAAGGCGTCGATCCGGGAGCCGTTCGGCCCGTTCGGGATCGACGTCCGGTTCGTCCCCTACGGTGACGCGGCCGCTTTGAAGGACGCGGTGGACGAGGACTGCGCCGCCGTCTTCCTGGAGCCCACCCAAGGCGAGGCCGGGGTCGTCCCGCCGCCGGACGGGTACTTCGCCGCCGTCCGCGAGATCTGCGACGCGACGGGCGCGCTGTTCGTCGCCGACGAGATCCAGTCCGCGATCGGCCGGACCGGCACCTGGTTCGCGTTCGAGCACGAGAACGCCAGGCCGGACGTGATCACGCTCGCCAAGGGCCTCGGCGGGGGCCTGCCGATCGGGGCGTGCGTCGCGTTCGGCCCGCACGGCGCCCTGTTCGCGAAGGGCGACCACGGCAGCACGTTCGGCGGGAACCCGGTCGGCGCCGCCGCCGCACTCGCCGTCCTCACCACGATCGAGAAGGACGGCCTGCTCGCCAACGCCGCCGCGGTGGGGGAGGCCCTGGCCGCCGGGCTCGAAGCCATCGGCCATCCGCTGCTCGCCGGGGTGCGGGGCCGCGGTCTCTGGCGCGCCGCCGTCCTCACCGGGCCGCACGCACCCGCCGTCGAGGCCGCCGCCCGCGACGCCGGCTTCCTCATCAACGCGCTCCAGCCGGACGCGCTGCGGATCGCCCCGCCCCTCATCCTCACCGCCGGGGAGGCGCGGTCGTTCACCGCCGCCTTCCCCTCGATCCTCGACGCCGCCTCGCCCGGGCAGGAGGGCTGATCATGACCAGGCACTTCCTCCGCGACGACGACCTCACCCCCGCCGAGCAGGCCGAGGTCCTCGACCTGGCCGCGCGGGTGAAGAACGACCGGTTCGGGTTCCGGCCCCTCGAAGGCCCGCAGTCCGTCGCGGTCCTGTTCGACAAGCCGTCCACCCGGACCCGGATCTCGTTCACCGTCGGCATCGCCGAACTCGGCGGCAACCCCCTCGTCATGGACGCGGGAACCAGCCAGCTCGGCCGAGGCGAGGCCATCGCCGACACCGCCCGCGTCCTGGAACGCCAGGTCGGCGCCATCGTGTGGCGGACGGCCGGGCAGCAGCGCATCGACGAGATGGCGGACGGCACCGCCGTCCCCGTCGTCAACGCCCTCACCGACGAGTTCCACCCCTGCCAGGTCCTCGCCGACCTGCAGACCGTCCGGGAGGCCAGGGGCGACCTCGCCGGCACCGTCCTCGCCTACTTCGGCGACGGCGCCAACAACATGGCCCACTCCTACCTCCTCGGCGGCGCCACCGCCGGGATGCACGTCCGGATCGGCGCCCCCGCGTCCCTGCCGCCCGATCCCGCCGTCGTCACCCGCGCCGCCGAGATCGCCGCCGCGACCGGCGGGTCCGTGACCGTCACCGACGACGCCCGGAAGGCCGCCGCCGGAGCCGACGTCCTCGCCACCGACACGTGGGTGTCGATGGGCCAGGACGGCAAGGACACCTCGCTGTACGAGCCGTACGCCGTGACCGAGGACCTGCTCGCCCTCGCCGCCGCCGACGCGATCGTCCTGCACTGCCTGCCCGCCTACCGCGGCAAGGAGATCGCCGCGTCCGTCCTCGACGGCCCGCGCAGCCGCGTGTGGGACGAGGCGGAGAACCGGCTGCACGCCCAGAAGGCGCTGCTCATCTGGCTTCTGGAGCGGTCCCGGTGACGACTCCCATGACCAAGGCCGCCCGGCACGCCCGGGTGATCGATCTGCTGACCCGGCACCCCGTCCACTCGCAGGGCGAGCTCGCCGGCCTCCTCGCGGACGAGGGCGTCGACGTCACCCAGGCCACGCTGTCGCGCGACCTGGTCGAGATCGGCGCGGTGAAGCTGCGCGCCGACGACGGCAGCCTGATCTACGCCGTCCCCGGAGAGGGCGGCGAGCGGATCCGGCGGGCCCGCACGGGCACCGCCGAGACCTTCACCGGACGGCTCTCCCGGCTCGCCGCGGAGCTGCTCGTCTCGGCCGAGGCGTCGGCCAACCTGGTCATGGTGCGGACCCCGCCGGGGGCCGCGCAGTACCTGGCCTCGGCGATCGACCACGCCGAATGGCCGACGATCCTCGGCACCGTCGCGGGCGACGACTCCATCCTCGTCATCGCCCGCGACCCGCACGGCGGGGACGACGTCGCGCAGGCGCTCCTGCGGCTGACCAACGGACGCGAGCGACGAAGCTAGGGCCGCCCGGCCCGGTCCCAGCCAGAACACCGAAACCTCATGCACGCACACTTCATACACGCACACTTCTCACAGGAGACATGACCATGAGCGAGCGCGTCGTACTCGCGTACTCCGGAGGCCTGGACACCTCCGTCGCCATCCCGTTCCTCGCCGAGCAGACTGGCGGGGAGGTCATCGCGGTGGCCATCGACGTCGGCCAGGGCGGCGAGGACCTCGACACCATCCGCAAGCGGGCACTCGCCTGCGGCGCGGCCGAGTCCGTCGTCGTGGACGCCAAGGAGGAGTTCGCCGCGGACTTCTGCGTCCCCGCCATGCAGGCCAACGCCCTCTACATGGACCGCTACCCGCTGGTGTCCGCGCTGTCGCGGCCGCTGATCGTCAAGCACCTGGTGTCGGCCGCCCGCGAGTTCGGCGGCACCACCGTCTCGCACGGCTGCACCGGCAAGGGCAACGACCAGGTCCGCTTCGAGGCCGGGCTGTCCGCCCTCAACCCCGACCTGAAGGTCATCGCGCCCGCCCGCGACTTCGCCTGGACGCGGGACAAGGCGATCGCGTTCGCCGAGGACAAGGGCCTCCCGATCGACGTGTCTGCCAAGTCCCCGTACTCCATCGACCAGAACCTGTGGGGCCGCGCCGTCGAGACGGGGTTCCTGGAGGACATCTGGAACGGCCCCATCGAGGACGTCTATGACTACACCGCCGACCCCGCCGAGCCGCGCGAGGCCGACGAGGTCGTCATCACCTTCGCCGCCGGCGTGCCCGTCGCGCTCGACGGCCGCCCGCTCACCCCGTACCAGGTCGTCGCCGAGCTGAACCGGCGCGCCGGCGCCCAGGGCGTCGGGCGCATCGACATGGTCGAGGACCGGCTCGTCGGCATCAAGAGCCGCGAGGTCTACGAGGCTCCCGCCGCGATCGCGCTCATCGCCGCGCACATGGAGCTGGAGAACGTCACCGTCGAACGCGACCTCGCCCGCTTCAAGCGGTCCGTCGACCAGCGGTGGGGCGAGCTCGTCTACGACGGCCTGTGGTTCTCGCCGCTGAAGGACTCCCTGGACGCGTTCATCGCCGACGCGCAGAAGCAGGTGTCCGGTGACGTCCGGCTGACCCTGCACGGCGGCCGCGCCGTCGTCACCGGCCGGCGCAGCGACGCGTCCCTCTACGACTACGACCTCGCCACCTACGACACCGGCGACGCCTTCGACCAGAGCCTCGCCAAGGGCTTCGTCGAGCTGTGGAGCCTCCCCAGCAAGATCGCCGCAAAGCGGGACCGGGAAATCTGACCCGGGCGGCCCCGCCACCGCGCGCGACGCTCGCCGGACCGGAGCTCGTCGTTTGATTGGCGGCGGGTGGGGGCTGGAGGACGGTCGTCGAGCGGAGCTCGTCGTTTGATTGGTGGCGGGTGGGGGCTGGAGGACGGTTTCGCCGTACCCTGTGGCGGACGCCGCGTCACCGTGTGGGACGCCGTGCACGCGGCGTCCCACGCCGTGCGTCCGCGCTGCGGCATGGTGAGATGGAAGACGACATTCAGCGGTGGGAAGAAGAGGAATCTCCGTGACCAAGGCACCGACGCGGCTGTGGGGCGGCCGGTTCGAGGGCGGCCCGTCGGACGCGCTCGCTCGGCTCTCGGTGAGCGTCCAGTTCGACTGGCGGCTCGCCCCCTACGACCTGATGGGCTCGCGCGCGCACGCCCGCGTCCTCAACCGGGCGGGGCTGCTCACCGACGACGAGCTGACCCGCATGCTCGGTGCCCTGGACGACCTAGAGGAGGCATGCCGGACCGGGGCGTTCCGGCCCGCCGTCGCCGACGAGGACGTCCACACCGCCCTCGAACGCGGCCTGCTGGAGCGGCTCGGCGCCCTCGGCGGCAAGCTGCGCGCCGGCCGCAGCCGCAACGACCAGGTCGCCACCGACCTGCGCCTCTACCTGCGCGACCACGCACGCCAGATCGTGTCCCGGCTGGTCGAGCTGGAGACCGCGCTGATCGCGCAGGCCGAGCACAACCTCGGTGTCGCCGCGCCCGGCATGACCCACCTCCAGCACGCCCAGCCGGTCCTGTTCTCCCACCAGCTCCTCGCGCACGTCCAGCCGCTCACCCGCGACGTCGAGCGCCTCCGCGACTGGGACAAGCGCGCCGCGATATCCCCGCTCGGCTCCGGTGCCCTCGCGGGCTCGTCCCTGCCGCTGGACCCGCAGGCCACCGCCGCCGAACTCGGCTTCGACGCCGCCGCGCCCAACTCCATGGACGCCGTCGCCGACCGCGACTTCGTCGCCGAGTTCCTCTTCGCCGCCGCGCTGATCGGCGTCCACCTGTCGCGCCTCGGCGAGGAGATCTGCCTCTGGGCGTCGCAGGAGTTCCGCTGGATCGAGATGGACGACACCTACGCGACCGGGTCGTCGATCATGCCGCAGAAGAAGAACCCCGACGTCGCCGAGCTGGCGCGCGGCAAGGCCGGCCGCCTCATCGGCCACCTCGTCGGCCTGCTCACCACCCTCAAGGGCCTGCCGCTCACCTACAACCGCGACCTGCAGGAGGACAAGGAGGGCGCGTTCGACGCCGTCGAGACGCTGCTGCTCGTCCTGCCCGCCATGTCCGGGCTGATCGCGACCATGCGGGTCAACACCGAGCGTCTGGAGGCCCTCGCCCCGGACGGCTTCGCCCTCGCCACCGACCTCGCCGAGCTGCTCGTCCGCCGCGGCGTCGCGTTCCGCGACGCGCACGAGGTCGTCGGGCACCTCGTCGTCTGGTGCCAGGTCAACGACAAGGACTTCGGCGACCTGACCGACGAGGAGCTCGGCAAGGTGTCCCCGCACCTGACCCCGGACGTCCGCGAGGTCCTCAACGTCCAGGGCGCCCTGGCGTCGCGGAAGGCGTACGGAGGCACCGCCCCCGACCGCGTCCGCGAGCAGATGGGCGACCTGCGGACCCTGGTCAACGAGCACGCCGCGTGGGCCAGCGGCTCCGACTCCTGACCCGTTGCCCGCGAGCGAAGTGATCCACGAGTCCGGTCAGAGGCGGCCGCGGGGCGGCCATAAGGTGAGGCGATGAGCGGAGCGCTGCTGCCACGGGACTTCTTCGACCGCCCGGTCGACGAGGTGGCGCCCGCGCTGCTCGGGCAGGTGCTCAGGCACCGCACGCCCGAGGGCGAGGTCGCGGTCAGGCTCACCGAGGTCGAGGCGTACGCGGGGCCCTTGGACCCCGCCTCCCACGCCTTCCGGGGGCGGACGGCGCGCAACGCCGTGATGTTCGGGCCGCCCGGTCACGTCTACGTCTACTTCACCTACGGCATGCATTTCTGCATGAACCTCGTGTGCGGGCCGGACGGGACGTCCATGGCGGTGCTGCTCCGCGCGGGCGAGATCATCGCGGGGGAGGAGACCGCCCGGGCCCGCCGCCCGCGCTCCACCGTCCGCGACCTGGCCCGGGGACCCGCCCGGCTCTGCCAGGCGCTCGGCATCGCCCGCGAGCAGAACGGCCTGGACGTCTGCACGCCCGGCGGACCGCTGACCGTCCACCCGGGTGAACCCGCCGACCCCGGCCTCATCAGGACGGGTCCGCGCACCGGGGTGAACGGCGCCAAGGAGATTCCGTGGCGCTTCTGGATCGACGGCGACCCCACCGTCTCCCCCTACCGGGCCCACGTCCCGCGGCAGCGGAAGAAGATCCCCGCGGACGACTGAGCCGGCATCGCCCCCTGGTCTCCCACCCGCGCCGAAGACGAACCGCACACGGCGCGGAACCGGATGGCCTTCATTGCCGCTCGCCACCACCCGGGCGGCCTTTGAATATCGTTGGCGTGACATGGGCCCGCCGGGCAGTCTGGTGGGCGAACGAAAAGCAAGCCGGAGACGAGGGAGACCGTGACCGACATCCTGGACGATCTCGCGTGGCGCGGCCTGATCGCGCAGTCCACCGACCTGGACGAACTGCGGGCGCTGCTCGCCGCGGGACCGGTCACGCTCTATTGCGGGTTCGACCCGACGGCACCCTCGCTGCACCTCGGCAACCTGATCCAGATCCTCGTGCTGCGGCGCTTCCAGCAGGCGGGGCACCGGCCCCTCGGCCTCGTCGGCGGCGCCACCGGCCTGATCGGCGACCCGAGCGGCAAGAGCGCCGAACGCGTCCTGAACTCCGAGGAGACCGTCGCCGGCTGGGTCGAGCGGATCCGCGGACAGGTGTCGAAGTTCCTCGACTTCGATGAGGGCCCGACGGGCGCGACGATGGTCAGCAACCTGGACTGGACGGGCCCCATGACGGCCATCGAGTTCCTGCGCGACATCGGCAAGCACTTCCCCGTCAACCGGATGCTCGCCCGCGAGACGGTCAAGGCCCGGCTGGACAGCACCGGCATGAGCTACACCGAGTTCAGCTACGTCCTGCTCCAGTCGATGGACTTCCTGGAGCTGTACCGGCGGTACGGGTGCCGGCTGCAGACGGGCGGCAGTGACCAGTGGGGCAACCTCACCGCTGGCGCCGACCTGATCCGCCGCGTCGAGGGCGGCAGCGCGCACGCGCTGACCACGCCGCTGCTCACCAAGGCGGACGGCTCCAAGTTCGGCAAGACCGCGGGCGGCGAGACCTACTGGCTCGACCCCGAGCTGACCTCGCCGTACGCGTTCTACCAGTTCTGGGTCAACGCGGACGACCGGGACGTGGAGAACTACCTCAAGGTCTTCAGCTTCCGCCCCCGCGAGGAGATCGAGGATCTGATCAAGCAGGGCGCCGATCGTCCCGCCGCCCGCGCGCCGCAGCGGGCGCTCGCCGAGGAGATGACCACGCTCCTCCACGGCGCGGACGAGACCGCCAAGGTCGTGGCCGCCTCACGCGCCCTGTTCGGTCAGGGCGCCCTTGAGGAACTGGACGAACGGACGTTGCAGGCCGCGCTCGCAGAGGTGCCCCGCACGGAGATCCCCCCGGGGGATCTGCCGACCGTGGTGGACCTCCTGGCCGCATCGGGCCTGTGCAAGAGCAAGTCCGAGGCACGCCGCGCGATCGTCCAGGGCGGCGCCTACCTCAACAACGCCAAGGTCGAGTCGGAGGACGCCGCACCGGCGGCCACCGACCTCCTCCACGGCCGCTTCCTCGTCCTGCGACGCGGCAAGCGCAACGTGGGCGGCGTCGAGGTGACCGCGTCCTGAACCGTCTGGTGACCGTCCACCCGGGCCGAACGGGTGGACGGTCACCATGGCGAGGGCAAACTTCGGCAAATACACGTCACAGTGCGGTTACGAGGTCGGGTCCGCGGGCATGAGTAGAGCCTTGAAAACCACGGCTGAGCTGGGGTTTCGAGTCCAGCGGGACTGATTTGACGCCCTAGGCGGCCGGATCTAATGTTCTACACGCCCCACAGGGGAGCGGGACGCCGAAAGGCGGCCGGCCCCAAGGGGAACCCTCTACGAACCCATCGGGTGGAGATCCGTCTCGCCCGAAAAGGGATGTATAGGAACGAACCGGCCCAGAGTTGGATAAACGGGACGGATCGGATAGACTGGTGAGGTTGCCCCGGAGCCGGGTCCTGCGGAAGCGGGTCTGGCGCGGTGGGTGTCCGTTTCTTGAGAACTCAACAGCGTGTTAAAAGCCAGTGCCTTTATCGGTCCGGTTGTTGTTTGGCCGGGCCGCCCCGTGCCGCCTCCTGTTGGGGGTGGTGGGGATTTCTTTGAGGCAAGAGGCCCCGTTTGGGGTTTCATTGCTGGGATTGTTTTCCGAGGTTTGGCCGGTCGGGGTTCGCCCCTTGGTCGGTCGTTTGGCCTTAATGGAGAGTTTGATCCTGGCTCAGGACGAACGCTGGCGGCGTGCTTAACACATGCAAGTCGAGCGGAAAGGCCCCTTCGG
>NZ_JBEZGN010000025.1:0-143127 GCF_040650055.1 Spirillospora sp. NPDC048819 | reverse complement strand
GCGCCTTCGGAGCGGGGGAAGAACTCGTACCAGGCGCCGTACAGGGCCCGCTGCCGGTGCACGGCCAGCGGGTACCAGTCGCTGACGGTCAGCAGGTCGCGCAGCGGGTACCGCACCAGCACGTCCTCGACGTCCGGGTCTTCGGCGGCGGCGAGGCGTTCGAGCGCGTCCACGTCCTCGTCCGACAGGAGCCGGGCCAGGCGGGCGAGCGTGCGCCGGTCCTTCGCCGGGACCTCCCGCGCGGCGCGCATGAACAACGCCACGCCTTCGGCGAGCATGAGTTCGACGTCCTGGCCGCGCGGCACCTTGATCTGCGCGTCATGCCACCAGTGCGCGATCGGATCGCCCCACGCCTCCACCCGGAACGACCACGACCCCGTCTCGGTCGGCGTCACCCGAGCCGACCACCGGTCCAGCCCCTGACCGACCTCGCTCATCCGCCGGCCCGGCAGCTCCTCGCCGTCCGGCGTCCGCAACACCACCGCCGCGCCCAGCATCTCGTGCCCCTCGCGGAACACCGTCGCCGACACCTCGACCGTCTCACCCGCCACCGCCTTGGCCGGCCACCGGCCGCACCCCACCACCGGCGCCACGTCCAGAATCGGAATGCGGCCGAGCTCCGCCTCCAGCTTCACCTGCATGTGTGCCGCTCCCGCCCGTCGGCGATGTCCGTGGGAATTGGTCCTAGGCATCCATGCCCCGTCCGCAACTTCCCGCCATCACCGTCACGACAAGATCATGCAAAGAGATCGTGTGCCGGGATTCGCCGGCCCGGCTAACGGGCCGCGCGGATCACCGAGGTGATGCCGGCGGCGGTCGTGACGAGCCGCCGGTACTCCGGCTGGCGCAGCTCACCGCCCATGAACGGGTACGGGTTGCGGTGGACGGCCGGGCTCGGCACCTCGCTGAGCGCGGCGAAGTGGATCTCCCGGGCGCCGGTCGCGCCGGCGACGCGGGCGACGTTGCGGTCGGTGATGCCGCCCCCGGGCATGACGATGATCCGGTCCCCGGCGTGCTTCACCAGCTCGGCGATCAGCGGCGCGCCCTCCAGCGCGGTCACGTCCTGCCCGGACGTGAGCACCCGGTCGATGCCGAGTCCGGCGAGGACGTCCAGCGTGGCGAACGGGTCGGCGGCCATGTCGAAGGCGCGGTGGAAGGTGACGGGAAGCCCGCCCGCCGCCGCGATGAGCCGCTCGGTGACGGGACGGTCGACCTCGCCGCCGGGGGTGAGCGCGCCGATCACGACCCCGTGCGCGCCCGCGTCGCGGACGAGGGCCACATCGTGCTCCATGGCCGCGACCTCGTGCTCGTCGAAGATGAAGTCGCCGCCGCGCGGGCGGACGATGACGTTCACCTTGATCGTCGACACGGCGGCGAGCGCGGCGCGGACCGTGCCCAGGGTCGGGGTGAGCCCTCCCTCGAACAGCGCCGCGCACAACTCGACGCGGTCGGCGCCCGCCCGCTCGGCGGCGGTGGCGCCCTCGACGCTGTCGATGCAGATCTCGTAGGTGAGGCTCACTTACGTCCTTCCTCGGTGGTGCGGTCTTCGGTGGTGCGGATCTCGCCGACCGGGCGCCCGCCGCCGAGGACGGGCACGGTGCCCAGCCGGGCGGCCGGTGCGGTGTCGGCGCCGAGCGCGGCGAGCGCGCGCAGCGCGATGGCGGTGGTGGCGCGGGGGCCGCCGTCGACGACCTTCACCGCGACGGCGTGGCCTTCGGCGGTGGCGGCGACGAACACGCCCTCCGCGCCGCCCTTGGCGACCGAGCCGGGCAGCGCCCGCATGAACTCGGTGTTGGCGTGTCCCGTCCCGCCGACGTACTCGGGGTGGGCGCGCATGGCGTCCGCGACGGGGCGGGCGTCCCCGGACAGGACGAGGGAACGCGCGGCCCGTGCGAGGCCGGTCAGGGTGAGGCCGAAGAGGGGAGCGCCGCAGCCGTCCACGACGACCGGCGACGGTTCCTCGCCGGCGCAGTCGGCCATGACCCGCCTGACCGCCGCCTGCAGCGGATGCCCGGGGTCGAGGTAGGTGCCGAGCGGCCACCCGTTCGCGGCGCACGCGGCGAGCATGGCGGCGTGCTTGCCGGAACAGTTCATCCGCACCCGCGACTCGCCCTCGCCCGCCCGGATGAGCGCGGCCTTGGTCGGCTCGTCCTCGGGCCAGGCCGGCGGGCACTGCAGGGCGTCCACGCCGAGGCCCGCGTCGGAGAGGATCGCCTCCACCGTCTTGACGTGGAAGTCCTCGCCGGTGTGGCTGCCCGCGGCGATCGCGAGGCGTTCGCCGTCCAGCGGCGCCCCGGCCTTCAGGCAGGCGAGCGCCTGGAACGGCTTGGTCGTGGAGCGCGGCAGGACGGTCTCCGCCGTGCGGCCGCGCGCGTAGGCGAGGGCGCCGTCCGGGGCGAGCCCGGCGACGCTGCCGTAGTGGCGGCTCTCGACGAACCCGTTCCGGACGACCTCGGCCAGAACTTCGTACATCACTTTCCTCAGGGTTTCGCGGCGGGGACGGCCTCGCGGACGGCGCGGGACGGACGGGTCCGCTGCCGCGCCTCCAGCGTCCGCGCCAGCTTGGCCAGCGACGCGTTGATCACCAGGTAGATCAGCGCGATCACCAGGTAGGTCTGGATGAGCAGGTGGTTGTAGTTCGCCAGCACCTTGCCGCTGTAGAGCAGCTCGGCGTAGCTGACGACGAACCCGAGCGAGGTGTCCTTCAGCAGCCCGGCGGACTGGCTGACCAGCGACGGCAGGACGCGCCGCGCCGCCTGCGGCAGCACGATCAGCCGCATCGCCCGCCCCCGCGTCAGCCCGAGCGCGAGGCCCGCCTCCAGCTGGCCGCGCTCCACCGACCGGATCCCGGCCCGGAAGATCTCCGCGAACGCGGCGGCGTTGGACACCGACAGCGGCACGACCAGCTTCCAGAACAGCGGCAGGTCGACGCCGTACCTCGGCAGCGCGAACAGCACGACGTAGACGAGCAGCAGCGCCGGAATCGTCCGGACGATCTCGACGTACGCGGCGGACGGGACGCGCAGCCACCGCGACGGCGACAGCCGTCCGAGCGCCAGCACGATGCCCGCCGCCATGGACAGCGCGATCGACACGACCGCCGCGTAGAGCGTGGAGCGCAGGCCCTCCAGCAGGTACCGCCACATCGGCCACGTCCCGTACGGGCGCCACCGGTCGGCGGCGAGCTGGCCGTTGTCGGCGAACTGCCGCAGCGCGAGGGCGACGAGGACGGCGCCGGCCAGCACGGTCAGCGCCGTCGTGATCCGGATGCGGCGCCGGGCGCGCGGCCCGGGCTCGTCGAAGAGAAGCCGTGGAGAGCTCATCGCAGGATCGCCAGCTTCCGTTCCAGGCCGCCGGTCACCAGCCCGAACACCCCCGACAGCGCCATGTAGGCCAGGCCCGCCGTCACGAAGACCCAGATCGGCTGCGCCTCGGCCAGGTTGACCCGGTTCGCGGCGGCGGTCAGCTCCACCACGCCGACCGCCGCCGCCAGCGCGGTGTTCATCAGCGTCATGATCGCGATGTTGCCGAGCGGCTGGACGACCGTCCGCAGCGCCTGCGGGAGGACGACCAGCCGCAGCGACTGGGTGAACGTGAGCCCGAGCGCCCGGGCCGCCTCCCCCTGCCCCGCCGGAACCGCGTTGATCCCCGATCGGATCGCCTCGGCCATGTACGCGCCCTGGTAGAGCGCGATGACGACGGCAGAGGTGGTGAACAGCCCGGCGATCACCCCGATCTCGGGCAGCCCGAACACCGCGATCACCAGCCAGACCAGCAGCGGGATGTTCTGCAGCACCTCGACGTAGGCCATCCCCGCGGCGCGCAGCACCCGTACCGGGCTCACCCGCATCGCGGCGACGGCGATCCCGGCCGCGAGCGCGCCGGCGAGGGCCAGCAGCGTCAGCCCGACGGTCAGCAGCAGGCCGTCGCCGAACTCGCCGAGGTGGTCGGTGATGACGTTCATGGCAGGGCGGGGCTCTCTCTCACTCCGGGATCACGCTCACTCCGAGCCCGGCGCGGACCCGATCGCGGGCGGCTGCGGGGCGTCGCCCTCCACGACCGTCCCGACCGAGTTCTTCCAGACCTTCGCCCACAGGCCGGACTCCTGGATCTTCCTGAGCCAGTCGTTGACGAACTGCTTCATCTGCGTGTCGCCGTGCTTGAGCCCGATGCCGTACGGGTCCTGGGTGAACGGCTCGCCCTGGATCTTGATGGACGGGTCCTGCTCGGCGGTGGCGAGCAGCACGGCCTGGTCCTGGACGTAGGCGTCGCCGCGGCCCTGCTTGAGCGCCTGGACGCACTCGGGGTCGCTGCCGAACGTGACGATCTTCGCGTCCGGGGCGGCCTTCTTGATCGCGGGAATGGCCGGGGTGTTGGCGCCCGCGATGACCGTCTTGCCCTTCAGGTCGGCAGGGGTCTTGATGCCCGTCTCGTCCTTCTTGGTGGCGATGACCAGGCCCGAGCTGTAGTACGGGCCGGCGAAGGCGACCTGCTCGGCGCGTTCCGGGGTGATGCTGTAGGTCTGGAAGACCACGTCCACGGTGCCGTTGGACAGCAGCGCCTCCCGGGTCTCCGACGCCGAGTTGACGATCTTCACCTTGGGCTCGCCGATGATGTACTTGGCCAGCAGCCGCCCGAAGTCGGCGTCCAGGCCCTCGACCTTCTTCGTCGCCGGGTTCTGCTGGGACAGCAGCGGCGCGTCCAGCGAGCCGCCAACGATCAGCTCCCCGCGCTTCTTGATCTTCTCCATGGTGGAGCCGGCCGGGATGCCGGAGGCGACCGGCGCCGCGGCCACCAGGTCGTCGGTGTTCCCGCCGCCGGCGCCGGGCACGGCCGTCTCGGAGTCGCCGCCGGAGCAGGCCGCGAGTCCGGTCAGCGACAGCGCCGCGACCGCGGCCACCGCCGCCCGCCGCATCCCCGCAGGAGTACGCACCATGTTCATTACCTTTCTCGGGCGGCGCGCCACGCCGGCGCGCCGGGGGGATCGTGCTAGTGGCTGAGGACCTTGGCCAGGAAGTCCCGGGCCCGGTCGCCGGAGGGGGAGTCGAAGAAGGCGGACGGCGTGCCGGTCTCGACGACCTCGCCGTCCGCCATGAACACGACCCGGTCGGCGACCTTGCGGGCGAATCCCATCTCGTGGGTGACGACGACCATCGTCATGCCGTCGCGGGCCAGGCCGGTCATGACGTCCAGGACCTCGCCGACCATCTCGGGGTCGAGCGCGGAGGTCGGCTCGTCGAACAGCATCGCCTTCGGCCGCATGGCGAGCGCGCGGGCGATCGCGGCGCGCTGCTGCTGGCCGCCGGACAGTTGCGCGGGGAGCTTTCCGGCCTGCTCGCCGATGCCGACGCGGTCGAGCAGCTCATGCGCGCGCTTCTCCGCCTCGGCGCGCGAGGTCCCGCGCACCCGCGTCGGCGCCAGCGTCATGTTCTGCAGGACGGTCTTGTGCTGGAACAGGTTGAACGACTGGAACACCATGCCGACGTCCGCGCGCAGGCGGGCGAGGGCGCGTCCCTCGGCGGGCAGCTCCTCGCCGTCGATGCGGATCACGCCCCCGTCCGGTGTCTCCAGCCGGTTGAGGCAGCGGCAGAGCGTGGACTTGCCGGACCCGGACGGCCCGATCACCACGACGACCTCGCCGCGTGCGACGTCGAGGTCGACGTCGCGCAGCGCGTAGTGGTCGCCGAAGCGCTTGGTGAGGCCGCGAACCTCGATCATTTGGTCACCTACGATCTAACTTCCTTCGATATCGAAGCCAATGGGGACGATAGAACGTCAAATTAACGTAAGTCAACGTGTTGCTGTACCAAGTTCGCGCATGCTATCTATCTGGGGTGCGCAACAGCAGAGACGACGGACCGGCGGCACTCGTGCGGCTGGTGGCGACCGGCCGGGCGGAGTCGCGGGCCGAGCTCGCCCGGCTTTCGGGCCTCGCCGCCTCCAGCGTCTCGCTGCGCGTGGAGCAGCTCATCGAGGCCGGGCTGTTCGCCGAGGAGGGCGCCGGGGCCTCGCGCGGGGGCCGGCGGCCCCGCCGCCTCCGGCTCGCCCGCGAGGCGGGGGTGTTCCTCGTCGCCGACCTCGGCGCGCACCACGCCCGGCTCGCCGTCGCCGACCTCGCCGGCGCGCCCCTCGCGCTCGCCGACTTCGCGTGCGACATCGCGGCGGGCCCCGACAAGACGCTGACCGCGGTCATCGACCGCCTCCACGCCCTCGCCGCCGACCACGGCCTGCGCGAGGTCCCCGTCCGCGGCATCGGCCTCGGGCTGCCGGGCCCGGTCGACCCGGCCACCGGCCAGGTCGTCTCACCGTCCCGGATGCCCGGCTGGAACGACTTCCCCGTACGCGACTTCGTCGCCGGGCACACCGGCGTCCCCGTCCTGGTCGAGAACGACGCGAACCTCATGGCCGTCGGCGAGCACCGGCACTCCTGGCCGTCCCTCGACAACGTGATGGTGATCAAGCTCGGCAGCGGCATCGGCTGCGGCGTCATCGTGGACGGCCGCCTGCACCGGGGGCGCGGCGCCGCCGGCGACATCAGCCACGTCCGGATCCTGTCCGAGGCCACCGTCGACTGCTCCTGCGGTCATCCCGACTGCCTGGAGGCCCACGCCAGCGGCGCCGCCCTGGCCGCGTCCCTCGCCGCGCACGGCATCGCGGTGGACGGCCCGTCCCAGATCGTCGACCTGGTCACCGACGGCGTCCCGCAGGCCACCGCGGCGGTGCGCGGCGCCGGCCGCCTGATCGGGGACGTGCTCACCGCACTCGTGAACTTCTTCAACCCCGACGCGCTGGTCATCGGCGGCAGCATGTCGGGCGCCGAACCCCTCGTCGCGACGATCCGGGGCGTCATCTACGAGCGCTGCCTGCCGCTCGCCACCCGCAACCTGGAGATCGCCACGTCCCGTGCGGGCCGCGACGCGAGCATCCTCGGCGCGGGGCACCTGCTGCTCGGCGTCTCCGACGAGTGGATCGGCCGCGTCCTGGAGCGCTGAGCCTCGGCGGCGCCCCCGCCTCAGTGGCGGGCCGCCGCCAGCGCCTCGCGGGCGGTCGCCACGTCCGGCGCGATGGCGACCCGGCGCTGCAGGCCCGCCACGTCCGAGACCCGGCGGACGATGCCGCGCGGCGGCAGCACCACCCACATCGGGATGCCCAGCTCGGTCGCCCGCATCTGGGAGCGCGTGATCACGTTCAGCCCGTTGGAGTCGCAGAACGTGCAGGGGGTCAGATCGAGGATCAGTGCCGGCGTTCCGGACGCGAGGAGCCTCTCGGCCTGCTCGAGGATCGCCTCGCCGTTGCTCAGGTCCACCTCGTCCGGGAACGTCAGCGTTCCGCAGGTCTGCGTGATCTCCACTCGCGCCACACCGAGATCCATGGTTCGCCCCAAAGTCGGTTCCCTCACCTGGATGACAACGGGGGGTACTTCACTGCGACTGTAAGCCCCAAAGCTGGACGGAACCTGAAAGAAACAGTCAAGTCTAGGGCGGCGATCACCCATATCGCCGACGATCCCGTTCATCGTGGATTGATCCTGATTTGTCCCCCTTCGGGAGTCCGCCCGCGCGTGCCGCGGCGGACGTGGCCGAGCCGGCCCGCGGACGATCCGCGCCCCTTCCAGACTCGTTCGCCTCCCTGAACTTTTCCTGACGGGAGGCGAACAGGACGCTGATGATTCCGGGCCCCGCCGCCCCCGCGCGGGTTCACGCCGGGCCGGGGTGTGACCGCCGTCCTTGTCATGGCAAAGCTCTATATTTCACCCTGTGGCCTGCTAGCTTCGCGGGCAGCGGAACCGGGGGAGACGGTATGGGCTCGGACCCAGTGGTCATCGACGGAGGCGACCGCTCCTGCGTGCGCCTCCTGCTGGAACTGCGCGGCCGCATCGCGGGCCTCGTCCCCGGCACCGTCATCCACCTGATCGCCCGTGACCCGGCCGCCCCCATCGACCTCCCCGCCTGGTGTCACCTGACCGGGCACACCTACCTCGGCCCGCTCGACGGCGCCGCGTCCCCGACCTACGCCCTCCAGGTGGCGGCCGATGCCCGCCCCACCGCCCCGGAATCCCCCTGGCGCCCCCGCTGACGGCCACTCCCCGCTGACGGCCGCCGCTCCCCGCTGACGATCACTCCCCGCTGACGGTCGCTCGCCGCTGACGATCACTTCCCGCTGAAGTCCACTTCCCAGACCGGCCCCTTCCTGCAGAACGGCAGGGCCTGTCGGCGGGAGTCTATTGGCGGAGCGCCAATTAAGGCTTAGGCTGGGCCGTGCCGACGAGCGGATCGTGTCGGTGAACCGTGTCAGTGAAAGGACCCGGCCAGTGACAGGACGCGGCGAGGACGAGGGCGGGCCGTCGATCGCCATCGTGGGGAGCGGGTTCAGCGGGCTCGGGCTCGCCATCGCGCTGAAGCGCGCGGGCTTCACCGCGCTCACCGTGTTCGAGCGGGCCGGCGACCTCGGCGGCGTGTGGCGGGAGAACACCTACCCGGGCGCGGCCTGCGACGCGCCGTCGCACCTGTACTCGTACTCGTTCGAACCCAAGCCCGACTGGTCGCGGCGGTTCGCGCCGCAGCCGGAGATCCTCGACTACCTGCGCCGGTGCGCGGGCAAGTACGGCGTGACGGAGCACATCAGGTTCGGCGCCGAGATCACCGGAGCCGTGTTCGACGCCGAGGCCGGGCGGTGGAACATCCGGACGGCCGGGGGAGAGGTCCACACCGCGGACGTCCTGGTGTCGGCGTGCGGGCAGCTCAGCGACCCGTCCATTCCCGACATCGCGGGCCTGGACACCTTCGACGGCACCGTCTTCCACTCGGCTCGCTGGGACCACGCTCACGACCTCGCGGGACGGAACGTGGCGGTCATCGGCAACGGGGCGAGCGCCGTCCAGTTCGTCCCGCGGATCGCGCCGAAGGCGGCGAAACTGAGCGTCTTCCAGCGCGAGCCGCAGTGGGTCGGCTGGAAGTGGGACCGGCGCTACCCGCGGGCCCGCAACCGGCTCAACCGCCGCCTCCCGGTGCTGCAGCGGCTGTCGAGGCTCGGCGTGTTCCTGTGGTTCGAGGCCCTGCTGAACCCGATGCTGATCTCACCGCGCGGCCGCCGGATCCTGTCGGCGCACGTGCGGGCGCTGTGCCGCACCACGCTGTGGTCGGTGCGCGACCGGGCGCTGCGCGAACGCCTCACGCCGGGCTACGAGCTGGGCTGCAAGCGCGTCCTGGTCTCCAGCGACTACTACCGGACGCTCAACCTGCCCCACGTGGACGTCGTCACCAGCGCCGTCGCCAAGGTCACGTCCGACGGCGTCGTCACCGCCGACGGCGAGACCCACCCGGCCGACACCATCATCCTGGGCACGGGCTTCCGTTCGCACGACTTCGTCGCGCCCATGCGCGTCGAGGGGCTGGACGGCCGGGACCTGAACGACGCATGGCGGGACGGGCCGCGCGCCTACCTGGGCATGGCCGTCGCCGGGTTCCCGAACTTCTTCCTCATGTACGGCCCGAACACCAACGTGGGATCCGGGTCGGTGGTGCACATGCTGGAAAGCCAGATCGCCTACATCGTGCAGGCCGCCCGCGCGCTGCGCGATCCGGCGGTGCTGTACATGGACGTCCGTGAGGGCGTGCTCACCGAGTTCGACGAGCGCCTCCAGCGGCGCCTCGACGGGACCGTCTGGAACGCCGGCGGCTGCGACAGCTGGTACCTCCAGGAGGGCCGGCGCAACGCGAGCAACTGGCCGGGATCGATGCTGGCCTACCGCCGCCGCACGAAAGCCCTCGACAGGTCCGACTACCGCTTCGTGACCCGCGCCTGACCTTGTCACGAGAAGCGGACGCGGGTCACGCGAGCACCTGTCACTCGAACAGCCGCAGGCGGTGGGCGGTGGCGGCGGCCTCGGTGCGGGTGGAGACGCCGAGCTTGGCCAGGATGTTCGAGACGTGGACGCTGGCGGTCTTGGCGGAGATGAACAGGGCCCCGGCGATGTCGCGGTTGCTGCGGCCCTCGGCGACCAGGCGCAGCACCTCGGCCTCGCGCGGAGTCAGGCCGAGGCCGGGACGGGACGGGGCCTCACCGTCGCCGAGGGCGAGCCGGGCGCGGCGGGCCAGCAGGCCGATGTGCTCGCGGAGCGGGACGGCGCCGAGCTCGCCGGCGAGGCCGGCGGCGCGGCGCAGCAGGGACGCGGCGGCGTCCCGGTCCACGCCGGCGGTGGCCTTGGCCGCCCGGGTCAGCGCCCATGCGAGCGGCTGGGGCCGGTCCAGCGCGTCCCACGCCTTCGCCGCCGCCTCCCACGCGTCCCGGTCGAGGACGCCCTCGGCGCGGGCCGACTCGGCGAGCAGGGACAGCCGGTGCGCCTCCTGGACGGGCCCGTAGATCCGGATCCCGGCGGCGCGGGCGCGGACCGCGGCGAGGGGGCCGGTGTCCCCGAGGTCCGCGCAGGCGGTCGCCGCGACCACGAGCCCCGGCAGCGCGTAGCGGGAGTCGTCCGGCAGGCCGAGGTCGGCGAGGACGGGACCGAGCGCCTCCAGCGCCTGCGCCGGGCGGCCGCGCCCGAGAGCGATCAGCGCGTCGAGGCGGCAGACCGGGAAGAGGTCCTGGGCGCGCCGGGCGGCGCCGTGCGCGATCCGGGTGCGCGCCGCCTTCGCCGCCCGCTCCGCCCCGTCGAGGTCGCCGCGCTCCACCGCGATGCCGCCCATGAGGAAGTTCAGGCTGCCCTGGAACAGGGCCGGCGGGTCCTGCGCGAAGGCCCGGTCGATCACGGTGAGCGCCTCGTCCCAGCGGCCGAGCGAGATCAGCGGCTCGGCGGTGTTGATGGCCAGGAAGGTCCCGGCGGTCCTGCCGAGCCCGTACTCGTCGGCCTTCGCCACGCCGAGCGCGGCGACCTCCGCGGCCTCCGCGGACCGCCCGTACATCTCCAGAACGTCGGCCCGGTTGGTGAGCGCGCGCAGCAGCGGCTCGAACGCGCGGACCTCGTGGGCCCGGCGGGCGGCCTGATCGACCCGCGCGAGGAACATCTCCGGATCGTCGTCGCGGAACAGCGCGTCCCAGCTGAACCGGAGCTCCAGGTGGAGCTCCACCGGGACGTCCCCCACGTCGCGCGCGACGGCCAGCGCCTCCTCGGCGGCGGCGCGCGACTCCTCCCGCATGCCGTGCAGGGCCTGGACCTGGTACGCGAGCGTCGCCAGGACGCGGGCGCGGGTCCGGTTCGGCGGGTCGGCGGGGGCCACCCGCGCCGCCTCGCGGAGGTCCTCGATGGCGTCGTCCCGGCCGAGCCGCATGCCCATCAGGCCGCGCCGCTCGTAGAGGCGGGCGGCCCGGACGGGGTCGTCGCGGGTCTCTTCGAGCCCGGCCGTGGCCAGCCTGATCCCGGTGTCGGTCTCACCCGCGAGGTCCGCGAGCGTGACGGCCGCCTCGATGACCTCGGCGTGCGGGACGCCGGTGCGGTCCGCCGCGTCCGGGACGCGGTCCCACAGCTCCAGCACGCGGGACGCCATCCGGAGCGACTCGGCGTAGGCGAGGGCCTTGCGCGTCTCGCGGGCGGCCCGCCACGCGGCGGCCAGGGCGCGCCCGACGTCGTGCGCCGCGAACCAGTGGTGGGCGAGCGTGACCGCACGCTGCCGCGCCGGCATCAGCTCGGGACGCGCCTCCAGCACCTCCGCGTACCGGACGTGCAGCCGCGCCCGCTCGCCGGGCAGCAGGTCGTCGTGCACGGCCTCGCGGATCAGCGCGTGCCGGAACGCGTACCCGTCGCCGTCCACGACCAGCGTGTTGGCCGCGACGGCCGGGCGCAGGCCGCGGGTCAGCACCCGCTCGTCGATGCCGGCGACCGCGGCGAGCAGCTCGTGCTCGATCCGCGCCCCGCCGCCCGCGGCGACCCGCAGGATCTCCTGGGTCTCCTCCGGCAGCCGCCGGACCGCGCCGAGCAGCAGGTCGCGCAGGGACTCCGGCAGCGCGGCGTCGTCGCGCGAGCCGAGCAGGGCCTCCACGAACAGCGGGTTCCCCTCGCTGCGGGCGAAGACGTCCGCCGCGGCCCGGGCCGTCCACCGCTCGCCGAGGACGTCCCGGACCATCTCGGCGACCTCGTCCCGGCCGAGCCGCGCCACGGGGACGCGGCGCACCCGCTCCACCCGTTCCAGCTCGGTGAGCAGCGGGCGCAGCGGATGCGTCCGGTGCAGCTCGTCCGTCCGGTACGTGGTGACGATCAGCAGGGCGGCGTCCGCGCCGAGGTTGCGGACGAGGAACGTGAGCAGGTCGCGGGTCGAGGTGTCGGCCCAGTGCGCGTCCTCGATGACCAGCACGACCGGGGCGGACGCGGCGAGCCGTTCCAGCAGCGTGAGGACCAGCTCGAACAGGCGGGCCCTGGCCTCGCCGGTGAACGAGTCCGCGTCGGCCTCGCCGAAGTCGGGCAGCAGCCGCCCGAGTTCCGCGCCGGCGCCGTCCGGGAGCATCTCCCGGACCCCGTCCACGCCGATCTCGCGGACGAGCCCGCGCAGCGCCGCCGTGAACGGCGCGAACGGCAGTCCCTCGGTGCCGAGCTCCAGGCAGCCGCCGACGAGGAACCGCGCCCCCTCCGCCCGGGCCCGGCCGGCGAACTCGCCGACCAGCCGGGTCTTGCCCACACCGGCCTCACCGCCGAGGAGGACCGCCGACGGCGCCCCGTTCCGGGCGGCGCGGAAGGCGTCGTCGAGCGCGGCCGACTCCTGGACGCGCCCGACGAGCACGGGACTCGTCACATGAGCGTTCACCGTCCCAAGCGTGCCCTACCGCGACGCCTTGCGCACCGCCTCGGCCATCGTGGCGTCGCCCTGCGCCCGGTAGCCCTCGACCACGCCGGCCCGGTCGGCCCCGGGACGGTTCTGGCTCATCTTCGCCTTGGCCTCGACCCGGCTGATGACCAGTTCGAGACCGACGATGGCGCGCAGCTGCCCCGCGACGAAGGCCGCAGGGGCGTCGTCCACCGACCACGAGGGGTCGCGGCCGTGTTCGTGCCGGTCGGTGAGGCGGCGGACCATCGATTCGACCCATGCCGGGTCGTCATGGACGACGAGGCGGCCGTAGACGTGCGCGGTGAGGTAGTTCCACGTCGGCACCACCCGCCCGTGCTCGGCCTTGGACGCGTACCAGGACGGCGACACGTAGGCGTCCGGCCCGTGCACGATGAACAGCGACTCCCCGGACGCGGGCTCGCGCCACTGGTCGTTGTTGCGCGCCACGTGCGCCAGGATCGCCCCGTGCTCACCCACCGCGGGGTCGTACAGGACGGGCAGGAACGTCGCGAGGAGCCCCCGCGGCGTGTTCGTGACGAGGTCGGCCGCGTCGCAGCCGGCCAGCAGCTCCGCGACCTCGGCGTCGTCCGCGGAGAAGTGTGCCGGAACGTACATGCCTCCGACGCTACCCGAGGCCCGGCCGCCGCCGCCTTGTCGGTGCCGCGTGCGAAGCTGGGCATGTGAGCGCCGATGAGGAACGCGACGGGGTCCGGCTGACGAACCTCGATCAGCCCCTGTTCGAGGGGGCGGACGCCACCAAGCGCGACCTGGTCGACTATCTGGACGCCGTCGCCGGGCGCATCATCCCGCAGCTCGCCGGCCGTCCGCTGTCGGTCAAGCGCGTGCTGCGCGGCCAGAAGCCCTTCATGCAGAAGAACGTCCCCAAGTACACGCCGTCCTGGGTGCGGACGGTGAAGGTGTGGGCGGAGACGTCCCGGCGCGAGGTGTCCTATGCGCTGTGCGACGACCGCCGCACCCTGCTGTGGTTCGCCAACCAGCGTGCCGTCGAATACCACCCGCCGCTCTTCCGCGGCGACGCCTGGGACAGGCCGACCCACCTCGTCATGGACCTCGACCCGCCCGCAGCGGACGCGTTCGGCACCGCGGTCGCCGCCGCGCACCTGGTGCGGCGGGCGATGGACGACTCCGGCCTGCGGGGAGCGGTCAAGACCAGCGGCGCGAAGGGCGTCCACGTGTTCGTGCCCCTGGACGGGGAGGCCCGCGCCGACGACGTGGCCGCCGCCACCCGCGCCCTCGCGGCGCGTGCCGAGCGCCTGGACCCGGCCCTCGCCACGACGGCCTTCATCCGCGAGGACCGCGGCGGCAAGGTGTTCCTCGACTCGACCCGCGCCGGCGGCGCGACCGTCGTCGCCGCCTACAGCCCGCGGATCCGTCCCGGCACGACGGTCTCGTTCCCCGTCCCGTGGGACGACCTCGACCGGGTCGCCCCGGCCGACTTCACCATCCGGAACGCCGCCGCCCTCGTGGCCGACCGCGATCCCTGGTCCGACCTGATGCCGCCCCCGCAGCGGCTGCCGTCCGACCTGATCGAGGAGGGCCACACCATCCCGATCGCCCGGGTCCAGGCCATGCACGAGGGCAAACGCCGGGCCCGCGCCCGCCGCGACACCTGAGAATCCGGCGGCCGGCGAACAGAAGTCGCGCAATACCGCATTGCACCCGCCGTTTCCCCGGCCTTTCATGCTGACGGCCGGGGAAACGGAAGGGAGAACTGGACGCCGGAACTCCGGAACTCCGGAAAGACGGCGCCGGGATCAGGAATTCAGGTTGACGGGAAGTTCGCGGTGGCCGTTGGAGATGAACGATTCCACCGGACGCAGTTCGGCCGGATCGACGGCGAGGGACATATCGGGGAAGCGCCCGAATAGCGCCGGGAGGGAGATCTCGGCCTCCATCCGTGCGAGATGCTTCCCGACGCAGAAGTGCACGCCGTACCCGAACGAGACGTGCTCCTTGTCGGCGCGGTCGAGGTCGAACAGGTCGGCGTCCGCGCCGTGCAGGGCGCGGTCGCGTCCCGCCGCGGCGTACGCCGCGAGGATCGCCTCGCCCTTGCGGATCGTCACGCCGCCGACGTCGATGTCGTCCACGGCGTAGCGCAGCGGCAGGTTGGCGACGGGCGCCTGCCAGCGCAGCGTCTCCTCGATCACCTCGTCCCACGGCACCTCGCCGGACCGGACCCGGGCGTACTGCCCGGGGTGCGTCAGCAGCGCCACGATCGCCTGGTCGAGCAGGTTCACCGTGGTCTCGTGACCGGCGGAGATCATCAGGATCAGCGTGTCGACCAGTTCCGCCTCGCTGAGCCGCGAGCCCTCGTCGTCCCGCGTGGAGATCAGCACGCCGGCCAGGTCGTCGGCGGGCTCGCGGCGCCGGTACTCGACGAAGTCCTGCAGGATGGCGTACATCTCCCGCTGGTTGGCGAGGGACTCCTCGGCGGTCAGCGCCGTGTTGAAGATGCCGTCGACGCAGCGGCGCAGGTTCGGGCGCGTCTCGTCCGGAAGGCCGAACAGCCGGCAGATCACCTCGATCGGCAGCGGGTAGGCGAACTCCTCGCGCAGATCTGCCCGCCCTCCCGGGGACGCCGCCAGCCGGTCCACCAGGTCGCGGGTGATCTGCTCGACGTCGGGCCGGAGGGCCTCGGTGCGCCGCGGGGTGAACGCCCGGGAGATGATGGTGCGCAGCCGCCGGTGGTCGTCGCCGTAGGCGGTGAACATGTTCTGCACCGACACCCACAGCGACAGCGGCCAGTCCGGCGGGATCTCGCCGTCGATCCATTTGGTCCAGTGCAGGTTCGGGTTCTTCGACACCATCGGATCGGCGAGCAGCTGCTTGAGCTGTTCCTGACCGGTCACGGCCCACGCGGCCACGCCGCCGGGGAGTTCCACGGGCGTCACCGTGCCCCTTTCCCGCAATTTCGCGGCCTCCCCCTGGACGTCGCCGCCGGTGGGGTCGATGACGTGCGGATTCTCCATTGGATCCTCTCCGGAGGTCGGGTCGGAACGCGCCGTGAACGGGCGCGTGCGAATGGCAACGCTGCCAACGTAGGACGCGGCCGGTACCTCCGGCTAGATCACCCGATGGACTTAATCGACTTCTCCGTTTTCGGCCATTCCTTAAATGGCCGCCCGGAAATCCTCATGCGGGACGGGCTCCGGATGGTGCGGTTCGGCGAAGCGGCCCGCGCCCGGCGCGTCCTGCTCGCCGCCCGGCCGCGCGGTCTCGCCCCAGCCGTGCCCGGGCGACACGACGTTGTCCGGGGGCGCCTCCGAGGCGGCGCCGTAGAGGTAGGAGCCGAGGCCGATCAGCAGCCGCTGCACGTCCTGCTGCGGCCGGACGACGAGCCGCACGAACTGGCTCGTCGACCCCAGCTTGTTGCCGCACTCGCGGACGAACACGCCGTGGTGGGCGATGAGGTGGTCGCGCAGCGCGACGCCGTCCCTGCCGTCCGGCAGCTTGACCATGATGAAGTTGCCCTGGGACGGGAAGACCTTCAGCCCCGGCAGCGCCGCGAGCTGCTGCGCCATCATCATCCGGTCGCGGGCCAGCAGCCGCAGGCTCTCCCGGTACTCCGCGCCGTGCTCGCGGAGCAGGAACACCACGACCTCGGCGAAGGAGTTGAGGTTCCATTTCGGCAGCGCCGACCGGACCATCTGCGCCAGCGCCGGGTTCGCGACCATGTAGCCGAACCTGATGCCGTGCAGGCCGAAGTTCTTGCCGAGGCTCTTCAGGACGACCGCGTTGGGCCGGATGCGGGCCTCGTCGGCGACGCTGGTGTGCGGCTCGGCGTCCACGAAGTCCAGGAACGACTCGTCCACGACGACCAGGTCCAGGTCGATCAGCAGGTCCAGCAGCCGGACGACCTCGCGGCGCGGGACGTAGCCGCCGTCGGGGTTGTTGGGGTTGCAGATGACGGCGACCCGCGACCCGCGCGTGCGGACGAAGTGCACGAACGCGTCGACGTCGAACTCGAAGCCGCGCATCTCGTGGAGCTGGAACATGTCGACGCGCTTGCCGGTCTCCAGCGGCTGGTCCGTCCAGCGCCCGAAGGTCGGGATCGGCGTGGCGAGGCTCTCGCGGACCAGCAGATGGTCGATCCAGGTGATCAGCTCCGTCGACCCGTTGCCCATCACCACCGTCTGCGGGTTGTGCCCGAGCACCGCGCACAGCTCGGCGGCGATCGTGTCGGCGTCGCTCGGGTAGTACTTCAGGATCTGCTCCATCGCGCCCGCGAGCTGGGAGAACATCCCGGGCGTCGGGAAGTACGGGTTGCAGGGGATGCAGAAGTCGACCAGGTCCTGCCGTCCCGACGAGGCCCGCTGGAGGGCGAAGAAGGACGGGCTGTGCGCGTTCTTGCGCAGCATGCTCGGATCGATCGAGTCCGATGACACGAAAGGTGCTCCTCGCGTGCGGGGACGTCCGCTCGGCCGGGTGCGGCGTCCGACCGTTTCGTCGGTGGGTCCCGGAGGCCGGGAGGCCGGGGCCGGGTGGTGCTCGTCGCCAGAGGTACGTCCTCGCCGCCGCCCGGGTTCAGCCCGCGCGACGCGGGGGGCCGCACGGTGGAGCCGTCCCGTCGGCACCGGACCGGTTCGCGTCGGGCCGGGGTGGGACGGTCAGCGGCGGCCGGCGTCGGCGTCCAGGAGTTTGCGCAGCTGGTCGGTCGCGTCCGGTTCGAGCGCGTCGAACCGTTCCCTGTAGAGGGCGGCGGACCTCGCGGCGGGCCAGTCGCCGGGGAGGTGCTCGGCGGGCAGGCCGGGGTCGGTGCGCAGCAGCTGCAGCCAGTCGGCGCCGAGGAGGGTGAGGCGGGTCAGGGGACGGCCCGCCTGCCGGCGGTCCGGCGTCCAGGTCGCGAGGAACGACTCGTGCTCGGCGCGGATGGCGTCCACGTCCCACGCCCGGTGCAGGAGCTTCGGCACGTCGGTGCCCTCCACCGGCACGGAGTAGAACCCGTCGGCCAGTTCTGCCAGCTCGGCGAACTCGGGGCCTTCGAAGACGGCGGCGATGTCGACGCGGCCGGGTGCGATCCACAGCCCGTCGCGCAGGCCGCCGAAGCCGGCCCAGATCAGCCGGGCGCGGATCTGGTGGCGCAGGTCGCGGCGGCTCTCCGGCATGGAGTAGCTGAGCAGCGTCCATTCCCCGTTCGGGTGGGTGAACGGCGTCGGCGAGTCGACCCGGGGCTTGGCCTCGCGGAGCAGGTCCTCCGCCCACGGGCTGAGGAAGAACCGGGCGGTGCGTCCTTCCCGGACCCGGGTGAGCAGGCCTTTGCGCGTCATCCGGGCGAGGGTGGCGCGGCCCGCCGCCTCCGCGACCCCGAGATCGTCGAGCAGGTGCAGGAAGACCCGGGAGCTGATCGGCGGATAGCCGCGGTCGAGGACGACCGAGCCGAGGAAGCTGAACAGCAGCTGCTGCGGGGCGCGCGGGCGCGGCCGCGGGTTCTGGGACGCGTCCTGCTCGGCGGTCATGCCCCGTCCTCTCGTCGTTCTGGTGGTCGTGCGTCAGCGGTGGTCCGGGCCCTGCGCGGGCGCGCCGGCAGCCATCACACCATGACCGCGCGCGACATCGCTGTGACCCAGGTTATTCGATTAATTCTTGACGCACGACAACTTTGAATCTAATTTCTAGGCCACGGGGGACGACCGGACCAGGAAGGGTGGCAATGGATCTGAACGGGAAGGTGGCGGTGGTCACCGGCGGCGGGCGAGGCCTCGGCCTCGCCTACGCCGGGGAGCTCGCCCGAGCGGGTGCGGCCGTGGTGGTCAACGACGCGGACGCGGCCACCGCCGAGGCCGCGGCGAAGCAGATCGGCGACTCGGGAGGGCGGGCCGTCGCGCACGTCGCCGCGGTCGGCACGTCCGAGGCCGCCGAGGGCCTGGTCGGACGGGCCGTGGACGAGTTCGGGCGGCTCGACGTGATGGTCACCAACGCCGGTGTCCTGCGCGACCGGGTGCTGTGGAAGATGACCGACGACGACTTCGACACCGTCGTGCAGGTCCACCTCAAGGGGACGTTCACCTGCGCCCGCGCGGCGGCGGTGCGGTTCCGCGAGCAGGGCGAGGGCGGCCGGCTCATCCTGGTCGGCTCCCCGGCCGGGCAGCGCGGCAACTTCGGCCAGACCAACTACTCGGCGGCCAAGGCCGGGATCATCGGGTTCGTCCGCACCTGGGCGATGGAGCTGGCCCGCGCGAACGTCACCGTCAACGCGGTCGTCCCCGTCGCGGCGACCGCGATGACCGAGACGATCCCCGCGCTCGCCCCGTTCGTGGAGGAGATGCGGCAGGGACGGGAGATGCCGCCGTTCGCCCGCCGCGCCCTGGCCTTCGGGACACCGGAGGACGCCGCCGGGCTCGTCGCGTTCCTCGCCTCCGACGCCGCGTCCGGCATCACCGGGCAGGCCGTCGGCGTCGGCGGCGACCGGCTGTCGCTGTGGACGCACCCCACCCAGGCCGTCGCCGCCTACCGGGACGGCGGCTGGAGCGCCGGCGACATCGCCGCCGCCTGGCCGACGGTGTTCGCCGAGCACGAGCAGAGCGTGGGAGAGAACCTCCCCGAGGCGCCGGAGCCGGAGCCGTCCCGGTGACCGGCCTCGGCCCTGCCGCCGGATTCGACCTGGACGCCCTGGAGGCCATCGACGTGCACGTCCACGTCGAGACCGACCGGCACGGCCACCTGTCGCTGCCGGAGGAGTACCTCGAAGCGTCCGCGAAGTACTTCGGCGCGGGGCACCACACGCCCGACGTCCACGAGATCGCGGCCTACTACCGCGAGCGGCGCACGGCGGCCGTCGTGTTCACCGTCGACATCGAGAACGCCACCGGCCATCCGGCGCTGTCGAACGAGGAGATCGCGGACGCCGCGGCCGAGCATCCCGACGTCCTGATCCCGTTCGCCAGCATCGACCCCGCCAAGGGACGCGCCGGCGCGCGGACGTTCCGCCGCCTCATCGAGGAACGCGGCGTCCGGGGCATCAAGTTCCACCCGTCCCTGCAGGACTTCGCGCCCAACGACCGCAGCGCGTACCCGCTGCTGGAGGTCGCCGCCGAGCACGGCGTCCCGGCCCTGTTCCACACCGGGCAGACGGGCATCGGCGCGGGCATGCCGGGCGGCGGGGGCATCCGGCTCGGCCTGTCGAACCCGATGCTGCTGGACGACGTCGCCGTCGAACTCCCCGACCTGACGATCATCCTGGCGCACCCGTCGTTCCCCTGGCAGGACGAGGCCCTCGCCGTCGCCACGCACAAGCCGAACGTCTACATCGACCTGTCCGGCTGGTCGCCGAAGTACTTCCCGCCGCAGCTCGTCCGGTACGCCAACAGCCTCCTGCAGGACAAGGTGCTGTTCGGCTCCGACTACCCGGTCATCACGCCGGACCGGTGGCGGGCCGACTTCGACGAGCTGAAGATCAAACCGCACGTCAAGCCCAAGATCCTCAAGGACAACGCCGTCCGGGCCCTGCGCCTCGGCGATGCGGAGAAGAAGGAGCAGGCATGAGCACGACGGTCGCGTTCGAGGACCTGAAGAGCCTGGCCGGCGGCTCGCTCGGCACCAGCCGGTGGCTGGAGGTGGACCAGGCCCGCATCAACACCTTCGCCGACGCCACGGACGACCACCAGTGGATCCACGTCGACCCCGAGCGGGCGAAGGACGGCCCGTTCGGCGGCCCGATCGCCCACGGGTACCTGACCCTGTCGCTGGTCATCCCGCTGTGGACGGAGCTGCTGGACGTCACCGGCGTCACGACCAAGGTGAACTACGGGCTGAACAAGGTCCGGTTCCCCGCCCCCGTCCCCGCCGGCGCGCGCATCCGGCTGTCGGGGACGCTCGCGGAGGTGACCGAGGTCGCGGGCGGCGTCCAGGTCACGCCCGACCTCGTCGTCGAGATCGAGAACGGGGACAAGCCCGCCTGCGTCCTGCAGCCGGTCTTCCGCTTCTACCCCTGACCCGGGTGCCGCCGCCCACGGGCCGGTCAGCTGTCCGTATGATGGACAGCTGACCGGCGCGTGCGGACGGCCGCGTTGTTGACGGCAGGGGATGATCGATGCCACGGGAAGGCACCGGACCGGATTTCATCGAGGCGCTCGCCCGGGGCCTCGACGTCATCACCGCCTTCGAGGCGCGGCGCCCGGTGATGTCGCTGGCGCAGGTCGCCGAGGCCACCGGCCTCGCCCGGCCGACCGCCCGCCGCATCCTGCTCACCCTCCGCGAACTCGGCTACGTGCGCGCCGACGAGGGAGGATACGCCCTCACCCCGCGCGTCCTCGACCTCGGCGTGGCCTACGTCCGGTCGATGGGCCTGTGGGACGTGGCGCGCCCGCACATGGAACGGCTCGTCGCGCGGACGAACGAGTCGTGCTCGATCGCGCAGCTCGACGGGTCCGACATCGTGTACGTCGCCCGCGTCGCCGTTCCGAAGATCGTCGCGCTGGCGGTGCAGATCGGGACGCGGTTCCCGGCCCTGCAGACCTCGCTCGGCAAGGTCCAGCTCGCCGCGCTCGAATCGGCGGAGGTCGACCGGATCCTCGCCGAGCCGACCCGCTCCGGCCTGGAGCCGCGCGTCCACCTGTCCAAGCAGGACCGCGACGCCGAGCTGCGCGAGGTGCGGGCTCGGGGGTGGGCGATGACCGACGAGCAGCTCGCGCGCGGCATCCGCTCGGTCGCGGCGCCGCTGCGGGACGGCTCCGGCAGGGTCATCGCGGGCATCAACGTCAACACCCACGCCGCCGAGACGCCCGTCGAGCGGCTCCTTGAGGAGTACCTGCCGCTGCTGCTGCACACGGCGGGGGAGATCAGCGCCGACTTCGCGCGGCTGGAGACCGTCCCGCAGGTCACCCGGCCGGCCGCGGGGTGAGGACGATCCGCCCCTCCGCCTTCCCCTCGCCCTGACGCAGCCATGCCGTCGCCGCGTCCTCCAGCGGGACGGTCTCGTGCGCGACGGCCAGCCTCCCGGCCGCGGCCTGCCCGGCGACGAACGTGATCGCCTCCGCCCGCTGCTCCGCCGTCAGTTCGTTGTTGGTGAAGCCGAGCACCCGCAGCGACTTCCCGCGCAGGGTGGCGGAGTCGATCGGGCTCGTCTCGCCGGCCGAGCCGCCGAGGTTCACGAGCCGCCCGCCGGGGCGCAGCGTGCGGGCGGCGGCCGCCGCCGGGACACCGAACAGCGGGTCGAGCACCAGGTCGGCGGGGCCTTCGGAGGCGTCGGCGAACCGGCGGGCCAGCTCGGCGACGTCGCCGGTGTCGAGCGCGACGACCGCGTCCGCGCCCGCCCGCCCGGCCCGCTCCCGCGCGGCCGGCGACCGCGCCCCCGCGATGATCCGCCGCGCTCCCGCCGTCCGGGCGAGCTGGACGGCGGCCTGGCCGACGACGCCGCCCGCGCCGAGCACGATGACCTGCTCCCCGGCGGTCAGCCCGCCGCGCCAGGTCAGCGCCATGTGCGCGGCGACCGCCGACAGCCCGAGCGCGGCCACGAGCACGGGGTCGGCGCCGTCCGGCAGCTCCACGAGCGCCGCCTCCGGGATGGCCGCGACCTCGGCCATGCTGCCGTCGCCCGGCGCCATCCCGGCCGCGGTCGGGAACCAGACCGTCCGGCCGCCGGACGTCCCGACGCCCTGGACGCCCGGCACGTACGGCGTCGCGGGCTTCCCGAAGTAGGAGATTCCGGTCGCGCACAGCAGGTCGAGCGGGGTGATGGGCGCGGCGAGGACGTCCACGAGCACCTCGCCGTCCCCCGGCACGGGCGCGTCCCGCTCCGCCACCGCAGGCGGGCGGCCCGTCTCACGAATCTCGGCGGCGCGCACGGCTCAGGTCGCGATGTCGGGGTAGGGGAGCGTGAAGTGCGAGAGCCGCTGCGCGTACTCGAGCTGGAACCCGAGCGGCTCGTCGTAGTCGCGTTCGAACATCGCGATGAACAGCGTGAGCGTCAGGAACGGGTGCGCGCCCAGCTCGAACAGCTTCGGGTAGTCGTGCCCGGCGAGCGCGGCCCGTTCGGCGTCGTCGAAGCGCAGCCAGGTGCTCGATTCGCCGCCGTGGCAGTTGATGATCCGGTTGGCCTGTTCCTCCTCCCACCACGCCACGGTCGCCTCCGGCTCGTCCCGGTAGCGTTCGACGAGGTCCGGGTCGCGGTCGACGGTGTAGAGGAACTTGTCCAGCAGGTACTTGCTCACTCGGCCGCTCCGTTCGGGTACCAGGTGAAGTAGGCCTCCATCGTGTGGAACAGGTCGTAGGTGTCGACGTAGTCGGCCTTGCGGCCCTCGCCGGCGACGCCCATCATCAGCATGAAGTCCATGAACCCGTGGGTGGCGTTGCCGGGCGCGTGCAGGCTGTCGAGCGTCACCTCCGACAGGCAGCCCTCGATGTCGCCGGAGGAGATCCACTCCACGGCCTTCGCGTCGAACGCGGGGTCGGGGCCGTGCGGGCCGAACTGGCGCGGGCCGCCCAGCTCCAGCGACAGGTGCCCGGTGCCGATGACCGCGACCCGCTGGTTCCCCGGCCACGACTCGACCAGCTCCCGGATCGTCTTCCCGAGCTGGACGAACCGCTTCGGCCGCGGCAGCGGCGGCGCGAAGATGTTGGTGTAGACGGGCACGATCGGCAGGTCGTTCTGCGGGCGCAGCGTGATGATCGGGCACGTGATCGAGTGGTCGATGCGCAGCTCGTTGGAGAACGCCAGGTCGAAGCCCGCGTCCAGGCCCTCGCGCAGTATGTACGCCGACAGGTCCTCCTGGCCCTTCATCAGCATCCTGGGGAGCCCGAACTCGCGTTCCTCGTTGTACCAGTTCGCGTCGTAGAAGGGCGCCTTGCCGATGAGGAACTGCGGCATGTTGTCCAGCCACAGCTGGTGGAAGTGGTCGGAGCCGACCATCACCAGGACGTCCGGCCGGGCCCTGGTGAGCGTCTCGCGGAACGCCTCGACCTTGCGGACCCACTCGTCCGCGAAGCCGGGACGGTCATCGCCGGTCGAGGTGCTCGCGCGGTAGTAGAAGGGATGGTGGGTCGAAGCGATCACAGCGACCAGTTCAGCCATGACGGTCTCCGGGGGAGTAGGGATCGGGGGCGACGGACCGGTTGTTGAGGTCCACCGAGAGGAAGATCTCGTTGCCGACGGGGCGGCGCAGCTCCTCGGCGAGCTGCCCGATCAGCCCGGCCGTGCGGGCGAGCAGCGCGAACCCGCGCAGCAGTTCCAGCGGCAGCCCGAGGTCGGCGAGCGCGGCGCCGCAGACGCCCGCGCCGTTCAGCGGGAGCCTCTTGCCGAGCACCTCGGGGTGAACGCGGCCGATCGCGGCGAACAGCGACAGGTGCGGCCCGAACAGCCCCTCCTCGGCGGCGATCTCCATCAGCCGGGGCGTGCGGGGGTCGCCGTCCTTGTGCACGTGGTGGCCGAGGCCGGGGACGAACCTCTTCGCCTCGCGCTCCGCCTGGAGGGTCCGCAGCGCCAGCGCGTCCCACCCCTCGTCGTCCGCCGGCAGGCCGGCCGGCGGATCTCCGCCGGCCGAGGTCAGGACGTCGTGCAGGAAGCGGCCCGTGTCCTCGGTGACGCCCAGGAACCGGGACCCGCCGCCGAGCAGCCCGGCGGCGAGGGCGCCCTGCACCGAGTCGGGCGCCGACAGGTACGTCAGCCGGGTGACGATCGCGGTCGGGGTGAAGCCGTGGTCGGCGAGTGCGGCGAGGACGGCCTCGAACACGCGCGTCTCGCCCGGCTCCGGCCGCCGCTGCGTCGCGAGCCAGAACGCCAGCTCGCCGAACCCGACCTCGCCCATCACGTCCTTCGCGAGGTCGTGCCCGAGCAGCATGATCGTCTCGCGGCTGGACGCCCCCAGCGCGGTCGGATATTCGGGGACCTCAGCCACGGCCGTCCTCCCGGGGTCCGTCCTCGTGCGGCTCGGCCAGCCACTTGCGCAGCTCGGCGCCGTGCTCGTCCAGCCCGGGCGGCGGCAGCCGGTACGTCACGGGCGTCCGGGAGAAGCGTATGGGGTGCCGGGTCGTCGGGACGGCGTGATCGCCCTCGCCGACCATCACGACCGGGTCCAGTTCGAAGCGCTCCGCCATCGCGAACCCGCCGTCGATCGTGTTGATCGGCCCGCTCGGCACGCCCGCGTCCACCAGCAGCTCGAACCATTCGACGGCGCCGCGCCGCGCCAGCCGCTCGACCAGGATCGGCCGCAGCTCCGCGCGGTTGGCCGTCCGGCCGGCGTTGGTCGCGAACCGCGGGTCGTCCGGGACGTCCGGGACGCCGAGGACCTCGCACAGCCTGCGGAACTGGCCGTCGTTCGCCGCCGTGACGATCAGGTCGTTGTCGGCGGTCGGCAGCGGCTCGTAGGGGAACACGCTCGGGTGCGCGTTGCCCATCCGGTACGGGACGGTGTCGCCGGCGACGTAGGCGGAGCTGTGGTTGACCAGGCCCGTCAGCGCCGACGACAGCAGGTTCACCTCGACGTGCTGGCCCTCGCCGGTCGCGTCGCGGTGCCGCAGCGCCGCGAGGATGCCGATCGCGGCGTGGTTGCCGGCCATCACGTCGAACACCGAGATCCCGGCGCGGTAGGGCGGGCCGTCCGGGTCGCCGGTCAGGCTCATCAGCCCGGAGATCGCCTGCACCATCAGGTCGTAGCCGGGGACGTTCCGTCCCGCCCCGGACCCGAACCCGGTGATCGAGCTGTAGATGACGCCCGGGTTGGCGGCGCGCACCGAGTCGTAGTCGAGGCCGAACCTGGCGAGGCCGCCCGGCTTGAAGTTCTCGATGAGCACGTCCGCGCGGCGGGCCAGCTCGCGGCCGGCCGCGGCGTCCTCCTCGTCCCGCAGGTCGAGGGCGATCGACCGCTTGCCCCGGTTGATGCCGAGGTAGTAGGTCGACACGTCGCCGCGCGCGGGCGGCGTCCAGGAGCGGGTGTCGTCGCCCTTCGGGCCCTCCACCTTGATCACTTCGGCGCCCAGGTCGGCCAACAGCATCGTCGCGTAGGGCCCGGCCAGGATCCGGGAGAAGTCCGCCACCAGCACCCCCGCCAGGGGGCCGCCCGGCCCTTCGCGCGCGGTGTCGTCCGTCATCGGGCTCCCTCGTTCATCGATTGCGCTCGTCCGTTGGGCGGACGTCCGTCCGCCCCCTCGATTGTGCCACGCCGATATCGAACCTGGTCAAGTGGTTGACACTTTGACTACCGATCGGAAGAGTGGCCACATGCAGGTTTGACCGTAGAGCGGACATCAGTCCGTGGCTGCTCCGGAGGGGCGGCGAGGCGGGTGAAGCGTCCCGAGGACGAGGAGTGCAAACGATGCCGAACACGACGAGCGAGTTCGAGCCGGGCCGCCCCGTGGTGCTGCGCGGCGGCACGGTCCTGCCGATGACCGACGGGCGCGAGGTCCTCGACCGCGCCGACGTCCTCATCACCGGCGACAAGATCACCGCGGTGGGTCCGGACCTCCAGGTACCGGAGGGGACCGCCGAGATCGACGCGGCCGACGGCATCGTCATGCCCGGGATGATCGACACCCACCGGCACATGTGGCAGACCGCCATGCGCGGCTACGGCGCCGACTGGACCTTGACCCAGTACTTTGTCTGGTACTACCTGGAGCACGGAAAGCGGTTCCGCCCCGACGACGTCCACGCGGGCAACGTGCTCGCCGCCCTGGAGGCGATCGACGCCGGCGTCACCACCGTCGTCGACTGGTCCCACGGCCTGCAGACCCTCGACCACGCCGACGCCGCCGTGGACGCGCTGCGCTCGGTGCCCGGACGGTTCGTCCTCGCCTACGGCAACATCCAGGCGCCGCCCGCCGAATGGACCGGGACGCCGGAGTTCCGCGACTTCGCCGGCAGGCTCATCGGCGGCGACATGCTCGGCTTCCAGATCGCGTTCGACGTGACCGGCGACCCGTCCTTCCCGGAGAAGCCCGCCTTCGAGGTCGCCCGCGACCTGGGCGTCCCCGTCACCACCCACGCAGGCGTGTGGGGCGCGACCAGCGACGAGGGCATCAAGCTCATGCACGACCACGGGTTCATGACGCCCGAGACGGTGTACGTGCACGCCGCGTCGCTGTCCGCCGACTCCTACCACCGCATCGCCGCCACCGGCGGGTCCATCTCGGTCTCCACCGAGAGCGAGCAGAGCGCCGGGCAGGGCTACCCGCCCACCTGGGTCCTGCGCGCCCACGACATCCCGGTGTCGCTGTCGATGGACACGAGCGTCTGGTGGAGCGGCGACCTGTTCTCCGCCATGCGGACCACGCTCGGCGCCGACCGCTGCCGCATGCACCTTGAGGCGCACAACAAGGGCGAGACCGTCACGCACTGCAACCTGCGCGCCGACCAGGTCGTCGAGTGGGCCACGCGCGGGGGCGCGCGGACGATCGGCCGCGACGACCTCGGAAGCCTCGAACCCGGCAAGAAGGCCGACGTCGTCCTCATCAAGAACGACCATTCGCCGGTGTCGTTCCCCGTCCTCAACCCCTACGGCCACGTCGCGTTCCAGGCGCAGCGCGGCGACGTCCACACCGTGATCGTGGACGGGCGCGTCGTCAAGCACGACCACCGCCTGGTGGACGCCGACCTCGCCGCCGCCCGCCGCGACATCGAGTCGACCGTCGAGTACCTGCGCTCGTCGATGGGCGAGCAGGAATGGGCGGCCGGCATGAACCCGGACGTCCCCGAGACGAAGGTCCTCGACAACCCCTACACCTACACCGACTACCGCAGCGCCTCGACCCACACCCGCTGACCCGGATCTCCGGGTCTGCGTCACCGGCTCCGTGCCCGCGGAGGGGAGGTCGCGGGGCCGGTGGCGCGGCGAGCAAGATTCGACAATCCATTGACGGTACTCAAGCAATCTGTATAGCTTCTTGCCGAGGTCGTCCGGGCCGGCGCGTGCCGCGCCCTACCGCGAACCGAGGTGAGTGATGGAACTGTTCGCCACGCCGAGGACGCTCGCCGAACGGCGCGGGGACGGCTCGATCGTCCTGGAGTCCGCGCTCCCGCTCGAACCGCATGCCGCGAGCATGGCGCACCTTTTCCAGGACGCGGCGGAGGCCCATCCCGGCCGTCTCCTCGTCGCCGACCGCGACGGCGGCGGCTGGCGGCGCGTCGCCTACGGCCGGGCGCGGCGCATGGCGGACGGCCTCGCGCAGGCGCTGCTCGACCGCGGCGCGTCCGGCCGTCCCGTGATGGTCCTGTCCGGCAACTCCGTCGAGCACCTCCTGCTGACCCTCGCCTGCTACACGGTCGGGTCGCCCGTCGTCCCGGTCAGCACCGCCTACTCGCTTCTCGACGCGGACCACGCGAAGCTCCGCGACATGGCCGCGCTGACCCGGCCCGCCGTGGTGTTCGCCGACGACCCCGCCGCCTACGCCTCCGCGCTGACCGCCGCCTGCGCGGCGGCCGGCGCCGGCGGGACGCCCCTCGCCGGCCGCGGCGACTTCCGGGAGTGGGCCGCGACCGAGCCCACCGCCCAGGTGGACGAGCACTTCGCCCGCGTCGGCGAGGACACCGTCGCCAAGATCCTCTTCACCTCCGGGTCGACGGGGCGCCCCAAGGGCGTGGTGAACACGCACCGCATGCTGTGCGCCAACCAGCAGATGCTCCGCCAGACCTGGCCGTTCCTCGCCGGCGAGCCGCCCGTCCTGCTCGACTGGCTGCCGTGGAGCCACACGTTCGGCGGCAACCACAACATGGGCCTCGCCATCGCCAACGGCGGCAGCCTTTACGTCGACGACGGCAAGCCCGGACCGCCGGAACTGGCCGAACGCACCGTCCGCAACCTCGCCGACGTCCGCCCGACCGTGTACTTCAACGTCCCCGCCGGGTACGCGTCGCTGCTGCCGCACCTGGAGTCCGACGCGGAGTTCGCCCGAGCGTTCTTCTCCCGGATGCGCTATGTGTTCTACGCCGCCGCCGCGCTGCCGCAGCAGGTGTGGGACGCAATCGCCAAGGTCGCCGCGTCCGCCGGCTCGTCCGCGCCGATGACGACGTCGTGGGGTGCGACCGAGACCGCGCCCGCCGCGACGTCGGCGTACTTCGCGTCCGGCCGCAGCGACTGCATCGGCGTCCCGATCCCCGGCGTGTCGATCAAACTGGCGCCGGTCGGCCCGAAGCTGGAGATCCGGGTGAAGGGACCGTCCGTCACGCCCGGCTACCTCGACGACCCCGTCCGGACACGGGAGGCGTTCGACGACGACGGCTATTACCGCACCGGCGACGCCGTCCGGCTGGTGGACGACGCCGACCCCGGCAAGGGCCTGGTGTTCGACGGCCGGATCAGCGAGGACTTCAAGCTGTCGAGCGGCACGTGGGTCAGCGTCGGCACGCTGAAGCCGGCGCTGCTGAGCGCCTGCGAGGGGCTCGTCTCCGACGCCGTGCTCACCGGTCACGACACCGACTGCATCGGCGCACTCGTCTGGTTGAATCCGGCCAGGACGCGGACCTCCACGCAAGCCGAGGTGCGCACCGCCCTCGGCGCCGCGCTGCGCCGGCTGAACGACGGCGCGACCGGCGCGTCCCGCCGCGTCGTCCGGCTGCTCGTGCTGGACGAGCAGGCGTCCCTCGCGCACGGCGAGATCACCGACAAGGGCTACGTCAACCAGCGGGCGGTGCTGGACCGCCGCGCCGACCTGGTGGAACTCCTGCACACCGACCCCGCCCCGTCCGAGGTCGTCCTCCCGGGCTGATCCCGCCCGCCGGGGATCCGCCGATGAGTTTCCGGGAAGGGGATGGTCTGCATCTGAAACGACCCACCACCGGGAGGCACCGATGGCAGCCGAGGGATTCACCACGTGCCTGTGGTTCGACGGACAGGCCGAGGAGGCGGCGAACCACTACGTCTCGATCTTCAAGAACTCCAGGCTGGGCAAGGTCCAGCGCACCACCGACGCGCATGCCGGCCCGGCCGGGGCGGTGCTGACCGTCGAATTCGAAGCCAACGGCCAGAGGTTCCTCGGCCTGAACGGCGGACCGCAGTTCACGTTCAACGAGGCCGTCTCCTTCATGGTCTTCTGCGAGGACCAGGAGGAGGTCGACCACTACTGGAACCGGCTGCTGGAGGGCGGCGGCCAGGAGTCCCAGTGCGGCTGGCTCAAGGACAAGTTCGGAGTGTCCTGGCAGGTCATCCCGACGGCCCTGCTCGAGATGGTCAACGACCCGGACCCGGAGAAGGCGACGCGCGCCACCCAGGCGATGTTCTCGATGCGCAAGATCGACATCGCCGAGATGCGCAAGGCCCACGCGGGCGGCTGACACCGCGGGCCCGGCCGGCCCGGTGACCCGGCGGGCACCGTGGCCCGCAAGCCGCGACGGCCCCCGCCGTCACGAAGCGCCGGCGCTCCGGGCGGAGCCGGACGCGGACGCGAGGCCGGGCGGCGCGGCGGCCAGGGCCTTCTGGATGGCCTCGACCAGCGCCAGCGCCGACTCCTCGGTCAGCTCGACCGCGACGCGCGCCGACGGGCCGCCGGCCGGGTTCGTGAAGTCGATGTTGACCGTGTGCTCGTGGCAGGCATGGAACGGGTGATCGACGTACACGGCGCCGCCGGTCAGCGTGAACCAGCCCGATGCGCCCTTGGCCGCACCGTCGAGTTCCACCTTCACCGTCTGGTAGGTGCACATGGGGTCTCCTCTCAGGCGCTCAGGTGGCGGCCGAAGAAATCGAAGATCTTCGCCCAGCCGTCCTTGGCGGCCTCCGGCCGGAAGGCGGGCCGCTCGACGGCGAAGAAGGCGTGCCCGGCGCCCGGATAGCTGTGGAACTCGTGCTCCTTGCCGAGCCTGGTCAGCTCGGCGTCGAGCGTCGCGACCTCGTCCGGCCCCGGGAACCTGTCGTCGCCGCCGAACAGGCCGAGCAGCGGGCACGACAGGTCCGGCGCCCTGGAGATGATCGGCTCGACGGCGAGCGGCGCGTCCGGCGGCGGGTCGTCGACGACGAACGCGCCGTAGCAGTCGACGGCGGCGTCGAGGTCCAGTGAGCAGGCGGCGAGGAACGCCTGCCGCCCACCCGAGCAGTAGCCGATCACGCCGACCTTCCCGTTGGCGTGGTCGAGCATGTTCAGGTACGCGGCGGCCCCGGCGACGTCGCCGACGAGCTGCTCGTCCGGCACACCGCCCTTGGCCCGGGCCGCGGCGGCCTGGTCATCGGGGTCGGCGGCGCCCTCCCGCGAGTACAGGTTCGGCAGGATCGCCGCGTACCCGTGCGCGGCGAACGTGCGGGCGAACTCCTTGGTGCCCGCGTCGTACCCGGGCAGGTGGTGGATCACCACCACGCCGCCGCGCGGGGCGTCGCTCAGCGGCCTCGCCAGGTACGCCTCGAGCTCGGCCTCCTCATGCCCCTTGACCGCCACGGTTCCGGCCCACATGGCGTCCTTCATGGCTGCAGCGCTCCGTTCTCCCGGTCGAAGCCCGGTGGTTCCTCAATGAAACGGCCAGTGTTCCCCATATACCGCCAGGCTCAGGCGTTCAACGTCCCCGCACCGAGGAGGGCGAAGAGGAGCAGGCCGATCACGACCCGGTAGACCACGAACGAGGTGAAGCTGTGCCCGGCCACGAACCTGAGAAGCCACGCGATGGACGCGTAGGCGACGATGAACGACACGACGGTCCCGACGATCAGCGGGAGGGCACCGGCGCCCGACGTCAGCGCGGAGGGCAGCTCGTAGATCCCGGCGCCGGTCAGCGCCGGGATGCCCATGAAGAACGACAGCCGGGTCGCGGCGACCCGGTCCAGCCCGAGCAGCAGGCCGGTGGAGATGGTCGCGCCCGAGCGGGAGAACCCGGGGAACAGCATCGCGAGGATCTGCGAGCAGCCGATGAGCATCGCGTCGGTGAGGGACGTGTCGTCCTCACCGCGCTTGTGCCTGCCGTACCGGTCCGCGAGCCACATCACGACGCTGCCGCCGATCAGCGACCCCGCGACCACCCACAGCGAGGCCAGCGGGCCGTGGATGAGGTCGTCGGCGGCGATCCCGACGACGACGACGGGGATCGTGGCGTAGATGACCCACCAGCCGAACTTGTAGTCGTGGTGGTACCGCTCGTCCTTGTCGACGATGCCGCGTCCCCAGGCCTTGACGATGCGGACGATGTCGGAGAAGAAGTACACCAGCACCGCCGCGATCGCCCCGGTCTGGATGACGGCGGTGAACCCGATGACCGCGCGGTCCTCCACCGGGACGCCCATCAGGCCCTCGGTGATCTTCAGATGGCCGGTCGAGGACACCGGGAGGAACTCGGTCAGGCCCTCCACGATGCCGAGAACGATGGCCTGCCCGACATTGATCGCGCTCAATGACCCGATTCCTCTCCTGACCTGCACCCGTCCGCCGCGAGCCTACTGGGGCCCCGCGATCACGATCGGTCACGAGGACGATAACTTCACCTGCCGTTAACCGGATGGTCAGCGTGCGGCGGGCTCGCCGGAGACGGGAAACGCCGGCCGGCGCGTCGTGCCGGCCGGCGTATCAGCCGGGGAGTGGTCTACCTGGAGTGGTCGACCAGGGTGATCAGCCCCAGACGTCCTCGGCGGTCTCGGCGATGAGGCGGAGCTTCGCCGCCTGCTGCTCGGCGGTCAGCGCGTTGCCCTCCACCGTGGAGGAGAACCCGCACTGCGGCGACAGGCAGAGCTGCTCCAGCGGGACGTGCCGCGCCGCCTCGTCGATGCGGCGCTTCAGGTCGTCCTTGGACTCCAGCTCGCCGCGCTTGGTGGTCACCAGGCCCAGCACGACCATCTTGCCCGGGGGGACGAACCGGAGCGGCTCGAAGCCGCCCGACCGCTCGTCGTCGAACTCCAGGAAGAAGCCGTCCACGTTCAGCTCGCCGAACAGGGCCTCGGCCACGAAGTCGTAGCCGCCCTCGGCCGTCCAGGACGACCGGAAGTTGCCCCGGCACATGTGCGTGGTGACGTTCATGCCCTCGGGCCGCCCGGCCAGCGCCGCGTTGATCTGCCGGATGTAGCGCAGGTGCAGGTGCTCGGCGTCGTCCCCGCGCTCGGAGATCATGGCCCGCTGTGCCGGGTCGTTGAGGTAGGCGAGGCTGGTGTCGTCGAGCTGGAGGTACCGGCAGCCCAGTTCCCCCAGCCGGCGCACCTGCTCGGCGTAGGCCGCGGCCAGGTCGTCCCAGAACTCCTCGATGTCGGGGTAGACCTTCGGGTCGATCGACGCCGGGCCGCCCCGGTAGTGGACCATGTTCGGCGACGGGATCGTCAGCTTCGGCGTCACCCCGTCCCCGGCGACGCTCTGCAGGTACGCGAAGTGGTCGGCGAAGATCGTGTGCTCCAGCCGGACCTTGTCGTGCACGCTCAGCGCCGCCGTGGTGAACTCGATGTCCCCGGCGTCGCTGTGGAACTGCACCTTGATCTTCTCGTCCGCCGGGCTGATCCCGCCGAGCTGGTAGATGAAGTCCATGTGCCACGAGGTGCGGCGGAACTCCCCGTCGGTGGCCGACCGCAGACCGGCCTCGCCCTGCAGCCGCACCACGTCGCGGATGGCGGCGTCCTCGATCTCGGCGAGCCGGGCGGCGTCGATGCGGCCCTGCGCATGGTCCTCCCGCGCCGCCAGAAGCTCGGACGGACGCAGCAGACTGCCGACGTGGTCGGCCCGAAACGGTGGCTTGGTTCGCACGGACAAGGCTTGCTCCTCTGCGGGGCGGGACTTGGACGCTGCCAATCTAGGCACTGTCGCGACGGCAATCAACAAGCTGCCCAAGATGCGCCACGACCTCCCGCGACCCCGTCGGCGCTGGCCGCCGGACACGGGGGCCGGCATCGCCGGGTGGATCGACGGTCGGGCCTAAATTGATATAAGCGACGATACGTTACGTAACGGCGATACTCCGCAATTTCGGACAATGTGCGTCAGAAATGTTCTGTTGGCACCGGAATTTCAGTAAGTAGTTCACGTTGCCGCCCTGGGTTGATGCATCATGGTCGCGTTCTGCCGGACGCCCGCCCATGCCGAGGACCGCATTCCCCGTGGTCCGATCTGGTGGCGAGGCTCCGTACTCCGCCGGATCAGCCCGGCCGTCCCCGCAGTCGCTCGAAGGACAGGATGGATGGCAGTACACGCAGGCCGATCCCGTATCGAGCGCGCCGCTTTGGAACGCGCACTCCTCGTCTGGCTCATCCTGGCGACCATCGGCGGCGGCGGCTGGCTGGCCGCCCTGTCCATCGTCGATCAGCAGCACCGTCCACTGGTCGCCGGAGGAGGCGGCGGCCTGGTCCTCGCGCTCAGTGTCGCCATCGCGGCGGCGGCGTACTCCGCCGCGCGTGCGCGGCGGCTCGACGCCCTGCTGCAGGAGGTCACGGCCCAGGACGACCGGCTGGAACGCCGCCTCGCGGAACTCGTCGACGGGCCGCTGCCGGACCTGGTCGCCCGGCTGCGCCGCGGATCCCCGCCCGAAGAGGTGCTGGCCGGCTTCCCGCCCGTGACCGACCGCGTCCTCGGCCGGCTGCTGCGCATCGTCGTGGACGGCGTCGCGGCCGGTGAGCGCGCGGCCGCCCGGGCGCGGGCGGAGTCGGACGACCTCGTGCGGGAGGCGGCCTGGCTCGCCGACACCGCGGTACCCGCCCTGGCGACCCGGATCCGGCGCGACCGGGCCTCCGCCCCGGCCGCCCTGGCCGAGTGCGCCGAGCCCGCCCACGACACGACCCGCCGTGTCCTGCACCGGGTCGCCGAGGACCTCGCCGCGGGGGTGCGGACCAACGCCGCCGCGCTGGCGGCCTGCGCGAGCGCCGCCGCGCGGATCCAGGCGCAGACGACCCGGATGCTCGGCGACCTGCGCGACCTCGAGGACCGCTACGGCGACGACAAGGTCTTCGGCGACCTGCTCGCCATCGACCACGGCGTCTCCCAGCTGGGCCGGCTGGCCGACAGCATCGCGCTGCTCAGCGGCGGCCGGTCGGGCCGGCGCTGGACCAAGCCGATCGTGATGGAGAGCATCCTGCGCGGCGCCATGGGCCGGATCGGCGCGTACCAGCGCGTCCAGTACCACTCGACCAGCTCCGCCGCGGTCGCGGGCTTCGCCGCCGAGGGCGTGATCCACGCGCTGGCGGAGCTGATGGACAACGCCGCCTGCTTCTCGCCGCAGGGCAGCGCCGTGCACGTGTACGTCGAGGAGGAGGACGCGGGGATCGTCGTCACGATCGAGGACGGCGGTCTCGGCATGCGCCAGCGCGAACGGCAGCGCGCCGAGCGGCTCGTCTCCGAGGCCGCCGACCTGAGCTCGCTGCCCGGCACCAGGCTGGGCCTCGCCGTCGTCGGCCGGCTCGCCCGCAAGCACGACCTGCGGGTCAGCTTCCGGCCGTCCTCGCGCGGCGGCATCGGCGTGATCGTGCTGATCCCCGCCAAGCTCGTGATCTACTCCCCGCAGCCCGACTCCGGGCACGCCCGGGGCGGGCGGAGCACGCGCGGCCCGGCCGGCGCCGTCCCCGCCGCTCCTCGCCCGGCGGCGCCGCGGCACGCGGCGGCGGTGCCTCCGCCGGACGACGCGGAGTCCGACGATCTCGTCCTGCCCAAACGCAGCCGCGGTGCCGCCCTCGCGAGCGCGCCCGCCGAGCGGGCCGCCGCCCGGGACCATCGCCCCCGTGACGCCGGGAACCGCTTCGCCGCGTTCCGCCAGTCCTCGGCCGGGCGTCCCCCCGTGCCCGGGGCCGGACCGGAGGACACCGAGACAGAGCGGACCGTCACCGGGGAGACCGGGAACGGCGAGACCGGAAACGGTGAGACCGGAAACGGTGAGACCGGGCCCGCCGCGGCCGAGTGAGATCGCACGGACCCGCGGGACCGACCAACAGCAGGACTCACAGATGGGAGGAGGGGCGTCCGGGCCACCGGCCGCCCCGGAAACCGATGAGCACCGATCAGCGTGATCTCGACTGGCTACTCGCGGGCCTGGTGGACCGCGCGCCGGGTGTCCGGCACGTCCTGGTGCTGTCCAGGGACGGCCTCAAGATCTGCTACACCGCCGGGCTCGACGAGGACAGGGCCGACCAGCTCGCCGCCGTCGCGTCCGGCATCCAGAGCCTCTCGCTGAGCGCCTCCGGCGAGTTCGGCGACGCCCTGGGCACGGGCCAGTCGATGGTGGAGTTCCCCGGCGGGGTGCTGCTCATCGTGCCGGCGGGCGAGGGCGCCCACCTCGCCGTGGTCACCGACGACCTCGCCGACGTCGGCCTGGTGGGGCACTCCATGAACGAGCTGGTCGAGCAGATCGGCGGCTACCTCACGGCAGCGCCCCGCGGATCCGAGTACGACGTCCGCGCATGACCCCCCGCCCTCTCAGCCGGGAGGACCCCGACCGGCTCTACACCGTGACCGGGGGCCGCAGCGAGGCCGCCGACGACACGCTCGACCTGGTGGCGCTGATCGTCGCCGAGGACGAGCCGGCGGCCGGCATGCAGTCCGAGCACGCCGCGATCCTGCGGCTGTGCCAAGGCAGCCCGGTCGCGGTCGTCGAGCTCTCCTCCCATCTGCGGTTGCCCGTGAGCGTAGTGAAGATCCTGCTGCTCGACCTGCGCGACACGGGCCGTGTCACCGTCCGCCATCCGTCCTCGGCCGCGGCCCCGGCCGCGCATCAGGCCGACCTGGAAACGCTGAAGCAGGTGCTCGTTGGACTCGAAAGCCTTTGACCCGCCCCCCGGCGCGCGGACCGGCGGCCAGATCGCCGGTACGCCGCTGCGCCGCACCGTCCGGGACGCGTTGAAGATCGTGATCGTCGGGGGATTCGGCGCGGGCAAGACCACCATGGTCGGCTCGGTCAGCGAGATCCGCCCGCTCAGCACCGAGGAGACCATGACGCGGGCCGGGATCGGGATCGACGACCCCGGCCGGGTGAAGACCAAGAACACCACCACGGTCGCATTCGACTTCGGCCGCATCTCCCTGGACGCGCACAAGGTGCTCTACCTGTTCGGGGCGCCGGGCCAGGAACGGTTCTGGTTCCTGTGGGACCAGTTGTTCTCCGGAAGCCTGGGCGCCATCGTCCTGGTGGACACGCGCCGGCTGGAGGACTGCTTCTACAGTCTCGACCGGCTCGAGGCGCACGCGATGCCGTTCGTCGTGGCGGTCAACCGGTTCGGCGACGGCGGGCGGCCCACGCTCGACCGGGTCCGGGATGCGCTGTCCCTCGACGAGGGCATCCCGCTGATCGACTGTGACGCCCGCGTCCGCGACTCGTCCAAAACGGTGCTCGTCACGCTCGTCCGGCACCTCACCCGTCTCCGTGAACCGTCCGCCGTCCAGGAGGCGACGTCGTGACCGAGCCGCCCGCCCCCGCCGAGAACGTCCGGCCGGACGGCCCCGCCGTGCGGTTGTACGGCGCCGCCATCACCCGCGACCCCGCCTCGCTCTACCGTGAACTGCGCCGCGAGCACGGCCCGGTGGTCCCGGTCCTGCTGGACGGCGACGTCCCCGCGTGGTTCGTCGTCGGCTACCGGGAGGTCAACCACATCACCAGCAACCCCATGCTGTTCGCGCGCGACTGCCGCCGCTGGAACGCCTGGGACCGCGTCCCCGACGACTGGCCGCTGATGCCCTATGTCGGGTGGACGCCGTCGGTGATGTTCGCCGAGGGAGAGGAACACCAGCGGCGGGCCGGTGCGATCGGCGACGCGCTCGACACCGTCGACCGCACCGAACTCGCCGGCATCTGCGAGGAACTCGCCGACGGGCTCATCGACGGCTTCGCCGGCGGCGGGGAGGCCGATCTCGTCGCGCAGTACTCCCACCGCGTCCCGCTCCTGGTCATCGCCCGGCTGTTCGGGTTGCCCGACGCGGATGTGCCCGTCCTGGCCCAGGACGTCGCCGAGTCCCTCGACGCCGACGAGAAGGCCGTCGAGGCGCATCAGCGCATCCAGCGGCGGATGGCGCGGCTGGTCGCCGAGCGGCGGCTCCGCCCGGGAACGGACGTCCCGTCGCGGCTGCTGGCGCACCCCGCGGGGCTCACCGCCGACGAGGTGACCATCGACCTGCTGGTGGTGATGGCCGCCGCGCAGCAGCCCACCGGCAACTGGATCGGCAACGCCCTGCGGCTGATGCTGGTCGACGACCACTTCTCCATGACGTTCCAGGGAGGCAGGAGCAGCGTCGACCAGGCGCTCACGCAGGTGCTCTGGGAGGACACGCCGACGCAGAACTTCATCGGCCGCTGGGCCGTGCACGCCTGCCGGCTGGGCGGCCGCGACATCCGCTCCGGCGACCTGCTGGTCATGGGGCTGGCCGCGGCCAACACCGACCCGCAGGTCCGGCCGGCGGACGGCGGCGACATCGGCAACCGCGCCCACCTGTCGTTCGGGCACGGCGAGCACGGCTGCCCGTTCCCCGCCCCGGAGCACGCCGAGGTCATCGCGCGGACGGCCATCGAGGTGCTGCTCGACCGGCTGCCGGACATCGCGCTGGCCGTCCCGCCGGACGAGCTGGAATGGCGGCCGTCGCTCTGGATGCGGGGTCTGCACACGCTCCCGGTCACCTTCAGCCCGGCCGCCCACCGTGCCGGCGGGGCGCCTTTCACCCCACCGGCGTGAACTCCAGCGGCAGGGACGCCGGGCCACGGGTGAACACCCCGCGCTCGACGGGGTCGGCGTGTGCGGCCAGCCGGACGTCGGGCATGGCGTCCAGCAGCATGTTCGTCCCGACCTCGACCTCCGCCTTGGCCAGCAGCGCGCCGACGCAGAAGTGCCGGCCCAGCGCGAACGCCAGATGGTCGGCCGCGGCGGAGAACGCGCTCGTGGTCGTCAGATCGTCGCGGAAGATGTCGAACCGGCCGGGATCCCGGTAGCGTTCCGGGTCCCGGTTGGCCGAGCCGATCAGGCAGGTGACCGTGCTGCCCGCGGGGATCGTCCCGCCGCCCATCTCCACGTCCTCGGCCGGCTGCCGCATGATCATGTGGACGGGCGGCGAGAAGCGCAGCGTCTCGGCGAACGCCCGCGCGATCAGGCCGCGGTCCTCCCGCACCGCCGCGAGCTGGTCCGGGTGCGCGAGAAGGTTCGCGAACAGCGCGGAGACCGCCTTGTCGGTCGTCTCCCCGCCGGCGGCGAGGAGCAGGCTGACGAACGCCTTGATGTCCTCGTCGCTCATCCGCGTCCCGTCGATCTCGGCCAGGCACAGCCGCGACAGCAGATCGTCCCCGGGCTCCTCGCGGCGGCGGGCGATGATCGGCAGCATGTGGGCGGCCAGCTCCTCCCGCGTCCGCAGCCCCGCCTCCGCCACCTCCGGATCTTGGGAGAGGTTCCCCAGGAACGCGATGATCGAGGTGTACCACCGCTGGAAACGGGCGTGGTCGGCCTGGTCGAGCCCGAGCATGTCGACGATGACGTTGATGGGGAAATGCGTGCTGAACTGCCCGACCAGCTCCACCTTTCCGGCCGCGCGGAAATCGTCGATCAACGTGCGTGCGTTCCGCTCGATCACCGGGAGGAATTTCTCCCGCAGTTCGCCGCCCCGGAACGCCGGGGCCACCAGCCCCCGCCGCACCGCGTGCTCACGCCCGCTGAGCTGCAGAATGGTGCGTCCGTGCACAGGTTCGAGCTGCCAGTCGTAGTTCGCCGTCGTGAACACGGGGTCCCGGAAGGCCCGCGCCACATCCTCGTACCGCGAGATCACATAGCTCTGCGTCCCCTCGTGCCAGTGAAGCGGAGCCTGCTCGCGCAGGACCTCGTAGCCGCTGTAGGGGTCGGAGGCGAAGTCGGCCGACAAGATTTCGGGCAGCTCCGGACTCGTGGTCATGACACTCCCTGGAACGCGATTCGGTGATTGCCGCCGAGCCTAGGAACGTGGCCGGGGGAAGGTCCAGGCTCCCGTAATTTCGGACATGTCAACCGACCGAAACGAAATACAGTTCAACACCAGAAATGTCAGTAAATCGGCAGGTCGCGGTCAGCCCGCCGCCAGGTCGCGCTCGACCTGCTCGAATTCCGCCGCCATGGCGTCGGCCAGGGCCCGGGCCGCCGACAGCGGCCGGACCATGACGGTCAGGTCCTCGATCAGGCCTTCGTCGTTCATTGTCAGGAAGTCGCAGCCGCTGATCGTCAGCTCGCCGACCCTGGCCTCGAAGAGCAGCGCGTGGTCGCGGCCGCCCACGTCGTTGATCTCCCGGATGTAGCGGATGTCGGTGAAGACCCGCAGGACGGCGCGCAGGATCGCCGTGGTGACGGGCTTGCCGGCGTACGGCTTGAAGACCACCGGGCTGGTGAAGACGACGTCGTCGGACAGCAGGGCCTCGATCGCGCCGTGGTCGCCCGCCTCGGCGGCCGCTCGGAACGGATGCATGCACTCACCTTGATAGTCATATTGTTGACTAGACAGTAACCAGAATACTGGCAGGTCCGGGCACCGGGCGCCACTGGCCGCGAGGAGTGCGTCGCTTCTCCCGCGGGTGAGCGTTCACGATCCGCGGGGAGTCCCCTGGCCCGACTCCTAGAACACGTTCTAGTATCGACGCCATGCGCCATGGCATCGTGCTCTTCACCAGTGACAGGGGCATCACGCCCGCCGCCGCGGCGAAGGCCGCAGAGGAGAACGGGTTCCACACGTTCTACGTGCCCGAGCACACGCACATCCCGGTCAAGCGCGATGCCGCGCACCCCGGCACGGGTGACGAGTCTCTCCCGGACGACCGCTACATGCGCACGCTGGACCCCTGGGTGTCGCTGGCGACCGCGGCCACCGTCACGTCGTCCATCCGGCTCGCGACGGCCGTGGCGCTCCCGGTGGAGTCGGACCCGATCACCCTCGCCAAGGCCATCGCCACGCTCGACCACCTGTCGGGCGGCCGCGTCACGATCGGTGCCGGATTCGGCTGGAACACCGACGAGCTCGCCGACCACCACGTCCCGGCCGGCAAGCGCCGCACGGTCCTGCGGGAGTACGTGGAGGCGATGCGGGCGCTGTGGACGGAGGAGCAGGCGTCCTACGCCGGGGAGTTCGTCTCCTTCGGCCCGTCCTGGGCCTGGCCCAAGCCGGTCCAGCCGCACATCCCGCTGCTGATCGGCGCCGGCGGCGGCCCGAAGACGTTCGCGTGGATCGCCGCCAACGCCGACGGCTGGATGACCACCCCGATCGAGCAGGACATCCTGCCCAAGGCCACCGCCCTGCGGGCCGCATGGGACGACGCCGGCCGCGCCGGTCGGCCGGAGATCTCCGTCCTGGCCGCCACGCGCCCGTCGGCCGAGGACATGGCGGCCTGGGAGCAGGCGGGCGTCACCGAGATCATCTGGGGCCTCCCGGACAAGCCCGAGGACGAGGTCGTCGCCTTCCTCGGCCGCCACGCCGGCCGCCTCGGCCTCTAGACCGGCCGCGGGGTCAGCGCAGGAGCCGCCGGGCCCCCGCCCGCGCCCGGTCCGCGGGGATCGCGAAACCGATGCCGATCGAGCCGCCGCCTCCGCCGCGCATCAGCGTCGCGATCGCCGTGTTCACCCCGATGACCTCGCCGCGCGCGTTGACGAGCGGGCCGCCGGAGTTGCCGGGGTTGATGGACGCGTCGGTCTGCACGGCGGTGCCCGCGCCGCCCTCGCCCAGCCGCACCTGGCGGTTCAGCGCGCTGACGATGCCGCCGGTGACGGTGCCCTGCAGGCCCAGCGGGGAGCCGAGCGCGATGACGGGGTCGCCGACCCGCACGTCCGCGAAGCGGCCGAACGTCAGCGGCTCCGGGCTCCGCCCGGCGGGGATCGCCACCACCGCCAGGTCGAGGGCGCTGTCGGAGCCCACCACCCGCGCCGCGACGCGGCTCCGGTCGGCCAGCACCACGGTGACCCGGCCGCCGTCCTCGACGACGTGCGCATTGGTCAGCACGTGCCCCTGCCGGTCGATCACGAACCCGGACCCGGTGCCGCGCGCGTTCCCCGCCTCCACCTCGATCGACACCACGCTCGCCTGCACCCGCGCCGCGACGTCGCTGAGGTCGCCGGACCCGGCGTTCACCGGCCCGGCGGTGGACTCGGCCAGGCTCGTGAGCGGGCCGCCGGCGGTCACCCGCCCCGCGACGGCCCCGGCCAGGCCACCGGCCAGCAGCGCCGCGAGCACGGCCGCGACGACGGCCCGGCCGGGGCCGCCCCGGCGGTCGCGGCGCGGCTCGTCGTAGTCGGGCAGCGCCCACGGATCGGACGGCGGCGGCAGCCTGAACGGATCGTCCTGCGGCCACGTACGAGGGGGCGGAGGCGACAGGAAGTCGGTCCCGCGAGCATCGCCCAGGCCGTAGCGGACGTCGTCGCGGAGACCGTACTGGGCAGTGTCCCGCCCCATGCCGTACCGGGAATCAGCCTGCGGTGGATAGCTCATGAGGCTCCTCACGCTCATCTCTCACTAGTGAGTACTCCGCTCCGCTGCGTTTCGTTCAGGCAGGGAGCCGGGAGGGCGTGAGAACGGCGTCGCCGACCAGACCGCGACACGACGCCGTACACAGGGACGGCCGGCCGTGGCAGCACTTACGGGGAGGCCGACGCGGGGCTCAGCTGACCCAGGTGAGCAGCGGCTCACCGTGCCGCGGGTCGCGCAGCTGCGCCAAAGCCTGCTTCTCGAGCTGGCGGACCCGTTCGCGGGTGAGGCCGATCCTGTCGGCGATGTCCTGGAGGGTGTGCGGGCGGCCGTCGCTGAGGCCGTACCGCAGCGTGAGGATCAGCGCCTCGCGGGGCGGCAGCCGGTCGACCATCGACCGCAGCTCCTCCGCCAGCTGCTGGAACTCCACCAGGTCCGGCGCCGCGACGGCGCCGGGATCGGCGATCAGGTCACCGACCCTGGTGTCCTCGTCCTCGCCGACGACCGTGTCCAGGCTGATGGCGTCGCGGCCGACGCGCCGCAGCGCGACGATCTTCTCGACGGGCTCTCCGGCCTCGGCGGCGACCCGCTCGTCGGTCGGCTCGGTGCCGGCCCGCTCCAGCGCGCGTTCGATCCGGGCGAGCTTGGACAGGTCCTCGACGACGTGCGCGGGGAGCCGCACGGTCCGGGCCTTCTCGGCGAGGCCGCGCCCGATGGCCTGCCGGATCCACCACATCGCGTAGGTGGAGAACTTGTATCCCTTGGCGTAGTCGAACTTCTCGACCGCATGGATCAGCCCGAGGTTGCCCTCCTGGACGAGGTCGAGGAACGACAGCCCGCGATGGGGGAACTTGCGTGCGGCCGCCACCACCAGCCGCAGATTCGCCCGGATCATGTGATCCTTGGCCAGCATCCCGTCCCGGGCGACCGCCTCCAGTTCGGCACGCCCGGCCTGCGTCTCCCCGCTGTCCAGAAGGTGACGCGCGTACACCCCCGCCTCGATCCGCCTGGCGAGCTCGACCTCCTCGTCGGCGGTCAGCAGCGGCGTCCGGCCGATCTGCGTGAGGTACTGGCCCACCAGATCAGGCTCGTTCTCCGGCCCATGGGGCTCGGAACGGTGATTCTTCATAACCTCAGCCGCCTCACGGCCTCCCCCTACGGCCCGATGCGTCCTGCAGGGCCGATCCCATACCCCGTGGGATCGATGACAATCCCGGCCGCGGGCACGCGGGCGCGGGGTTCACAGGTCGCGGCGGCGTAGGAGGAATCCGGCGGCGATCGCGAAGACGAGCAGGTACGCGGTGAGGACCAGGCTCGCCTGGGCCGGGCCGGTGAGCTCGGCCACGGCCGGGGTGTCCTCCCGCGCGCCGAGGGAGGCGGCGAGCGACCCCGCCGCGCCGCCTGGCAGCCACGCCTGGAGGGCGTCCACCCAGTCCAGCAGCGGCGCGGCCAGCCCGCTGATCAGGTTCTGCACGGCGAGCATCCACACCAGCCCGATCCCCACGGGCAGGGCGACGGCGCGGAGCGCGACGGCCAGGAACACCCCGAGCAGGGCCCACATGGACGTGATGAGCCACGCGGCGCCTAGGCCCTCGGCGACGCCGGACGCGGCGGGCCACGCGACGGCGCCGCCCTCCGCGGTCGTGACGGCCAGGCTGGCCGCCGCGCTCACCGCGAAGAGGACGACCACGAGGACGAGGCAGCCCAGCGCCGCCGTCACCACCTTGGCCAGGAACACGCGGATCCTGGACGGCTGCTGGACGAGGATCGTCTTCCAGACGTCCCACGCGTAGTCGCTCCCGGCGATGAGGACCCCGTGAATGAGCGCCAGCGCACCGATGAACGCGGGCATCCCGCCGATGGCCGAACCGGCGAAGTTGCCGGTGAGCATCGGCGTGAGATCCGACCCGGGGCCTTCGGTGGCGCCCTTGTACCCGGCGTAGGGGATGACGTAGGCGAACGTCACGGTCAACGCGATGGCGGTCGCGAGGAGCAGCCAATTGGCCGCGCGGCGTGCCTGAACGCCGATCTCGGCATGGATGTCAGGAAACATGGCCATTCCCTCCGACGTTGCCATTCCCTTCGGGGGCGGCGTTCCCTTGGACGGCGCCGTTCCCTTCGGTGAGTTCGAGGAAGACCTCCTCGAGGTCGGGCTGGTGCCAGCGCAGTTCGCTGACGGCGATGCCCTCGGCGACGAGCGCGCGGTTGATGGCCGGGGCCATCCCGGCGTCCACGGAGAGGTGGAGGTCCGCGTCGGACCGGCGGACGGCGCCCGGGCCGACCAGCCTGCCGAGCTTGTCCTGGGCGCGTTCGAGCGGGTCGGCGCGCACCGACAGCCGTCCGGCGCCGCCGAGTTCGCCGATGGGCCGCTCCGAGACGAGCCGGCCGCGATGGATGATCCCCACCCGGTCGCAGATCAGCCGGACCTCGGTCAGCAGGTGGCTGCTGAGCAGCACGGTGCAGCCGTCCTCGGCGAGCCTGCGGATCGTCCGGCGCATGTCGGCCATGCCGACCGGGTCCAGGCCGTTGGTCGGCTCGTCGAGGACGAGCAGTTCGGGGCGTTTGAGCAGCGCGGCGGCCAGGCCGAGCCGCTGCTTCATCCCGAGCGAGTAGGTGGCGTACCGGTCCTTGGCACGCTGGTCGAGGTCGACGAGTTCGAGGATCTCGGTGACGCGTTCGCGAGACACCCGTGCCCGGCGCGCCAGCGCCCGCAGGTTCTCCTGCCCGGACAGGTACGGGTAGAACGCCGGCCCCTCGATGAGGGCGCCGACCCGGCCGAGCGCCGGCGAGGGCCACGCCCGGCCGTTGTCCCCGAGGATGCTGAGCGAGCCCGCGGTGGGGCGCACGAGCCCGAGGAGCATGCGCAGCGTCGTGGTCTTCCCGGCGCCGTTCGGGCCGAGGAACCCGTAGACCTCGCCGGTCCGCACGTGCAGGTCCAGGCCGTCCACGGCGACGAGGGAGCCGTACCGCTTGGTCAGCCCGCTGGTGGTCAATGCCGTCGTCATCGGGGTCCGCCTTCCTTGCGTGCGCGGCGGATCCGGCCCCACGGCTTGGCCACGGCGAGCACGGTCGCGAGCGTCAGAGTCGTCAGCGACACCGCCGGCGGGAAGAACAGGTTCGAGACGTCCGTCGGCTCGGGCACGCCGGTGCCGAGGCTCCGGCCGTACTCGCCGACCTCGTCCATTCCCGGCTGCAGAGCCACCAGGATGAGGGCGCACAAAGTGAGGTTGAGGGCGAGCTTGATGGCGACCCACCAGTAGCGCAGCAGCCCCCATCGCGTGCCGAGGCCCAGGATGATCCCGGTGATCAGGCAGACCAGGCCCGAGGTCAGCATCGGCCAGACGACGAAGGCCGCCAGCGCCTCATAGGCCAGGCCGCGCACCTCGTCGGACGTTCCGAACCGTCCCGTGAGGACCAGGACCGCCACCATGACGTCGATCCCGATCCAGGCGCCGGCCGAAACGATATGGACGACGAGCGTCGCCTTGCGCCATTTCTTGCCGAGCCGGAACAGGCCCTCCTGCCGCCGGGTCGCGGACGGCGATCTGGTCAGTGCGGCGGTCATGATTCCCCCTGGGGCGAGAGGACGGTCATGGTCCGGGGTCCGCGTGCGGCCGGCCACGTCCCCCGTGAGAGGCCGCGGGTCACGCTGACGGCCGCGCTGATCGTCCAGATCATGCCCAGCAGGCGGCCGAGCAGGATGAGGGCGGCGCCCTCGAACACCACGATGGAGATCAGGGACGCGACGGCCGGGACCGCGACCACCCAGGCGAACCCCCGGACGCCCTTGCCGAACCCCGGCATCCGCGACGCCAGCAGGACGAAGACGCCGAGCGCCACCACGTGCGCGGTCCCGCCGGCGATGAAGTTCGCCGTGCGCAGCACCGACACCGTGTCGACCGACGCCGACGAGGCGACGGCGGCCAGCGTCCAGGACAGCACGCTGGACGCGGCCATGAGCGCGACGGCCCCGTACCCCCAGGCGCGGGCCCTGCCCGCGATCCTTTCCCGCTCCGGACCCGCGGCCGCGCGGACCAGACCCTGCACGAACAACGCCAGGAACGCCACCGACAGCAGCTGGCAGACGCCCGTGGCCACCGCCGCGGCCGCGTTGCCGGCGTACCACGCCCGGGTCTCCGCGGCCGGGTCGTTGGGAAGCGGGAGCGCGTCGGAGGCCAGGCTCGGCGTGACGAAGCTGACGCTCAGGTAGAACACCAGGAAGGCGATCGAGCCCGCGAGGAGCCGCCATGCGGCCCCGCCGCCCTGCGGCCGCGAGCCGTGCGCGAGAGATCGTTCGTTTGCCGCCATCTCTTCATGCCTTTCTTCATCGGTCTTCATCGTCTTCATCGGTCTTTCACGGGCCTGCACTGGTCGTCCTCGGTCTTCCTCGGGACGGACTGCCGAGCGATCGACCGCTTTCGAAGCTGACTCCATGGCCGGCCGCCGGACATCGCCCAAGTGGCCATTCCGTCCCGTCCACACGAGCCCGTCCCGTCTCCACACGACGACGATCCCGCTTCGCAGCCCGGATGCCGTCCGTTGCGCGTCGACACTTCGGGTACGCCACGCGGTGCACGCCGGCGCCCGCCCGTACGGTCCGCGTCGTACCGTCGGCCAGATGGGCAGGGGCGGCGGTGGTGCCGGCCGAATGGCCGACGCGCCGCCGGGGCCGGGAGTACGTCCCCGGGCGTACGCCCGAGTACGTCCGGCAGCGGACGCCGCAGCCGGGAGGAACCCCGACCGTGTGGTCATGAGCGGACGCATCGGCGGCCGTGCGGCCCCGGGGGGAGAGGACGGTGCACCGGTGAGCGACGTGGCCCGCCCCCCGGAGGAGCTGACCAGCTTCGTCGGCCGTGAGGCCGAACTGGCGGAGGTGACGGGGCTGATCGCGCAGCGGCGGCTGGTGACGCTGACCGGCGTCGGCGGCTGCGGCAAGACGCGGCTCGCCGCGCGGGTCGCGGACCGGGCCGGCCCGTCCTGGCAGGACGGGACGAGGTTCGTCGACCTGGGGCCGGTCACCGACCCGTCGCTGGTCCCCGCGACCGTGGCATCGGCCGTCGGCGTCGCCGTCGAACCCGGCGGTGACCAGATGGGCAGGCTGGCCGCCCAGCTGCACGGGCGGCGGCTGCTGATCTGGCTCGACACCTGTGAACACCTCCTGGACGCGGTGGGCGAACTCGTGGCCGCCCTGCTCACGCGATCACCGGGGACCTCCGTGCTGGCGACCAGCCGCGAGCCGCTCGGGATCGCGGGGGAGATGGTCTGGCGTGTGCCGTCCCTGCGGCCGGACGAGGCGGCGCGGCTGTTCGCCGAACGCGCGACCTTGGTCGCGCCCGGCTTCGACGCCGATCGTGCGGGAGAGCACGTCGCCGCGGTCTGCGCCCGCGTCGACCACCTGCCGCTCGCCATCGAGCTGGCCGCCGCCTGGGTGCGCGCGCTCACCCCGGTACAGATCGACAGGGGCCTCGACGACTCGTTCCGCCTGCTCGTCGGCGGTCCTCGCAACGCGGTGGCGCGCCACCAGACCTTGCAGGCGTCGATGGCGTGGAGTCACGCGCTGCTGGACGATGAAGAACGGCGTCTGTTCCGGCGCGTGTCCGTCTTCGCCGGCGCGTTCACGCTCGAAGCCGCCCGAGCCGTCGCCGGCGACGACACGGGCGCGGGCGGCTCCGGCCTCCCGGACACGCTCGTCCTCGTGAGCCGGCTGCTGGACGCCTCCCTGGTGACCGTCCGGGAGGTCGGCGGGGAACTGCGGTACCGCATGCTGGACACCGTCCGCCAGTTCGCCGGCGCCGAGCTTCGCGCCGCCGGGGAGGCCGAGGCGGTCCGCGACCGCCACCTGGACTACTTCCTCGCCCTCGCCGAGGAAGCCGAGGCCGGGATGGACGTCGACCAGGACCGGTGGCGGATCGTCCTCGAAGGTCACCGGCCCGACATCGGCGCCGCGTTGCGGTGGGGCCTGTCCCAGCCGCCCTCCCCGCCGCCCGGTCAGGCGGATCGCGGCCGGAGACTCGCGGCGGCGATGGCGCGCCAGTGGCTCGTCCACGGGCACATCGGGGACGGGCTCCAGATGCTGGAGTCGGCCGCCGGGCTCGCTCCCCGGGAGGAGTCCGCCCTCCAGGCCCGGCTGTACGCCGGCCAGACGATGCTCGGGATGGCCGCCGGCCGCCTCACACTGGTGACCGAGGCCGCACGGCGCGGGGCGCGGATCGCCGAGCTCGCCGGCGACGAGCCGACCCGGGCCCGCTGCCTGGCGTTCGGCGCCTTCCGGGAGTTCTTCTCCGACTTCGAGCGCTGCGAGGAGCAGACCCGTGCTGCGCAGTCGGCCGCCGAGAACGCCGGCGAGCCCTTCGGACGTGACTGGGCCGCCACGGTGGAGGCCTACTCACTCCTGGCCCGGAACCGCAACGAAGAGGCCGTCGCCGTGGCACGTCCGGCGTTCTACCGCAGCCGGAGCCGGAACGACAGGTTCTGCGCCGCGTTCGCCCGGGGGGTGGAGATCTTCACCCTACTGCTCGGCGGCGACGTCCCCGCCGCGGTCGCCGTCGGGCGCGAGGTGGTCGACATGGCCCGGCCTCTGCGCGACTACTTCGCCGTGGGCACGCTCACCTGCAACGCGGCCTACGCGCTCGCGATGTCCGGCGCGCTGGAGGAGGCGCGCACGCTCATGGAGCCGATCGTGGGATCGCTGGACACCGCCCGCGAGGCGGACGTGGTCGGCTTCATGGTGCCTTACGGGCTCGTCCACCTCTGGGAAGGGCGCCTGGACGAGGCGGTGGAGTGGTTCGAGAAGGGAGTGGCCCGTCTCGGGGAGCACGGCAGGGACTGGACGGCCGCCCGCTGCTTCCCCGGACTGGTCGGTGCCCTGCGCCGGTCGGGCAGGCGCGAAGAGGCGGCGCTCCGCGTCCGCCAGGGGCTACGCCAGCTGCGGGCGTTCGGCGGCTGGTACGAGTACGCGGACGCCCTCGACGAACACGGCAGGCTGGTCGCCGGGGACGATCCGGCCAAGGCACGGGAACTGCATGTGCAGGCACTCGTGGCACGCCGGGACAACGGTGTCCGGCTGGGCTACGCCGACAGCCTCGACGCGCTCGCGCGCCTGGCCGCCGAGGCCGGAGACGCCGAGGAGGCCGCGCGGCTCTGCGGCGCCGGGGAGAGCGCCAGGTCGGCCATGGGGTATCCGCGCCACCAGGTGGACCGGCGGACCCACGAAGAAATGATCAAGGCGGTGCGCGCGGCGGTCGAGGAGGCGAGGTTCCGCGCGGCGTGGGAAGAGGGCGCGGCCGCCGACCTGGACGTCCTGGTCGCCGCCCGCACCCGCGGCAGGGGCACGCGCACCCAGGCGCCCGGTCTCCTCGGCGCCCTCACCCCCACCGAACTGGACGTGGCCCGGCTCGCCGGCGACGGGCTGTCGAACCCGCAGATCGCGGAACGGCTCTACATGAGCCGCAGCACGGTCAAGGCGCACCTCGCCCGCATGTACGCCAAGCTCGGCTTGTCCAACCGCACCGAGCTGGCGACCCTTCTCCGCAGCGAGATGGACGGCGGCTGATCGTGCCGCCTCAATTGCAGTGCCGCCTCAATCCGCAGGGTCAAAGGAGCCCGGACTGATAGGCGACCACCACGAGCTGCGCACGGTCCCGCACCTCGAGCTTCGTCATGGCCCGGCTGACATGGGTGCGCGCGGTGGCGGGGCTGAGCACGAGCCGTTCGGCGATCTCATGGTTGTTGAGCCCCTGGGCCACCAGGACGAGGATCTCGCGTTCCCGCTCGGTGAGCCGGCCGAGCCGGGGATGGGGGACGGCCGAGCGAGGCGACAGCCCGGTGAACTCGCGGATGAGGGTCCGGGTCACCGTCGGGGAAAGGAGCGCACCGCCGTCGGCGACGGTGCGGACCGCGTCGAGCAGCTGGGCGGGCGGAGTGTTCTTCAGCAGGAATCCGCTGGCACCCCGGCGGAGTGCGTCGAAGACGTACTCGTCGTGTTCGAAGGTGGTCAGCACGATCACCCGCGTGCCGGCCAGGTCGGGGTGCGCGGTGATCCGGCCGGTGGCGGCGAGCCCGTCGATACCGGGCATCCGGATGTCCATCAGCACCACGTCCGGCCGTGCCCGCACCGCCTCCTCGACCGCCGCCAGCCCGTCGCCGGCCTCCCCGGCCACCGTGAAACCGGGTTCCTGCTCGAACAGGGCCCGCAGGCCGAGCCGCACCAGATCCTGGTCGTCGACGATCAGCACCGACAGCGGTCCCGGCACCGCCTGCCCGTCTCCGCCGCCGTGTTCGGTCGTCACTCCGCCTCCACAGGGATCTCGGCGCGCACCACGAACCTGGTGCCGTCGCCGTCCGGTCCCGCGGCGAACCGGCCGCCGAGGTGTTCCACGCGACGCCGCATGCCGGTCACGCCGAGTCCCTCGGCGACGGGAGCGCAGGCTGCCAGGTCCTGGTTCGCCACCCGGACGCCGATGCTGGAGCCGCCGTAGGCGATGCTCACCTCGGCCTTCGGATGGGCGGAGTGTTTCACCACATTGGTCAGGGCCTCCTGCAGTACCCGGTAGGCCGCGAGGTCGACGGCGGGCGGCAGGCGGCGGACTCGCCCGCGGACGGCGAGGTCGACGCTCACCCCTGCCGCCTCCACCCTGTCCCGCAGATCCTCGACCAGCGCCAGGCCAGGGCTCGGAGCGCGCGTGGCGGCATCGGCTCCCGCGGCGCCGGACCCGCCGTCACCGGCGGGGTGGATGGACGCCAACGCGGCCCGGAGTTCGTCCAGTGCCTCGGAGCTGGCCCGGCTTATCGCGGTCAGCGCCCGGGTCGACTGCGCCGGATCGCGGTCGCGCAGGTGCAGGGCGATGTCGGCCTGCATCTGGATCGCGGCGAGCCCGTGACCGACCACGTCGTGCACCTCCTGGGCGACCCTGAGCCGTTCGGCGTCGACGAGCCGCCGATCGGCCTCGGCGCGCTCGCGGACCCGGCCGGTGACCACCACCCTGCGGGCGGCGCCCGCGGCGTACGGGATCGCCACCCACGCCAGCAGCGGCGGCAGGCTGGAGAACCCCGGCAGCGAGGCCGGATGGGTCAGCGCGTGGCGGGCCAGCACCAGGAAGACGCCCGCCGACATCAGCAGCGCGGTGACCGCGCCGACCCGGCGGGCGGCGCCGTAGACCGCCACGGCCAGGGAGAACATGATGGGGCCGTACGGGTAACTCAGCATCAGATAGGTCGCGGTCGCCGCTGCCGCCACGACCAGCACGGGCATGGGCCACCGGTGCCGCCCCGCGGTGGCGGCACCGGCCACCGTGATGCAGATCAACGAGACGGCGTCGACGGGCCGGTCGGCGTCGCTGAACCCGTCCTGCACGGGCGCCGAGATCAGTCCGGCCCCCACCAGCGCGGCCGCCACTCCCGCGTCCGCCCACGCGTGCAGTCGTTGACGGTGACTCAGGACGGTCATCGCTGGATGGTCCTTCCACGCGCTGGCCTGGCCCGTCCACTTTGCCGCCCGTCAGGGCGGTCGCACATCAGCACCGCGCGGTATCGGCCGCTACGCCGCGGGACGTACGGCGGATCGGGCCGGCGGAGTTCGCGGAGCGGCGCCCACACCACCGGCCCCGGCCAGGCCGGAATGCCGGATCCGGACAGGCACCTGGATATCTTAGGTAAAGCTAAGCTAAATTAGGCTCGCCTAATTTGCCGGCGAGGTGCTTCCCCGCCCGATCGTCCTGGAGCCGAGCATGAAAGCCGTCCGTCATCTCCGAAGCTGCGCGGCCGTCGTGGCCGCTCTCGTGGCGCTCGTGAGCGTCCCCGGCTGTGCGGAGAAAGGCGGCGGCGGATCGGACGTGATCCAGGTCACCGCCGGCGACACCGAGTGCGAGGTGTCGCGCACGGAGTTCCCGGCCGGGCACGTCCAGCTGCACGTGGAGAACAAGGGCTCCAAGGTCACCGAGGTCTACATCTACGCGCCCGGCGACCGGATCGTCACCGAGCGGGAGAACATCGGGCCGGGCACCACGGCCGACATCACCGCCGAGGTCAAGGCCGGGTCGTACGAGATCGCCTGCAAGCCCGGCATGAAGGGCGACGGCATCCGGCAGAAGGTGACCGCCACCGGCCAGGGCTCGGTCAAGGCGCAGGACCCGCGCCTGGACCGCGCCGTCGCCGAGTACCGCAAGTACGCGCAGGCGCAGGCCGACGAGACCCTGCCCAAGGCGGAGAAGTTCGCCGCCGCCGTCAAGGCGGGCGACGTCGAGGGCGCCAAGAAGACCTACGCGCTGTCCCGCGTCGGCTGGGAGCGCACCGAGCCGGTCGCCGAGTCGTTCGGCGACATCGACCCCAAGGTCGACGTCCGTGAGGACGGCCTCGAACAGGGCCAGAAGTGGACCGGCTGGCACCGCCTGGAGAAGGCGCTGTGGCAGGACGGCAAGATCGGCGACGAGGAGAAGAAGCTCGCCGACCAGCTCATCACCGACCTGCGGGACTGGCAGAAGCGCGTCGGCACCGCCGAGATCACCGCGACCGGCATGGCCAACGGCGCGAAGGAACTGCTGGACGAGGTCGCCACCGGCAAGGTCACCGGCGAGGAAGAGCGCTACAGCCACACCGACCTCATCGACTTCCACGCCAACGTCGAGGGCGCCAAGAAGGCCTACGACCTGCTCAAGCCGGTGGTGACCGAAAAGGAGCCGGCGCTCGCCAAGGAGCTGGACACGCAGTTCGCGGCGCTGTTCGACCTGCTCGGCAAGTACCGCGACGAGGACCGCCCCGCCGGCTTCGTCGCCTACGACACCGTCGGCGACGACGACCGCAAGAAGCTGTCGGACGGGGTCAACGCCCTGGCCGAGCCGCTGTCGAAGCTGGCCGCCGCCGTCGCGAAGTGAGGGAGGCCGCGATGAGCCCCCGAGGCCCTGAACGTCCCCAAGGCCCTGGCTCTCCCCAAGGCCCCGAATCTCCGGACAAGGGCGAGTCGAGGACGTTCTCGCGCCGGGCCCTGCTCGGCTGGGGCGGGGCGGGCCTGGCGATCGGCGTGACCGCCTCCGGCGGTGCCGCCGCGGCCGCGATCGGCATCGCCGACGACGCTCCGGCCGGGGAGGCCGTCCCGTTTCACGGCGCACACCAGGCGGGGATCGCCACACCCGTCCAGGACCGGATGCACTTCGCCGCGTTCGACGTCACCACCGGCGACCGCGACGAGCTGATCGCCCTGCTCAAGAAGTGGACGCGGGCCGCGGAGGAGATGACGGCCGGGCGGGCGGTCGGCGGCGGCGCGGTCGGCGGCCCGCCCGAGGCCCCGCCCGACGACACCGGCGAGGCGCTGGGACTCAAACCGTCCCGGCTGACCCTCACCGTCGGCTTCGGGCCCACCCTTTTCACCAAGGACGGCAAGGACCGGTTCGGGATCGCCTCCCGCCGCCCGCCCGCGCTGATCGACCTGCCGACGTTCGCCGGCGACAACCTCGACCCGGCGCGCAGCGGCGGCGACCTGTGCGTCCAGGCGTGCGCCGACGATCCGCAGGTCGCCGTGCACGCCGTCCGCAACCTGGCCCGCATCGGCTTCGGCGAGGTGACGGTGCGCTGGTCGCAGCTCGGGTTCGGCAAGACCTCGTCGACCACCCCCGAAGCGCAGACCCCGCGCAACCTGCTGGGTTTCAAGGACGGAACGCGCAACATCTCCGGTACCGACACGGCCGCGCTGAACGAGCACGTGTGGGCGTCGCCGGAGGACGGCCCGGCCTGGATGGCCGGGGGCTCCTACCTGGTCGCGCGCAGGATCGCGATGCGGATCGAGACCTGGGACCGCACCTCCCTCACGGAACAGGAGGCCATCTTCGGCCGCACCAAGGGCGAGGGCGCGCCGATCGGCAAGAAGCGCGAACACGACGAGCCGAACCTGAACGCGATGCTGCCCGACGCGCACGTACGGCTGGCGCACCCCGACGCCAACAAGGGGGCGCGGCTCCTGCGGCGCGGCTACTCCTACACCGACGGCACCGACGGCCTGGGACGCCTCGACGCGGGGCTGTTCTTCCTGGCCTACCAGCGCGACATCCGCCGCGGGTTCCTGCCGGTGCAGACGAGCCTCGCCCGCATCGACGCCCTCAACGAGTACATCCAGCACGTCGGCTCGGCGGTCTTCGCGATCCCGCCCGGGGTCCGGGACGCGGCCGGCTGGTGGGGCAAGGAGCTGTTCTCCTGATGTTCGCCAACTATCTGATCGGGCTGCGGGAGGGCCTGGAGGCCAGCCTCATCGTCTGCATCCTGGTCGCGTACCTGGTCAAGACCGAGCGGCGGGACGCGCTGCGGCCCATTTGGGCGGGCGTGGCCATCGCGGTCGGGATCAGCCTCGCCTTCGGCGCGATCCTGCAGTACGGGACGACGACGCTGACGTTCGAGGCGCAGGAGCTCCTCGGCGGCACCCTGTCGATCATCGCGGTGGGCCTGGTGACCTGGATGGTTTTCTGGATGCGGCGCACCGCCCGGCACCTGAAGGCCGAACTGCACGGCAAGCTCGACCAGGCCCTCGTCATGGGCACCACCGCCCTGGTGGTCACGGCGTTCCTGGCCGTCGGCCGGGAAGGGCTGGAGACCGCGCTGTTCATCTGGTCGGCGGTACAGGCCACCGGCGACGGGGTGCGCCCGCTGGCCGGCGCGGCGCTCGGCCTGGCCACGGCGGTGCTGCTCGGCTGGCTGTTCTACCGCGGCGCCCTGAAGATCAACCTGGCCCGCTTCTTCACGTGGACGGGCGCGATGCTGGTGGTCGTGGCCGCCGGTGTGCTCGCCTACGGCTTCCACGACCTCCAGGAGGCGCGTTTCCTGCCGGGCCTCGGCACCAAGGCGTTCGACGTCAGCGACGCGATCCCGCCGGGCAGCTGGTACGGGACCCTGCTCAAGGGCACGATCAACTTCCAGCCCGACCCCACGGTGCTGCAGGTGGTGGTGTGGACGCTGTACGTCGTCCCCGTGCTGACCCTGTTCCTGCTGCCGAGCAGGAGCAAACCCGCCCCCGCACAGCCGGCGCCCGCCACCACCGACCCGACCGCGACGAAGCCCTCCGCCTGATCCGAGGCCGTCTTCGCTCGGACGCCGAGCGCCGGTAACGGGCAGGACACCGGCCGAGCCACGATGAGAACGGCGTGGTCAGAGGTGTGTGGATTAACACGTACGCAGAGGGTATGTCGGCAGTGACGTTCGGTGACCGTGTTGATCCGATGCGGTGCGGGTTGGGTCGCGGTGCATGCGGGCGCACGGTTCGCCGGATGTGCAGGGAAGTCGTGCACGGTCACGGCCGATAGGAGTCTGCTCATGCCCGTGGAAGCCGAGGAGCCGATCCCCGCGGCGAGTCCTGTTATCGGCGATGCGGAGATCGAGGCGGTGGTTCGCGTGCTGCGCGGCGGACGGGTCGTGCAGGGGCCCGAGGTCGCCGCGTTCGAGGAGGAGTTCGCCGGGCTGGTCGCCGGGCGGCACTGCGTCGCGGTCAACTCGGGGACGTCCGCGCTGTATCTGGCGCTGCTGGCGCTGGGCATCGGCCCGGGTGACGAGGTGATCGTGCCGTCGTTCACGTTCGCGGCCACCGCCAACGTCGTGCGGCTGGTGGGTGCCGAGCCCGTGTTCGCCGACATCGAGGCGGGGTCGTTCTGTCTCGATCCGGACGCCGCCGCGGCGGCGGTCGGGCCGCGTACGGCGGCGATCATGCCTGTCCATCTGTACGGGCATCCGGCGGCGATGGACCGGCTCGTCCCGCTCGCCGAGAGGCACGGTCTCGCGGTCGTGGAGGACGCGGCGCAGGCGCATGGCGCCGCGCTGCGCGGCACTCCGGCCGGTGCTCTGGGCACGGCCGGCTGCTTCAGCTTCTACCCGACCAAGAACATGCACGCTCTGGAGGGCGGCATGGTCACCACGGCGGACGCGGAGACGGCGCGGACGTTGCGGCTGCTGCGCAATCAGGGCATGGAGCAGCGGTACGCGAACGAGGTCGTCGGCATGAACGCGCGGCTGACGGACGTGGCCGCGGCCGTTGGGCGTGAGCAGTTGAAGCGCCTCACGGATTGGACGCGGCGGCGGCGCGCCAACGCCGCGTTCCTGGACGCGAAGATCGCCGGTGCGGTGGCGCCGCCGGTCGCGGCCGGTGCGCGGCACGTCTACCACCAGTACACGGTCCGGGTCCGCGGCCGGGACGGGGTGCGGCGGCATCTGGCCGAGCGGTGCGTGGGCAGCGCCGTCTACTATCCGACGCCCGTTCACCGGCTCGCGCCGTTCCTGCGGGACGGGCGGCCGGATCCGCGCTGGGACCTGCCCGAGACCGACCGCGCGGCGGCGGAGGTGCTGTCGCTGCCGGTGCATCCCGGCCTCACCGGGGAGGAGCTGATCCGGGTGGCGGACGCGGTGAACGAGGCCGGAGGGGCCCCGTGACCGCGCTGCGCGCGGGCCTGGTCGGGCTGGGGGCGATGGGCCGCAACCATGCCCGGGTGCTGTCCGCGCTGGACGGCGTGGAGCTGGCCGGGGTCGTGGACCCGGCGGGTCGGCCGGAGATCGCCCCGCACGGGCCGCCACTCCTGGGCTCCCTGGACGAGCTGCTCGCGCTCGGAATCGACTACGCGGTGGTGGCCTGCCCGACGGCGTTGCACGAGGAGGTCGGGCTGCGGCTGGCCGAGGCCGGCGTGGCCGCGCTGATCGAGAAGCCGCTGGCGGACTCGGTGGCGGCGGCGGAGCGGCTGGCGACGGCGTTCGAGTCGCGCGGCCTGGTCGCGGGCGTCGGGCACATCGAGCGGTACAACCCGGCGTTGCAGAGCCTGCGGGCCCGGCTGGAGGCGGGGGAGCTGGGTGAGGTGTTCCAGGTGGTCACCCGTCGGCAGGGGCCGTTCCCGCACCGGATCGCCGACGTCGGGGTCGTCAAGGACCTCGCCACGCACGACATCGACCTGACCACGTGGGTCACCGGCCAGGACTACGTGTCGATCTCCGCGCACACGGTGGCGCGCAGCGGGCGCCCGCACGAGGACATGGTCGCCGCCGTCGGCCGTCTCGCGGACGACTCGATGGTCAGCCACCTGGTGAACTGGCTGAGCCCGCTCAAGGAGCGCACCACGGTCGTCACCGGGGAGCGCGGCTGCTGCGTGGCCGACACCCTCACCGCCGACCTGACGTTCTACGCGAACGGCGAGTTCGGCACCCAGTGGGAGGCGCTGCGGACGTTCGTCGGCGTCTCGCAGGGCGACATGATCCGGTACGCGATCCCGAAGCCGGAGCCGCTGCTGACCGAGCATGAGCGGTTCAGGGACGCCGTCCGCGCGGGCACCGGAGCGGCGGTCGGTCCCGCCGGGGACATCGTGACGCTGCGGCAGGGGCTGCGCACCGTGCAGGTCTCGGCGGCCGTCCTGGAGTCGGCGAAGGTCGGCGGGACGGTCTCGCTGCAGGACGGGGAGGTGCTGGGTGCCGGCTGACCGCGAACCGTCCGGCCGGCGGTTCCGCGCAGGAGTGCCGCCGATGACCGAGACGTGCCCGTTCCATCCCGTTCCGTCCCGTCCCGTTCGCGCCACGGCGTCGCCGCGCCCGGCGCGGGCCGAACTCCGGAGGTGAGCAGTGCTGCGGATCTGCGTGGTCGCGCTCGGCAAGATCGGTCTTCCGCTGGCGGTGCAGTTCGCGCGCAGGGGGCACCGGGTGGTCGGCGCCGACGTGGACGAGCGGGTCGTCGCCGACGTCAATGCGGGCCGCGAGCCGTTCCCGGGCGAGGACGGCCTGGACCGCCTCCTCGCCGGGGCGGTCGCGGACGGGAGGCTGGCGGCGACGACGGACACGGCGGCGGCCGTCGCGAGGTCCGAGGCGGTCGTCGTGGTCGTGCCGCTGTTCGTCGACGCGGCGGGCGTCCCCGACTTCGGCGCGATGGACGCCGCGACGCGGTCGATCGCCGAGGGGCTGCGCCCCGGGACGCTCGTCAGTTACGAGACGACGCTTCCCGTCGGCACCACCAGGAACCGCTGGATGCCGATGCTCGCCGACGGATCGGGGCTGATCCCCGGTGACGGCTTCCACCTGGTGTTCAGCCCCGAACGGGTGCTGACCGGCCGGGTCTTCGCCGACCTGCGCCGCTATCCCAAGCTCGTCGGCGGTGTCGACGACGCGTCCGCACGGCGCGGCGTGGCGTTCTACGAGCAGGTCCTCGACTTCGACGAGCGTCCGGATCTGGAACGTGCCAACGGGGTGTGGGACCTCGGCTCGGCGGAGGCGGCCGAACTGGCCAAGCTCGCCGAGACGACCTACCGCGACGTCAACATCGGCCTCGCCAACCAGTTCGCGCGCCACGCCGGCGCGATCGGGGTGGACGTGACCAAGGTGATCGAGGCGTGCAACACCCAGCCGTACAGCCACATCCACCAGCCCGGCATCGCGGTCGGCGGTCACTGCATCCCGGTATATCCGCGCATGTACCTCTGGAACGATCCGGACGCGACCATCGTCCGTGCCGCGCGCGACGCCAACGAGGCGATGCCCGAATACGCGGTTGGCCTCCTCACCGGCGCCTACGGCGACCTCACGGGCGCATCGGTGCTGGTCCTCGGCGCGGCGTACCGGGGCGGCGTCAAGGAGACGGCCTTCTCCGGCGTCTTCCCGACGGTCGAGGTGCTGCGCGCGCGGGGAGCCGTCCCGTACGTCTCCGACCCGATGTACACGGCCGAGGAACTGGAGGCTCTCGGCCTGCCTCCGCACCGGGGCGAACCGGTCGCCGCCGCGATCGTCCAGGCCGACCACGCCGCGTACCGCGACCTCGGCGCCGCCGACCTCCCCGGCGTCAAGGCCCTGGTGGACGGACGCCGCGTCACCGACCCGGACCGCTGGAGAGGCGTCAACCGCGTCGTCATCGGCGCCCCGGACGGGGAGGGGGATGCCCGCACGTCCTGCTGAGCGGGCTCGCACCCCGCCGATCTGCTCGGGCCGGCCGGCCGCAGCGCCGTGGTCGGCAGCGCATTCCACGTCCGGGACGCAGGCGGTCTCGGCCGACCACGACTGGAGGGTCGCATGCTGAGAGAAGACAAGCCGACCGAAGAGGAGCCGTTCCCCGTCGCCTCGCGCGGCCGCATCGTCATGCTCGTCGACAACGACGTCGCGTGCGACTCCCGGGTGCAGAAGGCGGCGGCGTCCGCCGCCGCCGCCGGCTGGGAAGTGCACCTCCTCGGCTGCGTCCTGGCCAGGAGGGGCCGCTCCTGGACGCTGGGCGGTGCTCGTGTGCGGCTCGTCCCGCTGCGGCACACGCTCCGCCGGAACAGGCACAGCGTCGTGCGCGCCACGCTGCGCCGTCCGCTCGCGTACGCGCACCCGAGCGTGGCGAACTACCGGCGCCGGCTCGTCCAGTCCCGGCGGTCCGACCTCGCCGCGAGCCGGATCACGCCCCGGGGCGGCCCGGTGCGCGGGGCGTGGCTGCTGACGCGGCGGGTCGCGGCGAGGCTCCAGGCCCGCTGGGTCGCGATGCGCGCGCACCGGACGGAGTCGCTCACGGCGGCCCGCAACGACCCGCACTCGCCCGTGGAGCGGTGCGCGATCAAATTCTGGCAAACGCTCCTCGGCGACCGCGCCTGGCGCGTTCTCGACCGCAACCTGTGGGACTGGGACAGCGCGTACCGGTACGTCATCGACGAACTCGAGCCCGACATCATCCACGCCAACGACTTCCGGATGCTCGGCGTGGGGGCGCGCGCCGCGCGGCGGGCGCACGCCAGGGGGCTGGAGACGAAGCTCGTGTGGGACGTCCATGAATTCCTGCCGGGCATCAAGCCGTGGGGCGGCGCCCGGCCGGGCTGGCTGCCCGCCATGTGCGCCTACGAGCGCGAGTACGCCGGCGCGGCCGACGCGGTGGTGACCGTCTCGGACGTCCTCGCCGACCGGCTCGTCGAGCGCCACGGCCTGCGGCACCGGCCGACTGTCGTGCTCAACGCCCCGCTCACCGGGGGCGAAGCGGGGCACACCGAACCCGTACCGGACCTGCGGGAGCTGTGCGAGGTCGGCCCGGACACGCAGATCGCCGTCTACAGCGGCAGGGCCTGCGTGCAGCGCGGCCTGGACGTCATGATCGAGGCGCTTCCGCGGCTGCCTCGCCTGCACGTCGCCCTGATCGTCTCCACGGCCAGATCCGAGTACCTGCGGGGGCTGCGCGCCCGCGCGGTGGAACTCGACGTCGCCGACCGGGTCCACATGCTGCCGTACGTGCCGTTCGACCAGGTCGTCCCCTTCCTGGCGGCGGCCGACATCGGCGTCATCCCGATCCACCACTGGCCCAACCACGAGATCGCGCTGATCACCAAGTTCTTCGAGTACTCGCACGCACGGCTGCCGATCGTCGTCAGCGACGTGCAGGCGATGGGCGGCATGGTGAAGGCCACCGGGCAGGGCGAGGTCTTCCACGCCGAGGACGTCGACGACTACGTGCGGGCGGTCGAGGCGGTGCGGGGCGATCCGCAGCGCTACCGCGCCGTGTACGACGACCGGCCCGACCTGCTGCGCGAGTGGTCGTGGGAGGTGCAGGCCGAGGTTCTGGACGGCGTCTACAGCGGGCTGCTGCCCGCCGCCCCTCGGACGTCGCCTTCGGCGACGGCCTCTTCGCCGGCGTCCGCTGCGCCGGCGTCCGGCGGTGACCTCATCGGCGCCCATGACGAGGTGTGACGATGAACCGCGCAGCAGGCAGGGACGTGGCGGTCGTCGCGCCCTGGTATCCCAACCCGGTGCAGGAGTGGGCCGGGGCGTTCGTCCAGGCGATGGTCGGGGCGACGGCGCCGGGCTGCGACGCGGTCACCGTCTACCACACCGAAGCGTGGTGGCTGCGGCGCGGACCGGAGTACGCGGCGGCGTGCGCGGCGCACCGGCGGCTCCTGCCGGTCGCGCTGCGCGCCGCGCCGGCGGTCGCGGGCGCCCGGCTGGTGCGCGTCCCGGTGCCGGCGGTCCCGGGCTGCACCTTCGCGGAACTCGCGCGGGAACACGCGTCGTGGCTGCGCGAAGCGCTGGGCGGCGCGCCGATCCCGGCGGGGGTCGTGCACGCGCACGTGGGGCTGCGCGGGGGATGGACGGCGCTGGAGAACGCCCGCCCGGACGCCCGCGTGTTCGTCACCGAGCACGCCTCCTTCCTCGACAAGGTCCTCGCGCAGCCGGACTCGCGGGATATGTACGAGCAGGTCCTGGACCGCTGCACCGGCTTCTTCGCGGTGACGGATGTGCTGCGGGACAAGCTCGCCGAAGCCTTCCCGGCACTCGCCCACAAGATCGAGACGATCTCCAACCCGATCTCCTTCGACGTGCTGCGGCCGCGTCCCGTCACCGAGCTGCGCCGCTGGCTGTACGTCGGCACGCTCGTCGAACGCAAGGGCGTCGACCTGCTGCTGGAGGCGTTCGCCGAATGCCACGCCGAGGACCCCGGGCTGACACTCACCATGGCCGGGCCGGGCGAGCTGGCCGGACGGCTCGCGGAGCGGGCCGCCGAACTCGGCGTCGACCGCGCGGTGTCGTTCCTCGGCGCGGTCGACCCGAACGAGGCCACGCGGCTCATGCGGGACCACGATCTCCTCGTGCACGCGGCCCGGTGGGAGACCTTCGGCGTGACGATCGTCGAGGCGGTCGCGGCCGGCCTGCCGGTGCTCGTCACGCGCTGCGGCGGCCCCGAGCGGACGCTGGCCGGAATCGAGAACGCCGCGGGGGAGATGATCGACGTCGAGGAGAACGCGGAGTCGATCGTCGCGGGTTATCGCCGGCTGCGCGACCGCTTCCCGGACGGCCTCGACCTCGCGAAGGCCCGCGAGGTCCTGGACGGCCGCTTCGGGTATCGCGTGGTAGCCGAAGCCCACCACCGCCACTGGTTCCCTGAAGCCGCCGCAATCAGCACGGACGCCGGCACGGACGCAAGCACAGACGCCGGTACGGACGGCGGCCTGGCCGCAGCCGGGGAGGAACGGCTCGTGAACGTGCTTTTCGTGGCCCTCGGCGCCTCCCGCCGGCCCGCGGTGATCCGGGAGTCCGCGCAGGTCGTCGCGGAGCGCGGCGACGCGGCCGTGCTCGTCCGCAACGCGTCGGCGTGGGCGAGGGAGCCGCTCCCGGACGGTGTCGACGCCATCGAGCTGCCCGCGCTAGAACGCCGCTACCGTCCCGCCGCGGTACGGATCCTGCTGTACCGGATCCCGCGGCTGCTGCTGCGCGTGTGCCTCCCCGGACCGCTCCGCGGGGTCGGCGACCGCATCGACGCCGGATACCGGAGGCGCATCGCCCGCCCCGTCGACGACCGGCTGGCCCGCCTCTACCGGCGCGACCGCGCCGCGATCCGCCGGCGGGTGATCGCCCGCGAGTTGCGCGGCCGTTCCGTCGACCTCGTCGTCGTCGCGGACCCGCAGTCGCTGGTGACCGTGTCCGAGCTGGTGGACGTGATCGCGGACGCGGGAGCGCGGCCGGCCTACTCCATCGCCTCCGTTGCCCATGAGCGGCCACCGGCCGGTTACATCCGAGGATGATCCTGATGATCGAGCGCCGCCCGCACCTGCTGTACCTCGCCTTCTACTTTCCGCCGTCCCGCGCCAGCGGGGTGTTCCGTCCCCGGGCGGCCGCCAACCGGCTGGCCGAGCTGGGCTGGGACGTCACGGTCTTCGCGGCGCCGCTGCCGTTCCTGTACGGCACGCTCGGCTCGGTCGACGACAAGCTGATGGAGACGATCGATCCGCGGATCACCCTGGTGAGGCCCAAGCTGAACCGGTTCGCCTGGCAGACGGACCTGCGCGAGTACAGCGCGTTCCGGGGGACGTTCCCGCAGCTCGCCCAGTCGCTGTACACGTGGGGACAGAACCACGTCTTCCCCGAGCATTACGCATCCTGGGCGCGTGCCGCCGTCCGGCGGGCGGTGCGGATGCACGCGCGACGCAAGTTCGACGTGGTCCTCGCGACGGGAAACCCGTTCGCCTCGTTCGCCGCCGCGTGGCTGATCCACAAGCTGACCCGCACCCCCTACGTCCTCGACTACCGGGACTCCTGGACTCTCGACCAGTTCAGCGAGGAGCCGAGGTACGAGGACGGGCATCCCGCCTGGCGCTGGGAGCGCCGGGTGGTGGAGTCCGCGGCCAGCACGCTGTTCGTCAACGACGGTCAGCGGTCCTGGCACGCCGATCGCTACCCGCGGGCGGCCGGCCGCATGATGACGGTCCTGAACGGGTGGGACGCCGACACCCTCCCCGAGACCACCGAGCCGCCGCCGGCCGCACGAGCGGAGACGGGCGAGCACGCGCCCCGGTTCTCCTACGTCGGCACGATCACCGACAAGCAGCCCATCGAGGAACTGGTCGAGGGGTTTTCCCGTGCCCGCGAGCATGCCGACATGGAGCGTGCAGAACTCGACTTCTACGGATACTTCGGGTTCTTCAAGGGCGCCGAGACCGTGCTCCGGCGGCGATTCGCCGGAACCGCCGCCGGAACCGCCGCCGGAACCGGGGACGGGGACGGCGATGGGCGGGTGCTCGCCCCTGGGGTGCGCTATCGCGGGCCGGTGTCGAAGACCGATCTTGTCGACGTCTACCGCGACTCGGACGTCCTGGTGTTCCTGAACGGCGGCGGCCGCTACGTCACGTCCGGGAAGATCTTCGAGTACATGGCGGCGGGACGGCCCATCGTGTCCGTCCACGCGCCCGGGTCGGCGGCCGAGGAGCTGCTGCGGGGCTACCCGCTGTGGTTCAACCCGGGCGGGCTCGAACCGGCGGACATCGCCGTCTCGATGGTCGAGGCCGCGAAGGCGGCGGCCGGCCTGGCCGAGCGGCAGGTGGAGGAGGCCCGCGCCTACGCGGACCGCTTCGAACGGAACCGCACGCTGGAGCCGCTGGTGCGGCGGCTGACCGAACTGGCCGCCCGCGGGCGCCCCGCAGGCGGTTGATCATGCTCGGAGGCGACGTGAACGGTGCGCAGGCCCCGCGGGTGCTGATCGTGGCAATGGACCCCGGGCTGACCATGGACCCCAAGCCGAACGTGAAGCCCATCCGCCAGTACGGGCGGATCATCGGGCTGGCCGGTCATTTCGCGGCCGAGGAGGGGGCGCGGGTCGAGTTGCTGACCGCCGGATCGGACGGCTGGGACGAGCTGGACGAACGGGTGCGCCTGCACCGGCTCGACCGCGCCGAGGCCGGGCATCCGCTGCCCTGGCTGGAGCACACGCTGGTCGTCAGGTTGCCGCGGATCGTCGTGCTGCCGGTCGCGCGGCGCGGCCGTCGGGGCGCGCGGCTGGACCGTGCGCGGATCACGGCCTCGCGCCACGTCCACCGGCGGCTCTTCGTGCCGTTCTACCGGCACGTCCGGCCGCTCCTGCTGGCCCGTATCGCCCGGCGGCGCGTCCTGCGCGACATCGACCCGGCCGGGCTCGCCCGGGTCATCGTGATGGACCGGACGTCGGTGCCGTTCGCCCGTTGGCTGGCCCGCCGGAACCCCGGCCTCATCGTGACGACGCGGCAGACCAAGAGCCTCGACGCCGAGCCCTGACCGGCTCAGCCCTTCGCCTCCACGACGGTCGCTCCGGAGCCGTCGGCGGCAGGCGACTCGACGTAGCGCTCGCCGGTCTCCGGGCACTCCCACGCGCCCGGCTCGCCCGGCCGCTCGGCCAGCCGGGCCCCGGCACGGCCGACCCAGCCGATCCGCCGGGCGGGAACGCCCGCGACCAGGCCGAAGTCGGGAACGTCGCGGGTCACGACCGCCCCGGCCGCGACCATCGCCCAGCGCCCGATCCGCACCGGCGCGACGCACACGCTGCGCGCGCCGAGCGAGGCGCCCTCGGCGACGTGCACCCCGACGGCCTCCCAGTCGGCGGTCCGCTTCAGCGTCCCGTCCGGGGTCACCGAGCGGGGCGCGCGATCGTTGGTGAGGACGACCGCGGGCCCGACGAACACGCCGTCCTCAAGCACGGCCGGCTCGTAGACGAGCGCGTGGTTCTGGAGCTTGACGTTGTCGCCGATCCGCACGCCCGTGCCCACGTACGCGCCGCGCCCTACGATGCAGCCCGCGCCGAGCCGCGCGCCCTCGCGGATCTGGGCGAGGCCCCACACGGTGGTCCCGGCCCCGAGTTCCGCGGACGGGTCGACCTCGGCGTTCGGCATGATGCGATGGCTCATCGGCGTTCCTCCGTGGAAACTCGCCGCCCCCGAGGCCCGGCGCAGGATGCGGCGGGGCCGGGGCCGCGCGGAGCGGCGACGTGGGTGGTCAGCGTGCTGCGGTCGAGCGGGACATGCAAGCGGCGCGGCGGCACCGGCGACGCCGTCACCGGACCGAGATTGCCCAACCTCTCCGGCAGCCGCACGTCAACGCGCCCGGGGCGGTTCAGACCGGTCGGGGGCTCAGGCCGCCCATAGGACGCACCTGGAGCCGGCGGGGACACCGGCCGCAGGTGGAGGGTGCACGGTGAGGGTGCACGGCGGCGGCCACGGCGGCGGCCACGGCGGGCACGTCTCGGTCGCCGGGATGGTCTGCTACCGACCGGGTGAACGGTTCACGAAGCCCCGTCGTGAAGATGCCGTGGCGAGCGCCGCCGGCACCGTCCCGTGCAAGGCAGCGCACGGGTGGCCGGGAACGGGTCCTTCACCCTCATCAGCGGTGTCCTCGTCCGCGATCCGCTCGTCAGCGGCTCGATGGCGTCAGTGGCCGACGGCGCCGTCGAAGCGTTCGTTCGAGCCGCCGACCGTGCGGCTCTCGGCGGCCGGCGGCATCAGGTCGCGCATCGCCGGTGCCTCGTCGGCCAGGTGAGCTCGGCGGTGCTGAAGCGGGGGCTCCGGACCGGTCATCGCCAGGCCGTGCGGCGGCCTCACGTCGGCGAAGGGCGGCGATTACGAGTCCTGGTACACCTCCAGTTCGACGATCCGGGAGTAGTCGCCGCTGTTGGACGCGAGCGCGACGATGCGTACGGACGTGGTGGAGACCACCGGATCAGGCGAAATCTCCAGCCGCCCCGTGATGTTGCCGCGGACGCTCGACACCGTCGTCCACTCGTCGCCGCTGCCGAGCACCTGAACGTCGAAGTCGCGCAGGCCGTAGCGGGCAGCGGGGTAGCGCGCGGAGTCCAGCGTGTACAGGACGATCCGGTTGATCGGCTGCGGGCCGCCGAACTCGACCGTGTAGGTGTCCGGGAACACCGCGCGCGTGCCGTCGTTCCAGCCTGTCCGCGTGGACCAGTCCTCGGAGTCGGTGTTGCCGTCCACGCCGCCGCAGGCGTGGAAGTTGCCGTGCGTGGACGAGGCACTGACGGGACCGCCGAGGGCGAGGTTGGCGCCCGGCCCGGACGGCTTCGGCGTGACCGTGACGGCCGTCTGCTGCCGATGCCCGCGCGGCCCCAGCCGCAGCGACACGTCGTGTGTCCCTCCGGCGGAACCGAGCGGCGCAGAGATCTGCGCTCGGAGGACGACGTTGTCGTTCGGCGGCACGTAGGTCGAGATGACATCATGTGAGGTGACGAGTGGGCGCTCCGGCGTGATGAACACGTCGACGTACGCGCCCTCGGAGCCGGAGTTGGCGAGGTCGACCACCAGCGGCCTGCCTCCGCACGGGGCGGCGAGCACGTCCAGCGACCGGGACTGCACCGTCATCGTGACCGACCCGTGTCCCTGCCTGGCGGCGGAGGCCGCGCCGGCGTACAGGGCGACACCGGCGACCGCCGTGAGCGACACCGCCAGCACTGCGATGATCTTGCGAACGCTCATTTGCGGTCCCCCTTCAATGGCTCGGGAGGGTCGACCTCGCCGGCGGACAGGTAGCTCCTGCCGCGTGCCGCGCTCTGGGAGTCGGCCTGCAGACCGGGCCTGCCGTCCTCGACGGTGAAGCTCGCGCGGGTGAACACGGGCGCGCCGCGTTCCCGGACGTACGGCACGACACGGTAGGACGCGTTCCAGGTGCTGGGCGTGACGTTGAACGTCATATATCCGCGCTGCCCGTTGTAGAAGCGGATGTGGTCATCGGCCGCGAGGAACTGCGAACCGTACTCGTCCATGTCCGCCCCGTCCCTGCCGGACGAGATGGACGAACCGAGGAACTCCGTCGCGATCGTGGGGGACGCGGGGTCGTCGAAGTCCTGCTTGACGTTCGCGGCCATGCTGCGGTGGAAGTCGCCCGACAGCACGATCGGGTTGCGCACCTTTCGCTCGACGATCCCGTTCAGCAGCCGGTCCCGGGAGGGCTTGTACCCGTCCCACAGGTCCATCCCGAACGCCTGCCCGGGATCGGTGTTGAAGTCGACCTGCGACACCATGATCTGCTGCGCCAGAACGTTCCACTTCGCCTGCGAGCGTCCGAGGCCGTCCAGCAGCCACGCCTCCTGGGCGTCGCCGAGCATCGTCCGGGACGGGTCCAGCCGCTGGTCGCAGTCGGTCTCCAGGCCGTCGCCGCACGCTTGGTCGCTGCGGTACTGGCGGGTGTCCAGGACGCTGAACTCCAGCAGCCGGCCGAAGGTGAACCGGCGGTACAGCGACATGTTCTGACCGACCGGCTCCAGTGCCCGCAGCGGCATGTGCTCCCAGTATGCCCGGTACGCGTTGGCGCGGCGGACGAGGAAGTCCTCCGGCGGCGCCGACGGATGGGCGAGGGCGGCGTAGTTGTCGACGACCTCGTGGTCGTCCCAGGTGACGAGCCACGGTGCCATGGCGTGCGCGGCCTGCAGCTCCGGGTCGAGTTTGTAGAGCGCGTACCGGTCGCGATATTCGGACAGGTGAACGGTGGGGGTGTGGAACTTGTCCGGCACCGGCGTGTCCGGCCTGCCGCCATTGGTCTGCACGCCGTATTCGTACAGGTAGTCGCCGAGATGAACGACCAGGTCGAGGTCCTCCTCGGCCAGGTGGCCGTACGCGGTGTAGTAACCGTCGAACCATGCCTGGCACGACACCATCCCGAAGGTGAACGCGCTCGCCGTTGCCCCGGGTGCGGGGGCGGTCTTGGTCCGTCCGGTCGGTGAGATCTCGTTGCCCGCCTGGAACCGGTAGAAGTATTCCCGTCCGGGCCGCAGGCCGCGCACGTCGACGTGCACCGAGTGCGCGTACTCCGGCCTTGCGGTCGCCGTCCCCTGCCGGACGACGCTGCGGAACTTCGCGTCCTCGGCGACCTGCCAGCGGACGGGGACGCGGTGCGGCTCCATCCCGCCGAGCGATGCCAGCGGTTCCGGTGCCAGCCGCGTCCACAGCACGACCGAGTCGGGCAACGGATCGCCGGACGCGATGCCGAGGCTGAACGGATCGTCCTTGAACCGGGACACCTCGCGGGTCAGGGTCGACGGCTCCGCCTGCAACGGCCCGAACGCCAGTGCCAGCGCCCCGATCCCGGAGTACCCCATGAAACGTCGCCTGGCCGGATCGCTCAGAGCAGGCCCGACTCCTACGTTTCTGCCCACCTGCACCCTTCCCTTCCCGTCCGTCGCCCTCATCTGAGAATGAGTCCATATCAGGATCGCCTGATAGATTCACGCCAAGATAACGTCAAAGCTGAGAAATGTCTCCCTTGCTTCAACAATCCGGGGCGCGGGATCGGAAAGGTCAGCGGTCCGGCGTCGCGGCGCCGCGCGTGGGACGTCCCATCGCCTTCAGGTCACGCGGAACATGGGAACAGGCTCGACCAGGCTTCCGGGCTGGGCTTCTCATCGTGGGGGAGCGGTTCTCCCGACCCGGTGAGCTGGCGGCGTTGCCACCGGTGTCGGGTGGACGGGATGATCACGGTCTCTTCCGTGACTCCGCCGGCCGAATCCCGACGGGAAGTACTTCACCGAACCCGGCGGACCGCCCTGGGCGAGCCGGCCGCTCGCGCGGCCGCCGAAGGGCGAGGAGGCGGGAGCGGCGTGCTCCCGGTTTCGTGCCCAACTGGGTCAAAACGACGACGCCCAGGTCGGCGTCCATGGCCTGACCTGGGCTTGTGCGGTGGGCGATACTGGGATTGAACCAGTGGCCTCTACCGTGTCAAGGTAGCGCTCTCCCACTGAGCTAATCGCCCTTGTGCGCTGCGAGGTGGAGACGGGATTTGAACCCGTGTACACGGCTTTGCAGGCCGTTGCCTCGCCTCTCGGCCACTCCACCAGAGCGAGGCCTGACCGGGGGCCTCTCAGAGCGGACGACGGGATTCGAACCCGCGACCCTCACCTTGGCAAGGTGATGCTCTACCAGCTGAGCCACGTCCGCGTGCCGACCGGAGGTCGCCCTCCGGGCTTGCATGGACAACTCTAGCGGAATCCCGGGGTGCTTGCGTACAGGGCGGGTGTGGTCTCGCTGACTTCGTCGTGCAGGGAGTTCCAGAAGGCGAGTTCGCCGTCCTCTTCGAGGTGGGCGATGCGGCCCCAGAACTCGCGGTCCTCGGCCTCGTGGGCGGCCGCCAGGGAGAGGGCGGGCATGACGGCGGTGCCGGCGTCCGCGGACTCCAGGTCGGCGGGGGTGATGTCGGCGGGCAGGGCGACGGGGGCGGACGGACGGTGGTGCTTACCGCGCTTGCGGACGCGGATGGGCGGTGTGGTGGGGGTCTTGGCGGCGGCGGCGCGGCCGGCGGCGAGGGCGACGCTGCCGCACAGGATGAAGGCGAGGATGCCGCCCAGGACGACCTCCTGGGAGGGGAGCTGCTCGGGGGCGGCGTGTTCCTGCTCGTGGGTGTTGGTCGAGGTGGTGCGGGTGCCGACCTTGTCGACGGTCGTGGCGGGGGCCGCGTGTTTCGGGGTGTACTTGGCCTCGACCTTGACCTTGGACGGGTAGCCGAAGCCCACGACGCTGTCCATGTCGCGGGTCTTGCGCATGAGCTTGTAGCCGTCGGCGTTGCCCTCGATGGTGTGGAGGGTGCGCCCGTCGACCTTCTCGACGATGCCGACGTGATCGATCTGGTCGAGGTCCTTGGAGCCGTTCCAGTCGTAGAAGACGATCGCGCCGGGTTCGGGTTCGCTGCCCCAGGCGTCGTGCTTCTCGAACCACTTGGCGTGGTCGACGGTGGCGGCGAACTGCCCGACCTGCTCGGTGACGTCGGCCTTGTCGGCGGCCCAGGCGAGGAACATGTCGCACCAGGGGGCCGTCTTGAAGTAGTCGCCGTGGTCGCCGTCGACGTTCTCGGTCCACCAGTTGCCGAATTTGGTGTAGCCGTCGCCCTTCTCGGTGTATCCGAGTTCGTTCTCGGCGATGTCGAGCAGTTTCTTGCCGATCGGGTCCATTGCGCTCCCTGCCGCCTCGCTCGTTCGGGCAGGGGATGCCCGACCGGGGGGACGGACCGTGCCCGTGCCGCAAGGGCACGTTCCAAGGTCACGTTCTGATCTCGACGGAATGTAGCCGAGGTAAACCGTGGGCGGCAACCCGTTCCGTGGAACCGGTCAAATCGGGCTACTCAGAAGTAGCCCCTGGGCAGGACGGTCACGGGGCACGACGCGGCCCGCAGAACCTTGAGGGCGACTTCGCCCAGGAAGACGCGGTGGGCGGCGGCGTCCTCGCTGGACGCGCAGACGAGGATCTCGTCCTCGGGCCAGTCGACGTCGTCCAGGGCGTCGGCGACGTCGTCGCCTTCGGCGAGCTCCGCGGAGACGTCCTCGGGGGGCAGGTCGGCGGAGTCGAGGGCGAGGCGGATGGCGAGGGCCAGATCGTCGCGGAGCCGCTCGACGCCGTCGTCCCCGCCGACGTCGCCGACGGCCAGCGTGACCAGGCGCAGGGGGACGTCCAGGCGCTCGGCGGCCTGCGCCGCGCGGATGACCGCGTCGTCGCACTGCGGCCGCCGGACGTACATGACCGTGATGCGGCCGAGGTCCTCGGGCGGGTTGTAGCCGGCCGGGGTGAGCATCACGGCCTCGGTCGCCGAGTGCAGCAGATGGTCGGCGGCGGCGCCGACGCCGATGCGGCCGCGCGCGCCGCCCTCGGGGGAGCCGACGACGATCAGGTCGGCGCCGATCCGGCTGGCGAGGACGGTGAGCCCGCGGGCGACGCTGCGTCCCTCCTGGATGAGGAGGTCGGCGGGCCGGCCGTCCAGCAGGTCGGGCACCTGGTCCAGCAGCGCGCGGGCCTCACCGGCCGCCGCCGGGAGATCCGGGGGATGGACGGTCGCCACGCTCAGCCGCCCGCCGGTCAGCGCGACGATCGCCGAGGCCAGGTCGACCGCCTCCCTGCCGCCGCCGTCGTTGACGAATCCCGCCAGGACGTGATCCCCGATCATGTGACCCGCGCTCCGATCATGGGACCAGCATTCCCCCGAGGCGGCCGATCAGACCAGGGGGGATTTGAGGTAGTTTTTCCTGGTTGTCGATTTTTGGGGGGATATGCATGGGGCCCGAGGTGCCCGATCTCGAAGCCGGCCGCTGGACCATCGACCCGGTCCACTCCGAGATCACCTTCACGATCCGGCATCTGATGACCACGGTGCGCGGCTCGTTCCCCGACTTCGGGGGCGAGGTCGTCATCGGAGACGATCCGCACGACTCCCGCGCCCGCGCCGAGATCCGGATGGCCTCGATCGACACCCGCAACGCCGAACGGGACGAGCACGTCCGCTCGTCCGAGATCCTGGCCGTGGACGAGCACCCGGTCATGACGTTCACCGGAACCGGCGTGGAACGTGCCAAGATCGGCCGCCGCGCCCGCAGCCCCCGCTACCACCTCGACGGCGATCTGACGATCAAGGACGTCACCCGCCCCGTCCGGCTGCTCACGGAGTTCCACGGCGTCGGCGCCGACCCGTGGGGCGGCACCCGCGCCGGATTCACCGCGACCGCGTCCATCAGCCGGAGCGATTTCGGCATCGAGTTCAACATCCCGTTCCAGGGCGACAAGGTCATGCTAGGCGACGAGGTCACGATAGCCCTGGAGATCCAGGCCGTCCGCACCCCCGACGACGCCCACCAGGACGCCGGCGCCGACGCCTCGACGGACGCCCACGCCTGACCTGCGCCCACCTGCATCCGACCCCACCTGCATCCGACGCCACCTGCATCCGACGCCACCTGAACCCGAGCCAACGTGCGCCTGCGGCGGCCGCGCCGCTGGGGGTCAGACCGCCGTGTGAGTGAGCCAGTGGTCCAGAAGCGAGCGGTCACCGGTCACCTTCACCTCGTGCGCGTCGTCCGGGGTGAGTCGGCGGGCGAGCACCAGCAGCAGATCGCGGACGGGCCCGGCGACGGTCACGTCCGCGGCGGCGCCACCGCCTCCGCACCCGTCTTCGCGTTCCCAGACGGGGCCTTCGGGCGTGCGGGTGATCAGCCAGCCGGCTGAAGACCGTTCCGCCGGACGCAGACGTGCCGGACGCAGACGTGCCGGACGCAGGAACACTGTCTCCCCGCGCCCCCGCAACTCGGCGAGCCCTGGCTTGTGCTCCACCGCGGACACGTTCGACAGCAGCTCCAGGCATTCGCTTATCCCGTCGGCGGCGAGGTCGTCCGCCAATGCGAACGGCCTTCCCGCCGTGAACGCCGCGTCGGCGTGATGGATGGATGTCTCGTGTGTCATCCGCCGCAGCCATCTGACGGTCGGCCATGTCCCGAGCAGGGGATGCTCGACCGTCCCGTCCGGGTTCGCCTCGTAGGCCGCGATCAGGTCCTCCACGCCGTCGCGCAGCCAGCCGTGCCATGCCCGCGGGTCGTCCGGGACTGTGCCGGGCAGCGCCTTCGCGGCGTCGGTGCCGCCGGTCCGGATCAGGTGGGTGACCCACCGGTGCGCGCCCCCGACGTGCCCGACCAGGTCCTGCAGCGTCCACTCGGGACAGGTCGGCACACGCGTGGACGGGCCCGGCCGCCCGGCGGAGTCGGCCGATCCGGCAGAGTCGGTCGAGCATGCAGAGTCGGTCAAGCCGGCAGAGTCAGTCAAGCCGGCAGAGTGCTCGCGCAGCCCCTGCGACATGCGCGCGGCGTCAAGTGCGTCCATATCCTCAAGTGCGTCCATATCCTCGTCCTCGTCTCTCCCGTTCCGGTTTCTCCCGGTCCGGCGTGTGGGCCCCTAACGTAGGAACTCCAGTCCGGTGGAGGTTCAAGTCGGTGTGACGGACGACATGACAATGGGGATCGGTGATCTGGCGGCGCTGACGGGCGTGCCCGTACGCACGATCCGTTTCTACTGCGACGAGGGCATTCTCGAACCGCGGCGCAGCGGGGGCGGGCACCGGCGGTTCGAAGCGGCGGACGTCGACCGGCTCCGCCTCGTCCGGCGGCTGCGTGCTCTCGGGCTCGGCCTGCCCGCCATCGTGGCCGTCCTCACCGGCGACCGCTCGCTGGGGGAGGCCGTCGCCACCGAACGGCGTGCGGTGGACGCCGAACTGTCCGCACTCGCCTGGCGTCGCGCCTCCCTTCGCGCCGTCGAGGACGCGGGCCCGGGGGAGCGGGCGGCCCGTCTGGACCTGCTCGCGGCGGTGCAGGACGGTCGCCTGGCCGCGCGGGACGTGCTCATGGAGTTCTGGCGACGCCGCATCCTCGTCCCCATGCCCGCCGAGGCGGTCCGGGGGTTCCTGGAGGCGAGCGTGCCGGAGCCGCCCCCGGACCCGGCGCCGGAGCAGGTCGTCGCCTACGCCGGGATGGTCGTGCTGGCGGGTGACCGGTCCCTCGTCCGGGAGGTGCGCGAGCGGGGCCGGGTGAACGCGGAGCGGGTGGTGGACGAGCCGACGCTGATCGCGGGACTCGGCGAGGCGATCGAGATGGCCGCGCCGCTGGTGACCGGGGGACGCGAACCGGGGCCCGGCCCCGTCCTGGACCATTTCGTGGGGGCCCACGCGCGAGGACGGGCCGAGCGCGACACGCCCCGGTTCCGGCGCGCGCTCCTGCCCGCCATCACCATGGAGCAGGACCCGCGGCTCCGCCGCTACTGGGACCTGTACGGCGAGGTCACGGGCGAGCCGGTGACCTCCGGCGCGGTCAACACCTGGCTGATCGACTCGCTCGAAAGCGCCCTGGCATCCTGACCTCGAACGCGCCCCGGCCTGACGCCGCCCGGCGCTCCCGGGACGCCCGGAATATGATCTCCGCCCGCGGCGTTCGGTAAGATGATTGAACGTTCTACTATTTTTTGGGAGCCCGGCATGCAGTTCGGAATCTTCACGGTAGGTGACGTGACCCCGGACCCCACCACCGGACGCGTCCCGTCCGAGGCCGAGCGGATCCAGGCGATGGTCGCCATCGCGGCGAAGGCGGAAGAGGCCGGGCTGGACGTCTTCGCCACCGGCGAGCACCACAACCCGCCGTTCGTACCGTCCTCCCCGACGACGATGCTCGGCTACATCGCGGCCCGCACCGAGCGGCTGATCCTCTCCACCGCGACGACGCTGATCACCACCAACGACCCGGTGAAGATCGCCGAGGACTTCGCGATGCTCCAGCACCTGGCCGGCGGCCGGGTCGACCTGATGATGGGACGCGGCAACACCGCCCCCGTCTACCCGTGGTTCGGCAAGGACATCCGCGACGGCATCCCGCTCGCCGTCGAGAACTACCACCTCCTGCACCGGCTCTGGCGCGAGGACGTCGTCGACTGGGAGGGCAAGTTCCGTACGCCGCTGCAGTCGTTCACCTCGACCCCGCGCCCGCTGGACGGCGTCCCGCCGTTCGTGTGGCACGGTTCCATCCGCAGCCCCGAGATCGCCGAGCAGGCCGCCTACTACGGCGACGGCTTCTTCGCCAACCACATCTTCTGGCCCAAGCAGCACTTCCAGCGGCTGATCGGCCTCTACCGGCAGCGCTACGAGCACTACGGTCACGGCTCCGCCGACCAGGCGATCGTGGGCCTCGGCGGGCAGGTCTTCATGCGGAAGAACTCCCAGGACGCCGTCCGCGAGTTCCGTCCCTACTTCGACAACGCCCCGGTGTACGGTCACGGCCCCTCGCTGGAGGATTTCACCGCGGAGACGCCCCTCACCGTCGGCAGCCCGCAGCAGGTCATCGACAAGACCCTGACGTTCCGCGACAACTTCGGCGACTACCAGCGCCAGCTGTTCCTGATGGACCACGCCGGACTGCCGCTGAAGACCGTCCTGGAGCAGATCGACATGCTGGGGGAGGAGGTCGTCCCGGTGCTGCGCAAGGAGTTCGAGGCGCTGCGCCCGGCGCACGTCCCCTCGGCCGCCCCCACCCACGCGTCCCGCGTCGCCGCGGGGAGGCGGGACGCCGAGGAGGTTCGATGAGCACGCTCGCCGTGATCTCCGCCGGGCTCGGGCAGCCGTCGTCCACCCGGCTCCTCGCCGACCGGCTCGCCGCGGCGACCGCCGACGCCCTCCGCCCCGACACACTCAGCCCCGACACACTCAGCCCCGACACACTCAGCCCCGACGCCCTCGGTTCGGACGCCCTCGGTTCGGACGCGCCTGGGCGGGACGTCGCCATCGAGGTGATCGAGCTGCGCGACCACGCGCACGCGATGGTGGACGCGACCCTCACCGGCTTCCCGGCCGGGACGTTCCGCGCCGCCGTCGAGACGGTCACGAACGCCGACGGCCTGATCGCCGTGACGCCCGTCTTCAACGCGTCCTACAGCGGCCTGTTCAAGACCTTCTTCGACGTCGTCGAACGCGATTCCCTGGACGGCAAGCCGGTACTGCTCGGCGCCACCGGCGGGACCGAGCGGCACTCCCTCGCCATCGACTACGCCATGCGCCCGCTGTTCGCCTACCTGCGCGCGGCCGTCGTCCCGACCGCCGTGTACGCGGCGTCCGAGGACTGGGGCGGCGCCGGAGGCTCCGAAGGCGGCGCGTCCGGCCAGGCCGACCCTCTCGCGGAGCGGGTCGCCCGTGCCGGTGTGGAGCTCGCGGCGCTGATGGACGCCCGTCCCGCGCCGGCCAAGCCCGACCCGTACGACACCCCGGTTCCGTTCGAAGATCTCCTGTCCGCGAGCGGCCGGTAAGTATTTTAGGCTTGGCTTATATAAGTGGAGGCTGTAGCTTAGGCGCGTGCACGCATTCGATGTGCTGGGCGACCCGGTACGACGCAGGATCCTGGAGCTGCTCGCCGACGGCGAGCGGTCCTCCGGGGAGGTGTCGGGGGTCATCCGGGAGGAGTTCGGGATCTCGCAGCCCGCGGTGTCGCAGCATCTGAAGGTGCTGCGGGACACCGGGTTCGCGGTCGTGCGCGCGGAGGGGACACGGCGGCTCTACGCCGTCGACTCCACCCCGCTGCAGGAGGTCGACGCGTGGCTCGACCGCTTCCGCCGGTTCTGGACGCCGCATCTGGACGCCCTGGCGACGGAGATCGCCCGTGGCAAGCGCGCACGCCGCCCGGACCTCCGGGCACCGGACGAACAGTCGCCAGGACAGGAAGCAGCAGGGAGCCAGCCATGATCGAAGTGACGGGTCAGATCAACGCGGTGCGGCGCCGGGTCGGCGAACGCGTACTGGAGGCCGGCACCGCGCGGACGGCGACGGTCAGCCAGGTCTACGACACCGACGTCGAGGACCTCTGGGACGCCGTCACCACCCCCGAGCGGATCTCCCGCTGGTTCCTGCCCGTCTCCGGCGAACTGCGGCTCGGCGGCCGCTACGAACTGGAGGGCAACGCGAGCGGGACGATCGAGCGCTGCGACCCGCCCAAGGGATTCTCCGCGACGTGGGAGTACGGCGGCCAGACCAGCTGGATCGAGGTGCGGCTGACCCCCGAGCCGGACGGCGGGGCACGGTTCGAACTGGAGCACATCGCCCACGTCGACGACGACATGTGGAACCAGTTCGGACCCGCCGCCGTCGGCATCGGCTGGGACCAGGGACTCCTCGGCCTTGCCCTGCACCTGGCGTCCGGCGAGGGCGTCCCCGAAGGGATGGGCCCGGAGTGGGCCATGACGGACGAGGGCAAGGAGTTCACGCGGCAGAGCGGCGAGGCATGGCGCGAGGCGCACATCGCGTCCGGCACCGACGCGTCCGTCGCCCGGGCCTGCGCGGACCGCACCATCGCCGCCTACACCGGAGACCCGGAATGACCTCCGGCCCATGACGCCGCCGCGGGGCCTGTCCAAGATCGACTAGGCCCCGCCAGCCCCGCCAGCCCCGCCGCTCCACCAGCCCTGCCGCTCCACCAGCCCCAGTCCTGAGCAGCCCGCCACGACCCACGACTTGGCCGCGTCCCTCATCGGTGACGCGCCCTTCGCGTGGCCCTTCCCGTTCCGTGAGTGCTGACCAGGCAGAATGGCGGCATGGACGTCAGGGTCGGCGTCCGCGTCGAGGGGGTCGTGCAGGGCGTCGGGTTCCGTCCGTTCGTGCACGGGCTCGCGACCGGCCTCGGACTGTCCGGACTGGTCGGCAACGACGCGGGCGGCGTGTTCATCGAGGTCGAGGGAGCACCCGACGTGGTCGGGCGGTTCCTGGACGCCCTGCGCACCCGCCCGCCGCGCCTGGCCGTCGTCGAACGAGTCACCATGCGGAACCTCGACGCACAGGGACAGGACGGGTTCGAGATCGTGCGCAGCGCGACGTCGGGGGATCGGCGCGCACTGGTGTCCTGGGACTCCGCGACCTGCGACGACTGCCTCCGAGAACTCCGCGACCCGGCCGACCGGCGCCACGGATACCCGTTCATCAACTGCACCGACTGCGGGCCGCGCTTCACGATCGTGACGGGTGTCCCGTACGACCGCCCTAACACGACCATGGCCGGCTTCACCATGTGCGGGCCCTGCGCCGCCGAGTACGGGGACCCGTCGAACCGCCGGTTCCACGCCCAGCCGCTGTGCTGCCCAGCCTGCGGCCCCTCCTTGTCGCTACTCCCGTCTACCCCCATCCCCACTCCCACTCCCATCCCCACCCCCGCGCTGGCGAGCGCCGGAATCGCCGACCCGATGCGCCCGCCGGCAGGCGGCACGGCGGCGGCCGACCCGATCGCGACCGCTCGGGCGATGCTCGCGGACGGTGCCGTCCTCGCCGTCAAGGGACTGGGCGGTTACCACCTGGCGGCCCGGGCCGCGGACGAGGACGCGGTGGCCGCACTGCGCGCACGCAAGCACCGTGCGGACAAGCCGTTCGCCGTCATGGTGCCCGACCTGCCGGCCGCCCGCGCGGTCTGCCTGCTCGACGACACCGAGGAAAGGCTGCTCACCGGCCCCCGGCGTCCGATCGTCCTGGCCCGCCGGCACCCCGGTACGCCGTGCGGTCGACCGCGACTGGCCGATGCCGTCGCGCCGGGCAACGCCTTCGTCGGCCTCCTGCTGCCCTACACCCCGCTGCATCACCTGCTCGTCACCGAACCACTCGTCCTGACCAGCGCGAACGTCTCCGATGAGCCGATCGCCTACCGGGATGACGACGCCATCGAACGGCTCAGCGGAATCGCCGACGCGTTCCTTCTCCACGACCGTCCGATCCATACCCGCACCGACGACTCGGTGGTGCGGGTTTTCCATGGCCACCCGCTGCCGGTACGACGCTCCCGCGGGTACGCGCCGGAACCCGTGCCGATCGCGCGGGGACGATCGGTCCTGGCGTGCGGAGCCGAGCTGAAGAACACGTTCTGCCTCACCCGCGACGGCCGGGCGTTCATCTCCCACCACATCGGCGACCTGGAGAACTACGAGACGCTCCGCGCCTTCGAGGAGGGCATCGGACATTTCCGGCGACTGTTCGACATCACCCCCGAACTCGTCGCCTACGACCCGCACCCCGAGTACCTGTCGACCAAGTACGCCCACGCCCAAGACCTGCCGGCGATCGCCGTCCAGCACCACCACGCGCACATCGCGTCCTGCCTGGCCGACAACGGCGTGACCGGCCCGGTGATCGGCGTCGCCTTCGACGGCACCGGCTTCGGCGCGGACGGCACACTGTGGGGCGGCGAGTTCCTCGTCGCCGACCTGCGCGGCTTCGAACGTGCCGGACACCTGGACCCGGTTCCGATGCCGGGCGGCGCGGCGGCGATCCGCGAGCCGTGGCGTATGGCGGCCGCCTACGGGGTCCCGGACGATCTGCCGGTAGCCCGCCGACCCGACTGGGCCACGGTCACCGCGATGGCGCGCCGCCGCGTCAACGCACCGCTCACCTCCAGCGTGGGACGCCTGTTCGACGCGGTCGCAGCCGTCCTCGGCGTCCGCGACCGGGTCAACTACGAAGGACAGGCCGCCATCGAACTGGAACAACGCGCCGACCCCTCAGAACACGCCGCATACCCGGCCCCCATCAACAAAGTGGACGGTCTCACCGCGCAGGGCGCCGACTTCACTGCGCAGGGCGCCGACTTCACTGTGCGGGGAGGGGACCTGCTCGACGCGGTGGTGGCCGACTTCCGGGCCGGTGTCCCCGTCCCGCTCATCGCCGCGAGATTCCACAACGGCGTGGCCGCTCTGATCGTGGACGGTGCGACACGCATCCGCGACACGACCGGGCTCGGCACGGTCGCATTGTCCGGCGGCGTGTTCCAGAACATGTTCTTGCTGGACCGCGCGGTGTCCGGTCTTACGGACGCGGGCTTCGAGGTGCTGACCCACCACCGCGTACCGCCTAACGACGGTGGCATAAGCCTCGGCCAGGCCGCCGTGGCCACGGCCCTATCGTCCTGAACGAGCCCGAAGCGGCGACGCCGCACGGCATGATCATCAGATGCCTGACGAATGGGATGAGCCACACGACCGTGAGCCGCTGTCATGGCGGATACGACGATGGGCGGCACCGATCGCGATGGCGTTGTCGGTCACGGCCTCCATCGGCGCTGTGCAACTGTTGACCGACGAAGACGTCTTGTCGGCGACGCCCTACGGCGACCACCGGAAACCGCGCTTCATCCTCAGTGCTGGGCGAATCGGAGGTCCCTCACAGGAGGAGGGACCAGAACCATGGTTCCAGGTGCATTCCCTTCAAGGCGGACGGCAACGCCTGGCCGACTCGGTCCAATCGCCGTCGCCGTCCCCCGGCAAAGCACGTGAACTCCTCGCCGGTCCCAAGGGGACGTTCTTGGTGGCTTCGTCCCGTGATGAACCGTGCGAGTCGCGCATCTACCGCTTCCGGGTCGGTAGCGACGGCCATGTGACCGACATCGAGCCATTGCACGAAGGCGTCATCTCGTCCCGCATCGCAGGCCTGGCGATGAGCCCGGACGGCGACCGGGTCGCTTTCGCGACGACTCCCTGTACGGACGTCCCCCAGCCACCACGCGCCGCTTTGACCGTCCTGGACCTCAACTCGGGCAGGCGCCGCACATGGAGCACGACCGCGCCTTCCGTGATCGGCGAGATCGTTTGGGCGAGCGACAACGACACCCTCGGCTACACCCTCAGCGACGTCCACCGCGATGCGCCGGTAGACACCGGCCCCGCCCCCTCCCCCCAACGCTCGCCGAACGAAGGCAAGGTAGTCAACGTCGCCGTCTACGCTCTCGACACCGGTGATCAGGGCACCGACTTGCGCGCGGCCCGCCGCCTGTTCCGTCAACCGGACGACTCCGGCCAGGTCACCTCCGCGGTGATGGCCCCGGACGGCCGCACCGGCTACGGCGTAATGAAAAAGGGACAGCCGGCGGCCACCATCCTGTTCACCTTCGCCGAAGACGAACCGATGCGCGTCACCAAGACGATCGCACCCAAGCCCAACACCGTGATGCTGTTCTCCTTCTCCACCGATGAAGGACCTCGTTACGCCTGCCTGGATGGCATCGACGCCTTCGACAGGGTGGTCGAGGGCGAATTCCGAACGAACACCTACAACCACTCGACCTGCGGATTGACCTACGCCTACTGAAGGACGCGCTGACCTGGCCGCACTCCAGCCAGCCACCGCGAGCAGGCCGCCCCGTGCCCCGTCCGCCCGGACGCGGTCGCGGTCGCGTGGGATCGTCCCTCGAGCTCAGGGTTTCGGATGTGTTGCATGTCAACATTCGATTTCAGTAGTCATCGACTTTCATTTGTAGCGACTCGATAGCTGTCGACGATGCCTCACAGCAATGTTTTCAAAGTGTCCATGGCGATGTCCTCAATGGCGTTCTCAGTGATGTTCTCAGCGGTGTCGGCGGCCGTGGATATCCAAAAAGTGATATTGGGTGGCAATTGGCTTCACTAGCGGGTGTTCTGTCGCTTTTCAAGGTTGCGGCGGTCTTTTACCGGAATAGTGTGGTTGCTGTGGGTGCATGGCTGAGGTGGCCCCTGGCGGGTCGGTGTGCGCGGCGCGGTCTGTTGGCGGCTGAGGTCACTTCGGCTGGGGTCGGTGGTCGGGGAAGGGTGCTTGAGTTGAGGTTCTGTGCGGGGCTCTGCCCTGCGCGCCTACCGGCGCCCCGAGATCAAACGTTCACCTGGGTGGATGCGTCCGGTTATGCGCCGCCGCAAGGCGTTGACTCCAATGGATTTTATAATTCCAGGTGGATCCGAGGGCGGTCACCCGATGTTGGCGATCGAATCCGGGGTTGGAAGACTCCGACTATCTTACAGGTCTTAATATTCTCACCTCGAAAACCCGTGCGATCGTGGATACGCAGTGTGATCTTTCGATATCATTGAGTCATGTGTTCGACCGAGGTGATCGATGTGGCGTCGATGTCCACCAGTGAGCTGGTGGACGCGGCTGCCGCGATCGCGGCCGAACTCGCCCAACGTGAGGTGCCCGGTGCCCCGGCGGTGTGCCTGCGCGATGCCGAGACGCTCGGGCGCACCATCGACCTGTACGAGAGCGCCCTGGCCGAGATGATCGGCCGAGTGGACGCCTCCGGTGAGATGCGCCGCTGGGGCTACCCCTCCACCCGCAGTTGGCTACGTACCAGCCTGGGGATGCGCGAGGCCCGCGCCAAAGAACGCATCGCCCTGTCCCGCGAACGCCACCGCGTCCCCGAGGTCACCAGGCGACTCGCCATCGGGGAACTGTCCTACGGCTATGCCGCCACCATCGCCGGGGCCGTTACCCGCCTGAACGACGAAGACTGCACCGCTGCACAGGACATCCTCCTCGACTTGGCCCGTCAGGGTTTCTCCGCCGGGAAGGTCGCCGCGTTCGGCAACCGGATCACCGACCTGATCGCCGACCGTGACGGCACCCAAACCCCGGACGCGGACTCGCGGCGCGGCTACGAGCACTCCTGGATCGACTCGACCCGCGCCCTGGACGGCGGCCGCTTCCTCAAAGGCTGGCTGAATGCCGAAGACGCCGCCCTCTGGGACGGCACCCTCGCGCCCCTGGCCAAACCCGCCGGTACCGAAGACCGCCGAGACCTGTCCGAACGCACGGCTGCCGCGCTGACCAACGTCCTGTCGGGCGGGCACAAGGCGACCAAGGTCACCGTCATCTGCGACCTGGACACCCTCACCGGCGGCCGCGCCCCCGCCCGCCTCACCGACGGCACCCCCATCCCCGCCGAGCAAGCCCGCCGCATCGCCCTCTCCGCCGGAGTCTCCCCACTCATCCTGGGACGCGGCCATATCCCGCTCTATCTCGGCCGTTCGGTCCGATTCGCCAGCGCCGGCCAACGCCGCGTTCTTGAAACCCTGTACCCCACCTGCGCGGTACAGGGCTGCGAAGTCCCCGGCACCCTGGCCGAAGTCGACCACGTCAACGGCTGGGCCCTCGGTGACACCCCCACCGACATCGACAACCTCGCCCTGGCCTGCGGCTTCCACAACCGGTTCAAGGCGTCAAACCCCGACCAGATCCACATCACCCGAAGTGTCAACGGCCGTTACATCTACCGGCTCCTGTCCCCGGAAGACTCTCGCGACCGGCACCGACCACCTGAGGGCGTCCCCAATCCCTGGGATCCACCCGTGGAGTCGTGCCCGTCGCGCCGCCCGCATCACCGCCACCGAACGCGCTCCGCACGAACCGGGCCCTCCACCCGAGGACGACGCCAAACCGCGGGCCCATGACCACCCCCACGCGTCGCGTCGCCGCACCGCCACATCACCACGCCCGGGCTGCCGTCCGCCTGCTCCGGTGGACTCCACCAGCACGCTCGTCGGCCTCCTGGTCGCCTGGCCTGTCCTGCGATGCAGCCTGCCGCAAGGTCGTCGTGACCAGGTGATCCAAAGCCTGCGGCCTCACACTCGGTCGGCGGTCACGTCTTGCCGAGCCGCTCCGTCATTTGAGGTGTCACAGCTGACACGGCAAGGAGATCAACATGGACGCTCGTATCAACTACTACGGCACCTCCGTCGCGGCCAAGTACATGAAGTACCTCCAGTCGGCGGGCAAAGTGCTCGCGGACTCGACGCTGCCGGTCGCGACACAGGAGCTGGTGAAGATCCGTGCCAGCCAGATCAACGGCTGCGCCTACTGCATCGACATGCACACCAAGGACGCCGCGCAAGCCGGGGAGACCTCGCTGCGACTCAACCTCGTCGCGGCGTGGCGGGAGGCGACGGTCTTCACCGACGCCGAGCGCGCCGCCCTGGAACTGGCCGAACAGGGCACCCGGACCGCCGACGCCGCCGGCGGTGTCACCGACGAGGCATGGGCGAACGCCGCCAAGCACTACGACGACGACCAGCTCGCCGCCCTGGTGTCCGTCATCGCCCTCATCAACGCTTGGAACCGCATGAACGTCATCACCCAGCAGCCCGCCGGTGACTACCAGCCCGGCCAGTGGGAGTAACCGGCAGCAACGCCGACCGCCCAGCACCGATGTCAAGCCCCTCAAAGCGTGGAGACGTTGTTATGCCACTTCGGCCCTGAGCTGGGCTGTTGATCCCCTTCGCGCTTCTGCCGACTGCCGGCTGCCGGCTGCCGCTCGAACGTGATCGGCGAGAGCCCGTCGTTGGCGCTGTGTCTCCTGTGGGTGTTGTAGAAGTCGGCGATCCAGGTCGCGACCTTGATCCGGGCCCCGGCGCGGGTGGTGAAGTGCTGCCGGTGGACGAACTCGACCTTGAGCGTGGAGTTGAATGCCTCGGTGGCGGCCTTGTCGAGCGCCGAGCAGTATGCCGTCCCAGATCCGCAGGCGGCAACGGATACCCCTCGGCAAGCTCGCCGTCCCTGATGGAGCAAGACCGCATCGGAAACGGGTGCTTTGGAGCCGGATACCTCGTCAACAGATGGTCACCGCCCACAGCACCCGCTCACAGCCCCCCGCCGCGGAGGCCCAGGGCCGGTGCCATAAGGAACGAGCGCCAGAGATGATCACCTTCCGGCCGCCCAAGTGTCTGGTACGTCGGCTCGTTGCTCTGTCCGCGACCTGCATGACGCAGCCTTCTCCCTTCGGCGCCACCCGACGCGATTACCAGCTGCGGCGACTCGGGTCCTTGGCGCGCTGTCAGAGGGTCATTCGGCTTTCCACGGCCGCCGCCAGCGCACAGTCACCCGTGCCGATGGCCTGCCGGTCGCGTCGATGAGATCGCGGCGCCGCATGATGGAACACCCGACTGCCCTATGACGTCGTCGGGCGCCAGAACCTGCCCCGTGCGTCTTACTGAGCCGATCCGCGCCGACTCGGCCATCAAAGACCGGGCCGGCCTCGTGACCAGGATGACGGCGTACGCCGGTCTGTGACTGTGCAGGTGTGGCCATCAAGGGCCAGATCACCCGGAACTGGATGGTGCCGCAGCCTCTTGGCGCTGGCCTGGCAGGCAAGAACTACCGGCGGTGTCGATGGCACCACCACCAACTGGAGGACGTCGCCGAACGCGATGTGCCCGTTCATCCCGCGTGCCCCGCCGTCGGTGCGCGGTGGCTGAGCCTGCCCCTGGGCGTGGCATTTCGCTAATGCTGCGCGCATTCGTGCGGGGGAGGCGTCGTCGGTCCTCGTGTAGGGCTTCTCGTCGGTGGGTGGGCTTTGAAGTTGGTGCTGGTGCTGGTGCTGGTGGGCGGGGCGCTCGGCTGCTGGTGATCGGGTCGGGCTCGGAACGGCTCGGCTCCTCCGCCGCAATGCGCAACCGAAGGTTGCGTGATCCTGGACTGTGCGCTAGCTTGACATGCAACCAAACGTTGCGCGTCGAGATGGAGCGAAGAGTATGGAGTTCGGCAGCATCGAGCGCGAGATCCACGTGGACGCCTCGCCCGAGGTGGTCTTCGAGGTTGTCAGCCGCCCGGAGCACATCTCGAAATGGTGGACCGACGACGCCGACATCGAAGCGGCTCCCGGCGCGGTGGGTGAGCTCGTCTGGGGCGACAGGGCGGAGGTCGTCCCGATCGTCGTGGTGAAGGCCGAGCCTCCTCGATTGTTCTCGTTCCGCTGGGGCCATCCAGACGGCAAGGTCGAAGACTCCGCCGACTCGCTGCTGGTCACCTTCGAGCTCATCCCGTCGGGTGCGGGTACACGGATCCGGCTCACCGAGACCGGATTCCGGGAGATGGGCTGGGAGATCGCCAAGCTGGAAGAGCAGTACCGCGACCACGTCGTCGGGTGGGACACCTTCGTTCCCCGGCTCGGGGAGTACCTCGCGCGGCTGGTGTCCACCTCATGACCGCCGCCGTCGACGACGACCTGTGGTCCGCGGTCGGCGACCCGACCCGTCGGCGGATGCTCGATCTGCTCTTGGTGGACGGCGATGGAACCGCCACCAGCCTCAGTGAGCAGCTGCCCGTGACGCGGCAGGCCGTCGCGAAACATCTCGGCGTACTCGACCGTGTCGGCCTGGTGCACGCGTCGTCCGCTGGGCGGGAGCGGAGGTACCGGGTGGACGAGGTGCAACTCGCCCGCGCGGTCGCCCAATTGTCCTCGGTGGGGGCGGCTTGGGACGCCAGGCTCCGGCGCATCAAGGAGATCGCCGAAGCGATTCAGCGCAGCAAAGACCAGCACGGCACTCAGTAGTTCGTCTGGAAAGAGGAAACGACAATGGTGGACATTTTGCACAGGGTGGGAATCAAGTCGTCGGTGGCGGAGGTCTACGCGGCGTTGACCACAGCCGAGGGGCTGGCCGACTGGTATACGACCGACACGAAGGGCGAAGGCGACGAGCTCGGCGGCGTGCTCCAGTTCCGGTTCGAGGCGGGCGGATTCGACATGAAGGTCCTGGAGCTCCACCCGGACAAGCGCGTCCTGTGGGAGGTGATCGACGGGCCTGAAGAGTGGATCGACACGCACGTGGACTGGAAGCTCGATCAGGTCGACGACTACACCATCGTTCTCTTCAAGCACGAAGGATGGAAGGAGCCGGTGGATTTCATGCACCACTGCAGCACCAAGTGGGCAGTGTTCATGATGAGCCTGAAGTCGCTGATCGAAACCGGGAAGGGCGCCCCGGAACCAGACGACGTCAAGATCGACAACTGGAACTGACGTTCCGCTCACCTCGTGAGCGAACCGGGATCTCGCATCGTCGAAATACATCCTCGCAATACATCGCCTCCGTCGGCGGCATCGCTGCCGGCGGAGGCGGTTGTCACGCAACGGCGTAGGCCTCTGCCGACGGCTTGGCCGTTGTCTACGGACGCCATTGTCCAGTGGACGGCTACCACGCCGGAATCGGGAGGAAAGCGTCGCTGTGAGCCTTGAGGGTGTATTCGCCTGGGGCTCCGAACATTCGTCGGCGCGAGTGACGCAGGCGGTCAAGGGCGTTGTGGCCACGGGCCTCCCGGGGGCTCGGGGAACACGAGACGTGCGGCGGTGTCGCGGACCCTCTGGGCGGGGTGAACAGGGGGATACGGGCGCTGGGTGAGTCTCGTCGGTTCGCCGGATGGGCTGCGGCACCGGGGGCGGCTCCGTGGCTGGAGCCAGCTCGATCTGGCGATTAGGGCGTAAAGGACCCTGTCACTTGAGCTCCCTCGGACGGGGTTCCCGGCGCCTGGTCGCGCCATGGTCGCGCGGCTCGCCGAGTCGCTGAGCCTGTTGCTGCGGGAGCGAAACGGGTTGTTTATCGTCGCGGGTGCGCGCCGGTTGTGTCGAGTCGACGCTCGACGGGCCGGAGCTCGGCCCGGTGCGTGAGGCTCCGGAGATTGTTTTCGCCAGGCAGATGCGTTGCCTCGCTGTCGTCGTCCGGCCGTACGGCGAACTGGTCGCCGCCGACTTGGCGTTCGGTCTCGGCGGAGGGTGCCGCGCCGGAGCTTCCGGTGCCCCCCGGGTCGCCGTGCTGCGGCTCGCTCTTTCACCCTGGATGGATGGCCCGGCGGGTGGAGAACCTGGCCGAGTGGGGCCGCCGCATCACCGGCGGCCTGCGGAGCGAGGCGCTGGATAGCCCGGATCCTCGCCTGGACGGGCTGATCGCCGAGTTGGACGGTCAGCTTTCCGTCGTGTCGCCGTCCGCAAGCCACCTGGGCTTTGCCGTTCCGCTGCGGGTGCGCGTGCCGGAAGGCGGAGTTGCGCCTCATCAGCACAGTCACCTCGTTCGCCACCACCGTTGAGATCACGTTGTCGACGCTGCGACTCGATGCGTTTCTGCCGGCGGACGAGACCGCGGGCGGCGATCCGCAGGAGGCGTGCGTAGCCCGTCAGGGCGGCTGGTGTGCGGGTCACGGTGGAAGGACGGGTGTGCTCAGGTAACGGGTTCGTCACGGGCACGGGTTCTTGGCGCCTGCCATTGACACTGTTCCGCAAACGTTTTCATAATCTTCGCCATGAGCGCGGACAGCACCCGGGCCTCGATCCGGGCCGTGGCGAGCCTCGCAGGGGTATCGCCTTCGACGGTCTCGCGTGCGCTGAACTCCCCGGAGCTCGTGAACGCCGAAACCCGGCGGCGCGTGCTCGAATGCGCCGAGCGGCTGGGCTACCAGCCGAACCGTGCGGCGCAGTCGCTGGTCCTCGGGCGGACCCGCAACATCGGGCTGATCGTCCCCGACATCGCCAACCCGTTCTTCGCACCGTTCATCAAGGGCGTGGAGGCCTACTTCAGGGACACCGAGTTCGCGGTGTTCCTGGCCGACACCGACGAGGACACGGCGACGGAGGTCAGGCTGGCCGAGGCCATGGTCGAGCGGGTGGACGGGCTGATCCTGTGCGCGCCGCGCATGTCGGGGACGCGGCTGCGGGCCGTCGCGTCCAAGACGACCGTGGTCCTCGCCTACCGGACGAGCCGGGCCGCGCCCTCGATCGTGTCGGATTTCCAGTCCGGCATGGACCAGGCGGCGGCGCACGTCCACGCGCTCGGCCACCGGCGGTGCGCGTACCTGTCCGGTCCGGCCAACTCGTGGTCGAACCGGCAGCGGCGCAAGTTCATCGGCGCCGCCTGCGCGGAGCGCGGCATCGAACTCGTCGATCTCGGCCCGTACGAGCCGCGCTTCACCGGCGGCTTCCGGGCCGCCGACGAGGTCCTCGCCGCGGGTGTGACCGCGGTGTTCGCCTACAACGACCTGGTCGCGCTCGGGGTGCTGTCACGGCTCACCGCGCGCGGCGTTCCCGTCCCCGGAAGGCCCGCTTCCGGGGGACCCGTGTCCGGTGGGGGCTCGTACGAAGGGCTCAGCATCGTCGGGTTCGACGACGTCCCGATGGCGTCCATGACCAATCCGCCCCTCACGACGGTGGCCATGCCCGTGAACGCGCTGTCGCGGGCGGCGGCCGCCACCATGCATTCGATGCTCGACCCCCGGGCGCCGAAGGCGCCTCCCCTGCCGCCGGCCGCGGAGCTGGCGACCCGACTCCTCATTCGAGGCACCACCGGGCCGGTGTGAGCCCGGCCCGGCCATCAGGACGAGACGTCTGAGACCAGGCGTCCTGCCAGGAGGACCCACCCCATGAGAACTCCTCGATCCGCCCTCCTCACCCTCGCGACCGCCGCCGGCCTGCTGCTCGCCGCGTGCGGCGCGCCGGGCTCGGACGGCGGCACCGCGTCCGAGCCGTCGGCGGCGGACGTCAAGATGCCGTCCGAACCCGTCACCCTGAACATCATCGACGTCGCCGGGAACCTGCAGCTCACCCAGGAGATCTTCGAGAACTACAAGAAGGATCACCCGGAGCTCATCAGCAAGATCACCTACACGAAGGCGACCTCGCCGGAGCTGGCGGGCAAGGTCAAGGCCCAGCAGGACGCCGGGCAGATCGACATCGACCTGGTGCTGACCGGCACCGACGGGCTCTCCGCGGGCCTGGAGCAGAACCTGTGGGTCGACCTGGTCGGCAAGTACTCCAGCAAGCTTCCCGACCTGAAGTCGCTGTATCTGGAGCCGGCGTCCAAGATGCAGGACCTGGCGCAGGGCAAGGGCGTCGTCGTGACGTACTACCCGTCCGGGCCGCTGCTGGAGTACAACCCGAAGACGGTGTCGGATCCGCCCACCACGGCGCAGGAACTGCTGGACTGGGCCAAGGCGCACCCGAACAAGCTGATGTACGCGCGCCCGTCCAACTCGGGACCCGGACGGACGTGGCTAATGGGCCTGCCCTACATCCTCGGGGACAAGGACCCCATGGACCCGACGAACGGCTGGGCCAAGACCTGGAAGTACCTCAAGGACCTCGACCAGTACGTCGAGTACTACCCGACCGGCACCACGCAGACGATGAAGGAGCTGGGTGAGGGCACCCGCGACATCATCCTCAGCACCACGGGCTGGGACATCAACCCGCGCGTGCTCGGCCAGGTGCCGAAGGACGTCAGGATCCAGCCGCTGGACGGCTTCACCTGGGTCACCGACGCGCACTACATGGTCGTCCCCAAGGGCGTATCGGGTGAGAAGCTCGCCGTGCTGCTCGACGTGATGAAGTTCGCGCTCCAGCCGCAGCAGCAGGCGATCACGTTCGACAAGGGCTACTTCTACCCGGGCCCGGCGGTGAAGGGCGTGACGCTGGACATGGCGCCGGCCGAGAGTCAGCAGGCCATCAAGGAGTTCGGGCGTCCCGAATACGACAAGCTCATCGCCGACAACCCGAAGGCCCCGCCGCTGGACGCCAAGTCCCTCGTCGCCGCGTTCGACCGCTGGGACCGCGAGATCGGCGGGCAGAAGGTCAAGAAGCAATGACGCGAGGAGACTCCGCGTCCCCGGGAGGTGCGTCATGATGGCGGAGACCGTGCTGGAGGGCGCCGGCGGAGGGGACGCGCACGCCGCGTTCGGGCATCTGCGCCTTGACGGCGTGACCCGCCGCTTCGGCAAGGCGACGGCGCTGCACGGTTTCGATCTGCGGATCGAGGGCGGCGAGTTCATCGCCCTGCTCGGGCCGTCCGGCTGCGGCAAGTCGACCGCGCTGAACTGCCTGGCCGGGCTGCTGCCCCTTTCGGACGGCGCGATCTGGCTGGACGAGGAGCGCATCGACACGCTGCCGCCGGAGCGCCGCGGGTTCGGGATGGTGTTCCAGAACTACGCGCTGTTCCCGCACCTGTCCGTCCGCAAGAACGTCGCGTTCGGGCTGTCGGTCCGGCGGGTCGGAAAGGCCGAGACGGCCCGCCGGGTGGACGAGGCGCTCGCGACGGTCGAGCTGACCGAGCACGAGCACAAGCTGCCCGGCCAGTTGTCGGGCGGGCAGCAGCAGCGGGTGGCGATCGCCCGCGCGATCGTGCTGCGGCCGAAGCTGGTCCTGATGGACGAGCCGCTGTCCAACCTGGACGCCAAGCTGCGCGTGCAGATGCGGACCGAGATCCGGCGGATCCACCAGGACCTCGGCCTGACCACCGTGTACGTCACGCACGACCAGGAGGAGGCGCTGGCGCTCGCCGACCGGGTCGTGGTGCTGCGGTCCGGCGAGATCGAGCAGATCGGGACGCCGGAGGAGGTCTACACCCACCCGGCCAGCGCCTACATCGCCGGATTCATGGGCTATCGGAACCTGCTGGAGCTGCCCGTCCTGCCGGGCGGCGGCCCTGTGAATGGCGGGGCTGTGAGTGGCGGGGCCGAGGGCGGCAGGGTTTCGCTCGGGGAGAAGGGCGGTCTCACGCTGACGGGGGTGTGCCGGCGGCCGATCGCGGGGGCGCGGGCGGTCGCCGCCGTCCGCCCCGAGGACTTCCACGTCGCCGGGCCGCCCGGCTCGGCGACGGGGGAGAACCTCGTGACGGTCCGGGTGGAGGTGTCGGAGTTCCACGGACGCGAGGTCGCCGCCGAGGGGGTGATGGACGACGGCCGCGTCGTGCACTTCAGGTCGCCGGAGCGGATCGCGCCGGGGGAGAGGGTCGCGCTGACCGTCCCGCCCGAACGCGTGCTCGTGTTCGGGGAGAGCGCCCGGGACGCCGCGGAGGCGTTCGACGACCCCGCGGAGATCGGGGTGCAGGATGGCGGTTGAGGCTCCCGCCCGTCCACCGAAGACGCCGGTGCCGCGGCGCAGCGGTCTGCGGCACCGGCTCGCCGAACGCGGCGTCGACCGGGTGCTGCTCCTGCTGCTGCCCGCGGTGCTGGTCGTCGGGCTGCTGTTCATCTATCCGATGGCGTACGGGGTGGGCCTGTCGCTGCAGCCGAAGAACGGCGGCGGCCCGTTCGGCAACTACGCCGACTTCTTCCGCGACTCCTACGAGCGCAGCACCGTCTGGAAGACGCTGCGGCTCGCCCTCCCCGCCGCGCTGATCAACGTCGGCGCGTCGGTGCCGATCGCGTACCGGCTGCGCGGGAAGTTCCGGGGGCGGCGGCTGCTGACGGCGGCGCTCGTCCTGCCGGTGACGCTCGGCACCGTCCTCGTCGCGGACGGGCTGCTGCGCTACCTCGGCCCCAAGGGGTGGTTCAACCGGGTCCTGATGGACATCGGGCTCGTCGACGAGCCCGTCCGGCTGATCTACAACTACTGGGGCGTGCTGTTCTCGCTGCTCATCACCGGGTTCCCGTTCGCGTTCCTGCTGGTGCTCGCCTACATGTCGGGCATCGACCCGACGCTGGAGCGGGCCGCGGCCACGCTCGGCGCCGGGCCCTGGCAGCGGATGCGGCGGATCATCCTGCCGCTGCTGGCACCGGGCCTCGCCACCACGTTCGTGCTCGCGTTCGTGCTGGCGTTCTCGGTGTTCCCGTCCGCGAGCCTCGTCGGTGAACCGGCGGGGGAGACGCGGGTGATGGCGATCGCGGCCTACCAGGCGGCGTTCGAGAAGTACGACTACTCGATGGCCTCGACCATCGCCGTGCTGATGGGCGTGTTCGAGCTGCTCGTCATCTCGGTGACGCTGCTGCTGCGCGGCCGCCTGTACACCGGGCCCGCGATGGGAGGTAAGGGATCATGACCGCCGCTGTAGCGGGCAACGCCGCCCCGGTGCGCAGGAGACGGCTGCCGACGGGCCGGATGAGCGGCTGGTTCGTCTGGGCCTGCGTCGCGTTCTTCCTGGTCAACCTGGCCGCGCTGATCCTCTCGGTGATCGTCAACTCGTTCGGCACGAAGTGGTTCGCCGGCTGGCTGCCGCAGGGCTTCACCACCGCCTGGTACTCCAACGCCTGGTCGGAGTTCGCTCTCGGCGACGTGCTGACCGTCACGCTGGAGATCACGCTCATCGTGGTGGCGCTGTCGCTGCTGATCGGCGTGCCCGCCGGGTACGCGCTCGCGCGGCGCGACTTCCCGGGCAAGCGGATCGTGATGTTCCTGCTGCTGCTTCCGGTGCTGCTGCCGCCGATCACCTACGGCATCCCGCTCGCCACCGTCCTGTACAAGGTGCACCTGGCGGGGACGATGACGGGGGTGATCGTGGCGAACCTCGTCCCGGCGCTGCCGTTCGTCATCCTCGTCATGACGCCGTTCGTCGAGCAGATCGACACCAACGTGGAGTCGGCGGCGCGGATGTGCGGGGCCCGGACACGGCAGGTGTTCACGCGGGTGCTGGTGCCGCTGCTGCTGCCCGGCATCCTCGCCGCGGGAATCCTGGTGCTGGTCCGGACCGTCGCGATGTTCGAGCTGACGTTCCTGGTCGCCGACGCCGACAGCCAGACCCTGATCGTCGCGCTGTACAGCGCCGCGTTCACGCCGGGGATCCGCGCCGCGCAGGCCATCGACGCGATGGCCGTGATCTACATGGCGCTGTCGGCGCTGCTGCTGATCATCGCGCTGATGTTCGTCAACCCGACACAGATCGTCGCCCAGGTGAGGGAGGCTCCCAGCGAATGAACCTCAGGCATGCGAGGCCCAGGCAGGTCGGGCACAGGCAAGTTGGGCTCAGTCGAGTTGGGCGCAGGCAGGTCAAGCGCAGGCAGGTCGGGCGCAGGCGGGTCGGGCACAGGCTGGTCGGGTTGGGCCATGTCGGGTGCGGTCGAGTGAGCATGGCCATATGAGCGCCGTGCGGTTCGACTTCTCGGGGGAGCGGGTGCTGGTCACCGGGGCCGCGGGCCTGATCGGCCGCGCGCTGGTGCACCGGTTCGCGGACGCGGGCGCCGAGGTGCTCGCCGTGGACGTGGACGCCGAGGGGCTGAAGGTCTTCGACGCGCTGCCCGGGGTCACCACGATGGACGGCGACCTGGCCCGCGAGGACGTCGCCGACGCCGTCTTCGAACGGCTCCGCCGGGACGGCGGCCTGGACGTGCTCGTGAACAACGCCGCGATGACCGAGCTGCGCACCCCGTTCATCGACATCGACACCCCCGTCTGGGACGCGGTGATCGCCGCGAACCTGCGCTCGGCGTATCTGCTGTCGGTGCGCGCCGTCCGGTACTGGCGCGACGCGGGGCGCGGCGGCGCGATCGTCAACATGTCGTCGCCGGGCGGCTCCCGTGCGCACGACGACCAGAGCGCCTACGACGTGACCAAGGCGGGCATCGAGGCCCTCAGCCGCGCGATCGCCGTGGAGCTCGGCGGGCTCGGCATCCGCGCGAACTGTGTCGCGCCGGCCAGTGTGGTCGGGGAGGTGCGGCCGGCGACCGATCTCCCGGCGGGCCGCACGACCGCTCCCGAGGAGGTCGCCGACGCGACGCTGTTCCTGGCGTCGCCGGCGGCGGCGCAGCTCAACGGGCATGTCCTGCGGGTGGACGGCGGCCTGCACGCCCGACTCCGCACCGACCCGTCCCAGGAGCAGCAGCGCGACGCGTAGGGCGCACGGTCCCGCCCCGGCATGGGCGGGGCGGGATCGGTTCGGCGATCTTGCGGGTCGGGTGGGTCAGAGCGGGTCGGGTGGATCAGAGCGGGTCGGGTGGGTCAGACGCGCCAGGAGCGGACGAGTTCGTCCAGCATGGTCGGGTCGTAGACGATGCCCTGCGCCCTCAGTTCCCCGGCGACGAGTTCGCCGTCGCCGTGGTGCTTGGCCAGCAGCCGGTACACCGCGTACGGGAACCAATGGTTGTCGCTGATCCGCTGGATCTCCGCCTCGTCGGTGGCGTAGCCCTCGGCCCTGACCTCGGCGAGCGTCCCGGTGACGTCGCCGTGGCGGCGCTCCAGGACGTCGATGACGAGGGCGCGCAGGCCCTCCGGGTCGCGTGCGGGCGCCACGGCGGGCTCCTCGGTGGCCGTGCCGTAGCCGCTGCGGCCGTTGAGGCTTCCGCGCGCGGCGGCGCTGACGACGGCCAGTTCGGGCGCGGGCTCGGGTTCCGGAGCGGGCGCCGGAGCAGGAGCGGCCGCCCGGGCGTGGGCGGGCTGAGCGGGGGCCGCCGGTTGTGCGGGTGCCGCCGGCTGAGCCTCGGCTTCGGCGCCGGCCTCCGCCTTGGCCGCGGTCTCCGTCGCCGTGGCGGAGCGGCCGGACTCGATCGCCCTCCCGGAGTGGCCGGGGACCTGGATCCGCGGGAACGGGCCGGTGTTCCGCATGGGCATCAGCGTGATCTGGTTCAGCGTGACGGGCCCGGCGATGGCGCGCGTCTGCGGCTCCGGCTGCTTGGGCGGCTCCTCCTCTTCCTCCTGCTGCGCCACGTACCGGTGCAGCGTCCGCAGCAGGACGAACAGGCCGAGCATCGACACGATCGGCGGGACGGCGGCCGTGGCCTGGTACGAGAACGTCTTGTGGCCGACGTGGCCCACGTTGAAGACGAGGCTGGCCGTCCAGCCGGCGAGGGCGATCGTCAGCGGCAGGAAGAAGTCCAGCCAGCTCAGCAGGGCCCGGCGGCGCAGCACGAAGGCGTCTATGGCCAGCAGGAAGAGGCCCAGCTCTCCCACGATGATGAACAGGTCGACCAGGAGCGGGAACGATTCGGCCTTCCAGCCCCGCAGGCCGTGTTCCATCGCCCAGTGATAGAGGCCTGCATAGGACTGGGCGAAGCCACCGGCGGTGGCGGTCAAGACCGCCGCCGCCATGAATGCGATGGCCCCCCACCGTGTGATGACCTGTGCCCGGTTGGCAACGCTCATGCGGGGTGTGCTCCAGATTTGCTTACCAACTGAAAGTTATCGAAGGGAGACTATCCATTCCTTTGGTGTTTCGTAGGGGATTCGCATCACGTCTCGGTCCCATTCCGGTCGGACGCCGGAGAGGACGACGGGCGGATAAAGGGTGCGAAACGACGCTTTTCGGACGACAGGTGCGTTGGGCCATTCGGGGTCGGCCGTGTGCGGGGCGTCCGTCCCCGCCGGTGCGCACTGGCGGCCCGGCGGGGACGGGGTTCCCGTGGAAGCTGCGGAGCCGTGGCTGCGAACCGGCTACGGGACGCGCAGGACGAAGTCGAACGCCGCCGCCCGCCCGGTCGGGCCGGTCCGGACGTCCATCAGCAGCTCGGGATCGAAGAGCATGTCGGTGGAGTTCCGCGGCTCGTTCGGGAAGTAGAGCTGCGTCGTCAGGATCCGCTGGTACGGCGCCTGGACCTTGACGTGGATGTGCCGGGTGCGTCCCGGATAGAGGCCGGGCACGATCGTGGTGAGGCTGAATCGTCCCATTGTGTCGGTGTACTGATGCCCACGCAGCGTGTATCCGTAATTGTCGTAATTGCCGTAATTGTCGGCCTGCCAGAAGTCGAGCAGCGCGCGATTCACCGGACGGCACGACAGGGAGTAGACGATCCCGGTCACCGTCAGCGGGGTCCCCGGCATTCCCGGCGTCACGATCGACGAGCGCTCCGGGGAGCCGGGCTTGAAGTAGGGACCCTCCATCTGCGGCGGGGTCGGGTCGTCCCCGTCGTCGCACTGCGGCGTCGGAGTGAGTCGCGGCCGCCCGGCGCGAGCCTGCGCGGGTGCCGCGGACGTCGCCGCGGGGAGCGCGAGCGCGCCGAGCCCCGCGGCGACGATGAAGCCCTTGCGGCTGATCCCGCGCGGCCGCCCCTCCACCGGCGGACGTTCGGCCGACGGCGCGGGATCGGCCGACGGGGCGTGCTCGTCCGCTTGTGATCGCTTGTCCGGTGGGTTCTGGGCGTCTGTGGACATGGCGGTTCCTCTCGGGGTCGTCCGGCGATTCGGCCGGCTGGCGGGGCTCCCTGGGAGTTCGCCTCCTGTATAAGCCGTTCCCGGACGGGTGGTCTTGGCGCTGCCTGCCGGGGCTTTGGCGTCGAGTGCCAAAGCGCGCCCTCAGCGTCGTATCGACTCGCTCCTTGACGCCCCTGACTGGACGTAGAAACGTTGCGGTCGGCGTCCGAGACCCCGCCCGCCGACCGGAGGAGCGTCATGCCCACGCTCGCTGACACCTCGGACCACCCTGCCCGCGACCAGGCCGAATACTGGCGTCATCTGATCACTTCGGCCTTCGGGCCGTTCCACGTCCAGCCGCGCGCCCCCGGCGGGTTCGCCGCCCGCCTGACGGGCCGCACCCTCGGGCCGATCGACGCCGGTGACGTGCACGCCCCGGCGCACGCGGTGCGGCGCAGCGCCCGGCAGATCGCCCGCGACACCCGCGAGTGCTACAAGCTCGGCCTGGTGCTGCGCGGCTCGTGCGTCCTGCGCCAGAACGGCCGCCGCGCCCGGGTCGGGATCGGGGACGTGGTGTTCTACGACCTCACCCGGCCGGTCGAGATCGTCTTCGGCCCCCACCACATCTTCACGGTCGTGATCCCGCACAGCGCCGTCCCGCTGCCGCCCGACCGGCTGGCCGCGTTCGGCGGCACTCTGATGACCGGACGCACCCGTGGCGGGCGACTCGTCTCCTCGCTCCTGGCCGCCCTCGCCGACAACGGGGACGGGGATGGGGATGGAGACGGCGATGGAGGCGGGGCCGAGCCGTACGCGCACCATCTCGGCGGTGCGGTCGTCGAGTTGGTGACGGGGGCGGCCGGGGAGTGGCTGGGCGCGCCGCCGTCCTCGCATCCGGAGGCGGCGGAGATGCTGCGCGCGATCAGGGAGTGGATCGAGGCGAACCTGCATGACCCCGCCCTGTGCCCGGCCATGATCGCCGAGGCGCACCACATCTCCGTCCGCCAGTTGTATCGGGTGTTCCAGCCCGCCGGCACGACCGTCGCCCGCTACGTCCGCGCCCGCCGCCTCGAACACTGCCGCCGCGAGCTCGGCGACCCCTTCCTCGGCACCCAGCGCATCGGCGCGATCGCGAACCGCTGGGGCCTGCCCGACGCCGCCGGCTTCAGCCGCGCGTTCCGCGCCGCCTACGGGCAGACCCCCACCGCCTACCGTGCCGCCGCCACCGGCATCCGGAGGGAGGACTAGCCGCATCGATGCCCGGAACCTGGGAAGGGCGGGGGAAGACGGCAAAGGGGGATCGTCGATATGCCACGCCAAGGAAGCCGCAGCGAGCGGAGGGGATCGCGGTGAGTCCTGAAGCGAGCCCTCCGGCGAGCACCGCCGAGGAAGTCCACGGCGCGGCGCTGCCGCTGGAGTACGAGGATGACCTCGACCCGCTCATGGACCGGATCGGGGACGCGCGCTGCGTGCTGATCGGCGAGGCCAGCCACGGCACGCACGAGTACTACGCGTGGCGGGCGGCGCTGACCAGGCGGTTGATCGCCGAGCGCGGGTTCTCGTTCGTCGCGGTCGAGGGGGACTGGCCGGACTGCCGCAAGGTCGGGCGGAGCGTGACGCTGGCGCCGGGCTCGCCCGAGGACCCGCGGGAGGTCCTGGACGCCTACGAGCGGTGGCCGACGTGGATGTGGGCCAACGAGGAGACCGTCAAGTTCTGCCGCTGGCTGCGCGACCACAACGCGGGCCTGCCGCCGGGCGAGCGCGCCGGCTTCTACGGGCTGGACGTCTACAGCCTGTGGGAGTCGCTCCGGGCCGTCGTCGACTACCTGGCGGCGCATCGTCCGGAATCGCTGGACGCGGCGCTGGAGGCCTACCGCTGCTTCGAGCCGCACGGCGAGGACCCGCAGGCGTACGGGTGGAACACCGCGCTCGTCCCGGACGGGTGCCGGGACGAGATCCTCGCCCTGCTGACCAGGCTGCGCCGGCCGGTGACCCACGGCGACGCCCGTGACCCCGTGGAGGAGTTCGACGCCCGGCAGAACGCCGAGGTCGCGGCCGGGGCCGAGCGGTACTACCGCGCCATGATCCACGGCGGGCCGGAGTCGTGGAACATCCGGGACGTGCACATGGCCGACACCCTCGACCGGCTCATGGAGTTCCACGGGGGCGGGGCGCTCTCCCGGCCCGGGACCGGTCCCGGGGATCGGGCCGGCAAGGCCGTGGTGTGGGCGCACAACACGCACGTCGGCGACGCGCGGGCCACCGCCATGGCCGACGTCGGGATGGTCAACCTTGGCCAGCTCGTCAGAGAGCGGCACGGTGATCGGCAGGGCTGGCACGGTGATCGGCGGGGTCCGGAGGGTGATCGGCGGGGTCCGGAGGGGGTCGTGCTGATCGGGTTCGCCGGCGGGCACGGCGAGGTGGTCGCGGCGCCGCGCTGGGGCGGCCCGATGGAGAACATGCACGTCCCGCCGCCGGCGCCCGGGTCGCTGGAGGCGGTGCTGGCGGAGTCGGAGCTGCACCGCGGGATGTTCATCGTGCCGCCCGAGCCGGACAAGCCCGCCTTCCTCACCCGGACGCTCGGGCACCGCGCGATCGGTGTGGTGTACGACCCGGACCGCGACCGGCGCCAGTACGTCCCGACGAGGCTCGCCGACCGGTACGACGCCCTGTGCTGGTTCCGGATGACGTCCGCGCTGGAGCCGCTGCACCTTGAGGCGGCGCGCCGTGGTGAGCTGGAGACGCTGCCGACGGGAGTATGAGCCGGCGGGGGCATGAGGAGCCAACGGAGCGTTAGGAGCAGGGAATGTCGCTGACCATGCGGCCGGGACCGCTGGCCGGTTCGCCGGGAGACGAGGTCAACTTCAGCATCGACGGGCCGAAGCACAAGCTGTTCATGCACGGCTTCCCGCGCCGGGTGCGTGCCCGGTTCGCGGGGGAGACCGTCCTGGACACCGAGCGTGGACGGCTCCTGCACGAGACGGGCCTGCTGCCCGTCCTGTACGTCCCGGAGGAGGACGTGCGGACCGATCTGCTGGAGCAGACCGGCCACACGACGCATTGCCCGTTCAAGGGCGACGCCGCGTACTGGACGGTCCGGGTGGGCGACCGGGAGGCGGAGAACGCGGTGTGGGCGTATCCGGAGCCGAAACCCGAGTCGGAGTGGCTGCGCGGGTTCATGGCGTTCTACTGGGGCCGGATGGACGCCTGGTACGACGAGGACGAGGAGGTCCGCGGGCATCTGCGCGACCCGTTCCACCGCGTCGACGCCCGCGCCTCGTCCCGGCACGTCCGGGTGCTGCTGAACGGGGAGGTCGTCGCGGAGACCGAGCGGCCGAAGCTGCTGTCGGAGACCGGGCTGCCCAACCGCTTCTACATCCCCGCCGAGGACGTCCGCCTCGGGCTGCTGAGCGAGAGCACGAAGCGGACCGTCTGCCCGTACAAGGGCGAGGCCACGTACTGGTCGCTGGACGGCGCGGAGGACGCCGCCTGGTCCTACGAGGATCCGCTTGAGGCCACCGTCAAGGTCGGCGGCCACCTGTGCTTCGACCATGAGGCCCTCACGATCGAGAGCGAGCGGCGCGGGTAATCGGGCTCGCGGCAAGGCACGTCGCTGCCGCATGATTTGTCTATGGTGGACACATCCTTGTACGCCGCGTTCGTCGTGGCGGCGCTCGCCCTCTGCCTCAGCCCCGGACCCGACATGATGTTCGTCGTCGCCATGGGCGGGCGCGGAGGGCCCGCCGCCGGTGTGATGGCCGCGATGGGCGTCGGCACCGGCGCCCTCACGCACGCCGTCGCCGCGATGCTCGGCCTTTCCGCCCTCTTCACCGCCCTGCCGACGCTGTACCACGTGCTGCGCTGGGTGGGGGCCGCCTACCTGCTCTATCTCGCGGTGAAGGCGTTCCGGGACCGCGGCGACCCCGCCGCGGAGACGGACGTCGCCGGGACGGGGCGGCCCCGCTCGTACTGGCGGCGCGCGTACTGGCAGGGGGTGGTCACGAATCTGCTCAACCCAAAGGTGATCTTGTTCAACATCGCCTTCCTGCCGCAGTTCGTGAACCCCTCCCTGGGGCACCCGATGATGCAGTTCCTCGTCCTCGGGATCACGCTCGTGCTGATCGGCCTCGCCGTCGACTCCGGGGTCGGGCTGCTCTCCGGACGGCTCGCCGACCTGCTGCGGCGCAGCCGCCGGGTCGCGCGGTGCCTGAACATCTTCAGCGGGACGGTGTTCACGGGCCTCGCCGTCCGCCTGGTCGCCGTCCCCAAGTGACGCCTTCCGGTTTACTGTTCAAGTGACTCCGGGCATGTCAAGGATTCAGCGCGCGCCCTGCCGGATGAGCCTTGCGGACCGGAGGCGGGAGCGCGCAGGAGGCGAGGAGGAGGCTGGTGGCACCCTACGGGGCGACTTCTCCGCGCCCGGAGTTCTGGGCCGCGCTCGACGCCGCGCAGCAGTCCGCCCTGCGCGCCGCCGGCCGTCCCCGCCAGTTCCCGGTGAAATCACCCCTCGTGTACCAGGGCGACGAGTCCGACCACGTGATCGTCATCGAACGGGGCTGGGCGAAGGTGACCTCCTCGACCGAGGAAGGCCACAACGTGGTGCTGGCGGTCCGCGGCCCCGGCGACCTGCTCGCCGAGAGCGCGGTGCTCGGCGGCCGGACCAGGTCGGCCACGGTCACCGCACTGTCGCAGATCCGCGCCCTGGTGGTGCCCGCCGCCCGCTTCACCGGCTTCCTGGACGAGCATCCGGACGTGTGGATGCTCGTGACCGGCACCTTCGTCCAGCGCATCGACGACATGGACCGGCGCCTGAAGGCCCACGTGACCAGCCGGGGCACCCGGCGCCTCGCGATGCTGCTCGCCGAGCTCGCGGAACGATCCGTCCACTACGCGCCGCCCGCCCCGGACGGATCGATCGAGATCGGGCCGCCGCTGTCGCAGGAGGAGCTGGGCAGCTGGATGGACGCGTCCCGCGAGACGGTCGCGCGCGCCCTGAACGGCCTGCGCCGCGAGGGGCTGATCCGCACCGGCTGGCGCAAGATCACCGTCATGGACCTGCCCGGCCTCCGCGAGTACGCCAAGGAGAACGAGTAGCGGGCCGGAAGGGGAGCAGGCGCGGTTAGTGCCAGGTGAGGCGCTCCTCCAGGAGGGCCTGCTGGGCGCGGTTGGCGGTCAGGTGCAGGGCGCGCTCGTCGGCCTCGCGGGCCTCGCCGGGACGGCCGAGGTCGCGCAGCAGTTCGGCGCGGGTGGCGTGGTAGAGGTGGTGGCCGTCCAGGTCGCCGGCGAGCGCGTCGAGTTCGGCCATGGCGGCGGACGGCCCCGCGTGGTGGTGCAGCGCGACGGCCCGGTGCAGCCGCGTCACCGGGGACGGGGCGAGCCGCAGCAGCATGTCGTACAGCACGACGATCTGGTGCCAGTCGGTGTCGTCCCAGGTGGGGGCCTCGGCGTGGCAGGCGACGATGGCGGCCTGAAGCTGGTACGGGCCCGGCTCGCCCTTGCGGGCGGCGCGGGCCAGCAGCGCGGTGGCGTCGGCGATGGCGGCGTGGTCCCAGCGCGACCGGTCCTGGTCGCGCAGCAGGACGAGGTGTCCGGCGGCGTCGAAGCGCGCGGCGGCGCGGGCCTGGTGGAGCCGGATCAGCGCCAGCAGCCCGGTGGCCTCCGGGTCGGCGGGCACGAGCCACGCCAGCAGCGCGGCCAGCCACTCGGCGTCGTCGGCGAGGTGGCGTTCCTGGTCGGGGGCGCTCGACAGGTAGCCCTCGTTGAACATGAGGTAGATGACCGTCAGGACCTCGGCGAGCCGCTCGGGCATCTCGGCGTCGCGCGGGATCCGGTAGGGGATCCCCGCGTCGGAGATCTTGCGTTTGGCCCGGCTGATGCGCCGCGCCACCGTCGGCTCCGGGACGAGGAACGCGGCGGCGATCTGCGCGGTGGTCAGCCCGCACACGACCCGCAGGGTGAGCGCGATCTGGGCGGTGCGCGGCAGCGCCGGATGACAGCAGGTGAAGATCAGCCGGAGCCGGTCGTCGGGTTCGTGCGGCGGGGACCAGTCCAGCAGCGCCAGCTTGTCGCGGTAGCGCGCCTGGCGGCGCAGCACGTCGAGGCCCCGCCTGCGGGCGACGGTGAACAGCCAGGCGTCGGGGCGGTCGGGGATGCCCTCCGCCGGCCAGCGTTCGAGCGCGACGCACACCGCGTCCTGGACGACGTCCTCCGCAAGGGAGAAGTCGCCGAGGACCCGGACCAGGGCCCCGGCCAGCCGGCCCGCGTGCTCGCGCACCACGCGGGCCAGTTCGGCCGCGGCCTCCTTCTCCGGGACGCTCCGCTCGCCGCTCATGGTCAGAGCGCGGGACGGATCTCGACGATCGGGCAGGACGGCCAGGCCTTCGCGATGGCGAGCGCCTCGTCCAGATCCGCGACCTCGACCTCGACGTAGCCGCTGATGACCTCCTTGCCCTCCACGAACGGCCCGTCGGTCACGACCGGCTCGCCTTCGCCGAGCCGGACCGTCGTCGCGGTCTCGCGGCTCTGAAGCCTCGTCCTGTGCACGATCTGCGCCGAGTGGTCGGCCAGCCACTTCTCGACCTTGCCGAAGAGCTCCTGCCGCTCGTCCTCGGACCTGGACTCCCAGTCCTTGGCGTAGTGCTCGGCTTCCACGAACATCAGCACATACCTCATGTGCGTCACCTCCTGTCCTTGAGACGAACGGCGGTTCCGCCGATCCGACACCGGTGTACATCAATTCTTCGCGATCCGGCCGAGTATCGAACTTGTCAATGGCAAGATAGGATTCCGGTCATGAGCGGCGACACCTACCATCACGGCAATCTGCGGCGGGCGATCATCGAGGCGGCCGTCGGGGCGATCGCCGAATCCGGCCCGGCCGCCTGGAGCCTGCGCGAACTGGCACGCCGCGCCGGCGTCTCCCACGCGGCCCCCGCCCACCACTTCGGCGACCGGGCGGGGGTGCTGACCGCCGTCGCCGCGGAAGGCTACACCCTGTTCGCGAACGCCCTCGAAGCCGCCGGCGACGACCTGCACGAGGTGGGCCTCGCCTACATCCGCTTCGCCGTCGACCACCGGCCGTACTTCGAGGTGATCTTCAGGCCGGAGCTGTACCGGCCGGACGACCCCGAGGTCGCCGCCGCCCGCGCCCGCGCCGACCGGGTCCTCACCGAGGGCGTCCGCGGCGCCGCACCGGACCGCCCGAACGACGACCGGACGGCCCCGATCGCCGCCTGGTCGATCGTCCACGGCTTCGCCCACCTCTGGCTGAGCGGCGCCCTGCCCGCCAGGCTCGGCGACGACCCCGTGGCCGCCGCCCGCCCGGTCATCCGCCACCTCTTCGACCGCTGACCGGAACCCCGCCCGGCCCGGACTCAGCGTGACGGCCCGGATTCAGCGTGAGGACACGGACTCAGCGTGAGGACACGGACTCAGCGTGAGGACACGGACTTCGACTCGGAATCGCCGATCTCGCGATGGTCGCCGTTGCCCTCGGCCGGGGGGCGTTCGGGGACGACGGCCAGGTCCGCTCGGAACCGGCGGTTCAGGGAGGCGCGCACCCGGCGCACGGCGCTGCGGGCGCGCGGGCTCTCGACGTCGTCGATCGGCGGCGGGACGTCCAGGTCGAACGCGGCCACCGGGCGCGGGTCGGTGATCGCCACGACCGCCTCATCGGGCAGGGGCCGCTCGACCTCGCTGAACCTCCCGTCCGGCGACTGGCGGATGATGCCGGTCTCCAGCCCGTGCCGCACGAGGCCGAGGTCGCGGCGCTGCAGGCCGAGGCAGATGCGATAGGCGATGACATAGCCCAGCACCGGCCCGAGGATGATCAGGCCGCGGAAGAACCAGGTCGTCCAGAACAGCGGGATGTGGAACCGCTCGGCGAGGATGTCGTTGCCGCCCGCGAGCCAGAGCGTCCCGTAGAAGATCACGCCGCCGACCCCGATGCCGGTGCGGGCGGGGACGTCGCGGGGACGGTCGAGCAGGTGGTGGATCTGGTGGTCGCCGGTCACCCAGCGTTCGAGGAACGGGTAGAGGGCGAGGCCCGTGAACAGCACGCCCGGCACCACCAGCGCCGGGACGACCACGCTCATCGTGATCGTGTGGCCCCACGCGGTGATCTCCCAGGCCGGCATGATCCGCAGCGCGCCTTCCAGCCAGCCCATGTACCAGTCGGGCTGCGATCCGGAGCTGATCGCGCCCGGGTCGTACGGGCCGAACAGCCAGACCGGGTTGATCTGCACGAACGCGGCGAGGAGCGTCGACACCCCCAGCACCCACAGGAACAGCGACGTGGTCTTGGCGATGAACACGGGGAAGAACGGGTAGCCGTACTGGGCCTTGTTGGAGCTGCCCTTCCCGGGGAACTGGGTGTGCGTCTGCCGCCACGTCAGCACGATCGCGTGCAACGGGATCAGCGCCGCCAGGATGCCCGGGATCAGCAGCACGTGGATGACGTACAGCCTCGGGATGATGTCGGTCCCGGGGAACTCCCCGCCGAACAGGAACATCACCGCGTACGAGCCGACCAGCGGGATCGACGCGAGAACGCCTTCCAGGATGCGGAGGCCGGTTCCCGACAGCAGGTCGTCCGGCAGGGTGTAGCCGAACAGGCCGTTCAGCATGACGAGGATGAACATGCCGATGCCGATCAGCCAGTTCAGCTCCCGCGGCTTGCGGAACGAGCCGGTGAAGAAGTGGCGCAGCAGGTGGACCAGGATCGACGCCATGAAGATGAGCGTCGACCAGTGGTGCAGCTGCCGGACGAGCAGCCCGCCCCGCACATCGAAGCTGATCTTGAGGGTGGAGGCGTACGCCTCGCTCATCTCCACGCCCTGCAGCCTGGTGTAGGAGCCGTCGTAGATGACCTCCTGCATGCTCGGCTTGTAGAACAGCGTGAGGAACACGCCGGTCAGCAGAATGATCACGAACGAGTACATCGCGATCTCGCCGACCAGGAAGCTCCACTGGTCCGGGAACGCCTTGCGCATGGCCTTGCGGGCGAATCCGGTCGAGCCGAACCGCTCGTCGAGGGCCCGCGCCGTCGCGTCCACGGACTTCGGTGGCCTGCGCTCGCCCGGCCTGCCTGCGCCGGCCGTCCGACTCCCCGCCATCGTCAACGTCCTCTCGTCGCACGTCGTCGCCGCGCGACTGCACATGCCGAAACTCGCGCATGTCGCGCTTCTGCGCATAAGACCGATCGAGTCGGGTGGATGTGACATCGCGCGAATGTGGACCCCGTCACATTCGGGGTGGCCGGCAGGCAGGCGTCAGCGGGCGGGTGTCAGCGGACGGGTGTCAGCGGGCAGGGGTCAGTACGCGGGTACGGCGAGGCGGCTGCGGCGCTCGTAACGGGGACGCCAGCTCGTCCGGTAGAAGAGCCGGATCGGCGGCGGCAGCAGCTGCAGCACCGCGCGGCGGGTGGCGTCCGGGGCGTCGTCCAGCAGCCACGGCAGGAAGACCCCGAGCCCCCGGATGCCGAGTTCGCGGCGGAACTCGACGTCGAACGTGCCCCACTCGAACGCGGTCAGGGTGTCGGAGATCAGCGGGAGGACCTCCGACTCCTTGAAGTCCAGGAGCGCGTCCACGGACGTGCGGAGCTCCCGCGCGTACCGGGCGAACATGAGCCGGTCACGATGCTCCATCGCCGCGTCCAGGGCGTCGATCTGCGAGACGACCCGCATCCCCCGGAACGCCATGGAGTCGAGGACGATCCCGAGCCGTCCCGGGGCGTCGGCGTCCTTGGCGTACATCACGGTCCACAGGGCGCTCTTCTCCGCGTTGTCCTGGATGCGCCAGTGGAACCTGAACAGGGACCAGGTGTTCGCGACCGCCGTGGCACGCGGCGTGCCACCGGCGTCGGCCGCGGCCTCGATCCGGGCCGTGTCGCGGCGGAACGCGTCGTACGCGGCGTGCAGCATCGTCAGGTCGAACCGCCTTGGCTCGCAACCCATGGCGCCTCCAAGCTCTCCGCCGGTGCCGCCGGACCGGGGCACCTACAAGAAAGATGGATCGAAGTCCCTGAACGTGACGTGTTCCGGAGACCGACCTCTGTGATCTGCCCCACGCCGGGTCCGATAATCCGGGCGTCATGTGCGGCCCATGACCATCCCCACCGGCACGCCCGCCTACGCGGCCTGTACGTTGTCGGGACATGGCGCCCGAAAGGGCGTGATCTCGGCGAGGAAGGGGCCGTGGATGGCTGTTGACGCGGCGGGCATCGACATCGCGTCCCTCGTTCTGCGGGTGTCGATCGGCGGCACGCTGATCGCGCACGGCTGGAACCACGCGTTCGGCGGCGGGAAGATCGCGGGCACGGCGGGCTGGTTCGAGTCGATGGGCCTGCGGCCCGGCAGGCTGCACGCGCTGATGGCGACCGGTACCGAACTCGGTGCGGGCCTGCTGCTGCTGCTCGGCCTGCTGACCCCGCTGGCCGCGGCCGGCGCGGTGGGCACGATGGGGGTCGCGTTCATCACCGCCCATCTGCGCAACGGCTTCTTCATCTTTCGCCCCGGCCAGGGCTACGAGTACGTCCTCATGATCATCATGGTGGCGTGCGGGCTCGGTGCCCTGGGCGGCGGGGCGGTGTCCCTTGACCGCGCGCTGGGGATCTCCGATGACCTTTCCGGCTGGACGGGCCTGGCCGTCACCGCTCTTGCCGGCGGCCTCGGCGCAGCCCTCCTCCTGGCCGTCTTCTGGCGCCCCGCCCGGCGGCCCGCCGAGGAGACACAGGCCTAGGAGGGCCGGCCTCCGCACACGGGTGGAGGCCGGCCCCGTGGCACCGGCGGGGGACGGTGCCGTCCGGGCGGGCTATCTCCAGGTGTCGTTCGCGGTGTGCGGCGACGCCCCGGTGGTGTAGCTGCGGTTCGCGCCGTTCTCCCAGGTCACGGCGCCCGCATCGGTCTTCTTGATGTACTTGTACTCGACCCTGACGCCGACGGGCAGCGTCACCCGGCCGCTCCAGACCGGGTAATCGGCGGGGGAGAGCTTGACGGCCTTGGCGGGGTCCCAGGAGCCGAGCGCCGGGACGCTGCCGACGACGTAGACGCTCGTCCCCCAGGTCGTGGTGGCGTGGACGCCGAACGTGTCGGAGACGGTCGCCGGCGGGGAGGTCGGCTCTCCCGTGGGGGTCGTGCCGGACATGGCGTCCGCGTGGACGGCGACCGCGCCGTGCGCCGGTATGGTCACGGTCGCGGTCCCGCCGGACACCGTCACGGCCGTGCCCTCGCAGCCGCTCGATCCGACCCCGCCGGTGATGACGTCGCAGTAGACGCCGTCCGCGAGCCCGGTCGCGTAGGACGCGGTGGACGGGCCGGACGAGTCGTTGAGCCCGATCCAGCCGCGCGACCCCCGGCTGAACCCGATGACGCCGCTCGCCGTCGCCGTGAAGTCGGACACGGTCGTCGCGGACGCGGTCGCGTTGCGCCAGCCGACCATGCCCTTGATCCCGGTGGACAGGGTGATGCACTGCCAGCCGCTCGAGCAGTCGGCGCCGGTGACGAAGCCGCGCGAGTCGGCGGGCGGCGACTGCCCCCGGGACGTCCAGGTGAACCCGTCGAAGACGGCCGGTTTCCCGTACGGGTAGGCCAGCAGGAAGTAGTTGGCCAGGGTGTAGTCGGCGGCGTTCTTGTAGCTGAGGGTGGAGCCGTCCCGCTCGGTGTCGTGATTGGTGATCATGGCGTAGGTCTGGGAGCCGTCCGCGTCCAGCGACCATGACGGGATGCCCGACAGGTTCGACAGCGTGCCGTTCTGGAACTGAGTCTTGAGGCCCATCGCGTAAGCGAAGCCGAGCACGTCCCCGTTCCGGGTGAACGCGGACGCCTTCAGGTCGGGGTTGGACGCCCCCGGGAAGATCTCCTGCGCGATGTAGGGCGGCCTGCCTTCGGCGGTCGTGTTGTTCAGCCCCCCCTTGATGGCGGCGAAGTCGTCCTGGTCGATGTGCTTGGCGGCGTCGATGCGGAACCCGTCCACGCCGAGCGCGATCAGGTCGTTGAGATACCCGGCGATCTTCCCGCGGACGTAGCCGGACTGCGTCTTGAGGTCCGACAGCGACACCAGCTCGCAGTTCTGCACCTCGGACTTGTCGTTCCAGTCGTCGATGCCCGCGTCGTCGTCGTTGCAGTACCCGTCGTTCGCATGGTGGAAGTCGCCGTGGCCGTAGGGGACGGCGGGGTAGGCGAATCCGGGCGGGTCGAACGTCGAGCCGCCGTAGGTGGTGTTCACCGTGTTGTTGTGGCCGGCCATGTGGTTGACGACGGCGTCGACATAGACGCGGACGCCGGCGGCATGGCAGGCGGTGACCATGGCGGAGAACTCGGCGCGGGTGCCGAGCCGGCTGGTCAGGCCGTAGGAGACGGGCTGGTACACCTCCCACCACGGGTGGGCTCCGTCGCTGGTCTGGGCGAGGCTGACCGACTCGGCGGGCGGCGCGACCTGGACGGCCCCGTACCCGGCGGGCCCGAGGTGGTCGGTGCACGCCTCCGCGACCGATGGCCAGTTCCATTCCCAGAGGTTGGCGGTGACGTCGCTCGCGTTGAGCGAGGCGGTGGCGGACGGGGCGGCACTGGCGGTGTCGTCGGAGAGGAGGGCGGCGGGTACCAGCCCGCCGAGGACGAGGGCGCCCGCGGCGAGCGCGGACGTGACCAGGGACGGGCGGCGGGGGACTCTGGCACGTTGCATGGGGGCGAACTCCTGTCACAGGGCGCCCGGGTGCCGGCGGTGTGGGCGCCTGAGGGGGTGGGGGACGGCCGTCCGCGATGCACCGTGAGAATGCTCTCTTCTTGCAGCAAGGTCAAGTACTTGCGCAAGATTTCAATCGACTTTCAGAAAGTCGGCAGCCGGTTAACCGCCGTCCGGGACGCCTGAGGCGAGACGTTCCCGCTGGGGAACGACCGTGTACTTGGGGTCCCGGGCCGACTGGATCCCGGCGTGGAAGACGCCGAAACGCGTACAGGCCGAGCCCGCCAGGAGCGCCGCCCCGCTGAGCGCCGCCGCCGCGCGGCTGCGCCCGCCGAGCAGGACGCCCCCGGCGGCGCCCGCGGCCGACAGGAACTCACCCGCGCGCACGAACCGGCCGGCCTTGCCCTCCTTGTACGGCTCGGCGACCAGACCGGCTCGACGCTCCATCAGCTTCGCCGCCGCCAGTTCGAGGGCCGTGCCGAGCACCGCGGCGCTGCGCATCGGGGCCGTCTCGCGGGCGGGGGCGGTGATCAACGCCATCCCGGACGCGGCGGCCGCGGCCGAGCCCACGAACACCATCGGCAACTCGCGGTGGACGTCGTGCCAGGCGGGCACGGCCGTGTCGGCGGCCAGCGCCGCGGTGTAGGCGGCGACGGCCGGGCCCAGCGCGGCGGCCCCCGCCGTCGCCGCCCCGCCCAGGCGCGGGAACAGCCCGGTCACGTCCAGGACGGCCGCCGCGCCCACGGCCGGCCCGTAGGCGGCCAGGAGCCAGGAGCCCATGCTCATCGGCGAGGTGGGCTTCATGACGCGCAGCATGTTGACGAACCGGGCGGGCCGCCCGAGGTCGTGGATCAGCGCGGCCGTGGACCCGCCGATGGCGAGCAGGGACGAGACCTTCAGCGCCCGCGCGGCGGCGGGACGCCCGGTGAGCTGCGCCCCGGCGGCCAGCACCGAACCGGCGCCGGCCAGCCCGCCGAGGAAGAAGTATCCGGCGACGTCGTAGGACCTCCAGACGGGCGGGTTCAGGATGGGCAGCCCGTAGTAGGAGGTGAACTCCGCCTCCGGCACCATCGCCTTCTCGCCCCGGCCCTTGCGGCGCCTCCCGCCGCGGCCGGGCAGGCCCTTGCCGATCTGCGCCTCGCGGCCCGGCCGCTGCCCGTGCACACCGTCCTTGCCGACGCCGCCCTCGTTGCCGGGATCCCGTTCCTCGCCGGGGTCGCTCATCGCCTGCCTCCGTTGCGGCCGTGGACGGTGAAGACGGCGGCGAGACCGCCGAGCAGCGTGGCCGCCGCCACGCCCGCGTGCTTCCAGATGGACGGCAGGTCGCGGGTGGTGACGACCGGGTCCGGCGGCAGCCCGTACACCTCCGGCTCGTCCAGGAGGAGGAAGAACGCGCCGTCGCCGCCGACGCCGTCGTCCGGGTCGTGCCCGTACAGGCGCGCGTCCTCCACGCCGATCTCGTGGAGCTGCTCGACGCGCAGGGCGGCGCGCTCGCGCAGCTCGTCGAGCGGCCCGTACTGGATGGAGTCCGTCGGGCACGCCTTCGCGCACGCCGGCTCCTGCCCCACGCCGATCCGGTCGTAGCACATCGTGCACTTCCAGGCCCGGCCGTCGCCCTTGCGCTGGTCGATGACGCCGTACGGGCAGGCGGGGATGCAGTAACCGCAGCCGTTGCAGATGTCCTCCTGGACGACGACGGTGCCGAACTCGGTGCGGAACAGCGAACCGGTCGGGCAGACGTCCAGGCAGGCGGCGTGCGTGCAGTGCTTGCACACGTCGGACGCCATCAGCCAGCGCATGTCCGCGGCGCCGTCGCCGGGGCCGCCGCGGTGGTCGACTCCGGCTTCGGCGTTGCCCATCGGCTTGTCCTGCTCGATGAACGCGACGTGCCGCCAGGTGTCGGCGCCGAGGCCCTGGGTGTTGTCGTAGGACATGCCGGTGAACTCCAGGCCGTCCTCGGGAATGGCGTTCCATTCCTTGCAGGCCACCTCGCACGCCTTGCAGCCGATGCAGACGGACGTGTCGGTGAAGAAGCCCATCCTGGGAGGGGGATCGGTGTAGCCCGCGTTCGCCGTGACGTCGGGCTCCGCCCCCGCCAGCAGGTTCCGTCCGACCAGGCTGCTCATTCCGCGACCTCCATTCCCCGGGGCGCTGGCCACCTTCCCGGGCAGCCGGGCCCTACACCTTCGTTGACGCCGATTTCAGCGGCTGGATAGCTTCTGGGGATGACGGTTGAACGGGTCGGTTACGCGGGTCCCCTGGACGAGACGCTCGGTCTCCTCGTGGTCGAGGCGTCCGAACGGGAGGTCGTGGCCGAACTGGAGGTCACCGACAAGCTCATGCAGGCGTACGGCATCGTCCACGGCGGCGTGTACTGCGCGATCACCGAGACGGTGTGCAGCATGGGTGCGGCGCTCACGGTCGGGCTCGACAGCCAGGTCGTCGGCGTCAGCAACCACACGCGGTTCATCCGGGCCGTGCGCGGGGGCCGGCTGACCGCCCGCGCGCGCCCGGTCGACCGGGTGGACGACCATGTGACCTGGCAGTCGACGATCACCGACGAGAAGGGCCGCGTGGTCGCCGAGGGCACCGTCAACCTGCTGAAGCTCTCCCCGCCGGAAGGCTGATCCGCCGCCGGGTCAGTCGGCCGACAGGGTCTTCCAGTGGCGGTCGGCGACGGGGCGCCAGAGGTCGTGGCGCTCGTGGAAGAGGGCGAACGCCTGGGAGCCGCTCCAGTCGTCCGGGAGCAGCTCCGCCGGGAGGCCCGGGTCGAGGAACGGGAACCGGCGCCATTCCTGGACGAGCCTGGCGTGCGCGGCGAACGTCCCGGGATCGTCGGCGGGACGTAGGGCGCGCCCGGCGTCGAGGAAGTCCTCGTAGGCCAGCTCTATCTCGTCCAGGTCCCAGGCCTGCGCGGCCACGTGCCGCGCCTCGGCCAGGTCGCCGAGGCGCCCGGTGAACAGCGTGGCGGCATCGGCGACGCCGATCTCGGCGAGGACCTCGCGGACCTCCGGCCCGCGCTCGGGGTGGGGGCTCACCCACACGCCGGGGGCCAGGTTGCCGAGCCCGTTCCAGGCGAGCCGTGTCCGGAGCAGGTGGCGGACCCTGCGGCTGGTCTCGGGGACGGTGGCGAGGACCACGAGCCACTGCCCGTCCCACTCGCCGACCGGCCGGCCGAAGCCGTAGATGCGCTCGGTGCCGTCGGTGAGGAGCCGCTCCCCGGAGCGGGTGAGCCGCCAGGCGGTGCGGCGGCCGTGCCGTTCCCCGGCGAGCCAGCCCTCGGTGGCGCTGCGGGCGAGCGCCTGCCGGACGGCCTTCTCCTCCACCCCCAGCAGGCCGAGCGCCCGCAGGAACGTCGCCGTCCAGACCGGTTCCCCGGCCGGGAGCACGAACTCGCCCAGCACGGTCAGCAGCAGCGACCGGGCGCTCGCCGCGCCCAGCTCGCGGCGCCGCCGGAACTCCGGCTGGGCGTGCGCCGCGTCCTCGTCCGTCCGGGGCATCCGCTCTCCTCTCCGGCCTTCACGGACACCGCCGTCCATGCGACGCTGTCCAGTCATACGACTCATCCGACGCCGTCCGGTGGTGAGACGCCGTCCGGTGGTGAGACGCCGCCCAGTATCGCGCGGCGCCCGCCGTGCGGGAGCGTCATTCCACAAGTCTATTGACTGGCGTTTTGTTCATGTAGAGCATGTGTGGCACGGTTCCCGGCGAAGGGAAGACCCGATGACCGCTGAAACGGCGACCGCACCGGTCCCGCCCGACATGTTCAACGCCTCCGAATATCTGCTCCGGGCCGCGCGCCGGCCCGATACGGCCGCCCGGACGGCGCTCACCGGTCCGGGGGGCGATCTCGGCTACGCCGGACTCGACGACCTCGCCGGGCAGGTCGCCGCCGGGCTGGAGCGCCGGGGCGTGCGGGCCGAGGAGCGCGTGGTCCTCTTCATGGCCGACGGTCCGCCGATGGCCGCCGCGATCCTGGGCGCGATGCGGCTCGGCGCCGTCCCCGTCCCGGTGTCGACCATGCTGACCGGCGCGGAGCTGGCGGCCCTCCTCGATGACGCCCGCGCCAGGATCCTGCTGGTCAGCGACCGGTTCGCGGTCCCCGCGGAGGCGGCGCTCGCGCACGCGCCGGGCGTCCGGCGGGTGGTGGTCGAAGGGGACGCGGCCGTCCGTGCCCCCGAGGGCGTGAAGGTGGGTTCCTTCGAGGACCTGGTCGCGGAGGGACGGGCCCAGGGCGGTGAGCTGCTCGACCCCTACCGGACCTCGGAAGACTCCAGCGCGCTGTGGCTGTACACGTCCGGGACGACGGGCAAGCCGAAGGGCGCGATGCACCGGCACGCCAACATCCGGCACGTCGTGGAGACCTACGGACGCCAGGTTCTGGGCATCACGCCCGAGGACCGCTGCTACTCGGTCGCCAAGCTGTTCTTCGCCTACGGGATCGGCAACTCGCTGTTCTTCCCCCTCGCCGCCGGCGCGACGGCGATCCTGGACCCGGACCGGCCCACGCCCGCGTCGGTGGCGCGGCGGCTGGCCGAGTACCGTCCGACGCTGTTCTTCGCCGTCCCCACCTTCTACGCCGCGATCCTGAACGCCGACGTCCCGGTGGAGGCGTTCGCGTCCGTGCGGCTCGCGGTGTCGGCGGGGGAGCCGCTGCCCGCCGAACTGTGCCGCCGGTTCACCAGCAGGTACGGAGTGGAGATCATCGACGGGATCGGCTCGACGGAGTGCCTGCACATCTTCCTGTCGAACCGTCCGGGACGGGTCCGTCCGGGGACGACGGGCACCGCCGTCCCCGGCTATGAGCTGCGGGTCGTGGACGCCGACGGCGCCGACGTGGAGCCGGGCACCCCGGGCTCGCTGCTGGTGAAGGGCGAGTCGATCGCCACCGGCTACTGGTGCCGCACCGACACCACCCGGCAGGTGTTCCAGGGGGAGTGGCTGCGCACCGGCGACACGTACGTGGTGGACGACGACGGCTACTACACGTGTCTCGGCAGGACGGGGGACATGCTGAAGGCGGGCGGCATCTGGGTCTCGCCGGCGGAGGTGGAGGGGCGGCTGCTGGAGCATCCGGCGGTGTCGATGGCCGCGGTGGTCGGGCTGCCGGACGCCGACGGCCTGGACAAGCCGGTCGCCTGCGTCGTCCTCAAGGAGGGGACGTCCGCCGAGCCGGGGGAGCTGATCGATTTCTGCCGCGCGGGGCTCGCGTCGTACAAGCGTCCCCGCGAGGTGTTGATCGTGGACAAGCTCCCGACGACCCCGACCGGCAAGCTGCGCCGCTTCGCCGTCCGCGAGCTGGCCGCGACCCTGCTCAACCCCTGATCTCCGCCGCCCCCACCGGGCCGCCCCCTGCGGGGCGCCCCGGGCATCCACATGCTACAAACTCTTGACGGATCGACTGTGTTTTGTGGAGCATGGGTGGGACGCACCATCGACCGGCACGTGGAAGGACACCTCATGACCAGCCCCGAGGGCGCGGACCCGTCGCGGGTGCAGGCCCCGCACGTGGAGTTCCGGGTGGATCCGTCCGGATACCGGCACTGGCGCCTCGACGTCGACGGGCCGGTCGCCACGCTCACGATGGCGGTGGACGAACAGGGCGGCCTGGTTCCCGGATACGAGCTGAAGCTCAACTCCTACGACCTCGGCGTGGACATCGAGCTGTACGACGCCGTCCAGCGGCTGCGGTTCGAGCACCCCGGCGTCCGGACGGTCGTGATCACCAGCGGCAAGGAGAAGATCTTCTGCGCGGGCGCCAACATCCGCATGCTGGCCGCCTCCCCGCACTCCTGGAAGGTGAACTTCTGCAAGTTCACCAACGAGACCCGCAACGGCATCGAGGACGCGACGGCGAACTCGGGCCAGACCTACCTGGCGGCGTGCAACGGCACCGCGTCCGGCGGCGGCTACGAGCTCGCGCTCGCGTGCGAGCACATCATGCTCGTCGACGACCGGTCGTCGGCGGTGTCGCTGCCGGAGCTTCCGCTGCTGGGCGTCCTGCCGGGCACCGGCGGCCTGACCCGGGTGTCGGACAAGCGGCACGTCCGCCGCGACCGCGCCGACTACTTCTCCACCAAGGCCGAGGGCCTCGGCGGCAAGAAGGCCGTGGCGTGGCGGCTCGTGGACGAGGCGGTGCCCCGCACGGCATGGGACGCGACGGTCGCGGAACGCGCCGGGGAACTGGCGGCCCGCTCGTCCCGTCCGGTGGACGCGGAGGGCGTCGCGCTCACCCCGCTCGATAAGACGCGCACCGGCACGTCCATCGCCTACCGGCACGTGAGGGCGGAGCTGGACCGGGACGCGGGCGCCGTCGAGATCACCGTCACCGGCCCGGACGAGGCCCCGGGCGGCATCGACGACGTCCACCGGATGGGCGCCGCCTTCTGGACGCTCGCCATGACCCGCGAGCTGGACGACCTGATCCTCGACCTGCGCACCAACGAACTGGAGCTCGGAACCTGGGTGTTCCGCACGTCCGGCGACGCCCGGCACGTCCTGGCCCACGACCGGCTGCTGCTCGGCAACGCCGGCGACTGGCTCGCCAACGAGATCCTGCACTACCTCAAGCGGACGCTGAAGCGCCTCGACGTCACCAGCCGCAGCATCATCGCGCTCATCGAGCCGGGCGGCTGTTTCGCCGGCTCGCTCCTGGAGATCGCGCTGGCCGCCGACCGCTCCTACCACCTCGACGGCGTCTTCGAGGACGTCGACCCGGACGCCGACCCCGCCGCCGTCACCCCCGGCGCCATGAACTTCGGCCCCCTGCCGATGGGCAACGGCCTCAGCCGCCTGGCGACCCGCTTCCTGGGCGACGACGACGCGCTGGCCGCCGTCCGCGACACCGAGGGCAAACCCCTGGAGGCCGCGGACGCCGAACGGCTCGGCCTGGTCACCTTCGCGCCCGACGACATCGACTGGGACGAGGAGATCCGCATCGCCGTCGAGGAGCGGGCCGGCTTCAGCCCGGACGCCCTCACCGGCCTGGAGGCCAACTACCGCTTCCCCGGCCCGGAGACCCTGGAGACCAAGATCTTCGGCCGCCTCACCGCCTGGCAGAACTGGATCTTCACCCGTCCGAACGCGTCCGGCCCCGACGGCGCCCTGCGCCGCTACGGCACCGGGCGGCGCGCCGACTTCGACCGAGAGCGAGTGTGACCATGTCGATGACCGGGACCGGCTCCGCCGACTACAGCGAGAAGATCCCCAACAACGTCGACCTGCACGAGGACCGGCGCCTCCAGCGCGCCCTGGAGTCGTGGCAGCCCAACTTCCTGAACTGGTGGGAGTCCATGGGCCCCACCCTGCCCACCCAGGACGTCTACCTGCGCACCGCCGTCAACGTCGGCCGCGAAGGCTGGGCGCACTTCGGGCACGTCGCCATGAAGGACTACCGGTGGGGCATCTTCCTGGCCGAACGCGACGGCGACCGGCGCATCGGCTTCGGCCGGCACAAGGGCGAGCCCGCCTGGCAGAAGGTCCCCGGCGAGTACCGCGCCGACCTGCAGCGCCTCATCGTGATCCAGGGTGACACCGAGCCCGCCTCCGTCGAGCAGCAGCGCAACCTGGGGGCGACCGCGCCGAGCCTGTACGACCTGCGCAACCTGTTCCAGGTGAACGTCGAGGAGGGCCGCCACCTGTGGGCGATGGTGTACCTGCTGCATGCCCACTTCGGGCGTGAGGGGCGCGAGGAGGCCGAGGAGCTCCTGCACCGCAACTCCGGCAGCGACGAGTCGCCGCGCATCCTGGGCGCCTTCAACGAGGAGACGCCCGACTGGCTGTCGTTCTTCATGTTCACCTACTTCACCGACCGGGACGGCAAGTACCAGCTCGGCACGCTGAAGGAGTCCGGCTTCGACCCGCTGTCGCGGACGTGCGAGTTCATGCTCAAGGAAGAGGCCCACCACATGATGGTCGGCACCACCGGCATCGACCGCGTCGTGGAACGGACCGTCCAGCTCATGAAGGAGCACGACACCGATGACGTCACGCCGCACGGCGCCATCTCGCTCGACGTCATCCAGAAGTACCTGAACTTCCACTACTCGGTGTCGCTCGACCTGTTCGGCTCCGAGACGTCCAGCAACGTCGCGAACTACTACACCGCCGGACTCAAGGGCCGCTGGATGGAGGGCCGCCGCAAGGACGACCACCGCCTCACCGACGACGCGATCATGGTGGACGCCTTCGTCGACGGCGCCGTCGGGCAGACCGAGGTCGCCGCGCTCGTCGGCCTGAACACCGACCTGCGCCGCGAGTACATCGCCGACTGCCAGAGCGGCGTCAACCGCTGGAACCGCATCCTGGCCGACGCGGGACTCCCGCAGCGCCTCTACCTCCCCGACATCGCCTTCAACCGGAAGGTCGGCGCGTTCGCGGGCATCGAGGCCGCCCCCGGCGGCGAGGTGCTCTCCGCCGGGGAATGGGAGCGCCGCAAGGGCGCCTGGCTCCCGACCGAGGTCGACAAGACGCACGTCCGGTCGCTGATGAGACCGGTCCACGAACGCGGCAAGATCGCCGCCTGGATCGCCCCGCCCCGCAACGGCATCAACGGCAAGCCCTTCGACTACGAGTACGTGCGGCTGTAGCCGGGGGGCGTCGTTCAGCGGGCCAGATGGCGGGATATGACGAGGCGCTGGATCTGGTTGGTGCCTTCGAAGATCTGCATCACCTTCGCCTCCCGCATGAACCGCTCGGCGGGGAAGTCGCGGGTGTAGCCGGCGCCGCCGAGGACCTGGACGGCGTCGGTGGTCACCTTCATCGCGTTGTCGGTGGCGACCAGCTTGGCGATCGACGCCTCCCGGCCGTAGGGGCGGCCCGCGTCCTTCAGCCGCGCCGCCGACAGGTACGTCGCGCGGGCCGACTCGACGGCGGCGGCCATGTCGGCCAGCACGAACGCCAGGCCCTGATGGTCGATGATCGCCTTGCCGAACGCCTCGCGCTCCCTGGCGTAGGCGACGGCGGTGTCGAGCGCGGCCTGGGAGAGCCCGGTGGCGACCGCCGCGATGCCGAGGCGGCCGGCGTCCAGGCCCGCGAGCGCGATCGACAGGCCCTGGCCCTCGTCGCCGATCAGGTTGCCCGCCGGGACGCGGGCGTCCTCGAACCGGACGGTCGCGGTCGTCGACCCCATCAGGCCCATCTTGTCCTCGGGCTCGTCGAACTCCACCCCGGCCGTGCCCGCGGGGACGTGGAAGCAGGAGATGCCGCGTGCGCCGTCGTCGGACGTGCGGGCCATGACGGTGTAGAAGTCGGCCTTGCCGCCGTGGGTCGTCCACGCCTTGGCGCCGTTCAGGACGTAGGAGCCGCCGTCCCGGACGGCCCTGGCCCGCATCGCCGCCGGATCGGACCCGGCGTGCGCCTCCGACAGGCAGTACGCGCCGAGCCGCTCGCCGGACAGCAGGTCGGGGAGCCACTCGGCGCGCTGCTCGTCGGTCCCGTAGGCGAACAGCGGGAAGCACGACAGCGCGTGGACGCTGACGCCGACGCCGACGCTCGCCCACGCCGCGCCGATCTCCTCAAGGACCTGGAGGTAGATCTCGTACGGCTGGGCGCCGCCGCCGAACTCCTCCGGGTACGGCAGCGTGAGCAGCCCCGCACGGCCCAGCGTCGTGAACACCTCGCGGGGGAACGTCCCGGAGCGCTCGGCGCCGGCGGCCCGCGGCTCCAGCTCCTTCGCCGCGATCTCGCGGGTGAGCGCGATGAGGTCCTCGGACTCGGGCGTGGGCAGGTGCCGGGTGGCGGGCATGGGCGGACTCCTCTCGATGCCCCAACAGTACCAATGACAGTACTGGCGAACCGGCCTCAGTACTGTCCTTGGTACCGTCTGGGCATGACCTCGCTGGACGGCGCCCGCGCCACGCCCACCCCCCGGGCCTCCCGGGCCATGCTGCGGCGCGACGCCCTCGTCGGCCGCCTCATCGACGTCTTCCTCGACCGCGGCTTCGCCGAGCTGAGCGTCGCGGAGCTGGCCGCCGCCCTGCGCTGCTCGAAGAGCACCCTCTACTCCGTCGCGGCGAGCCGGGAGCAGATCATCGTGACCGTCGTCCGCGCGTTCTTCCGCCGCGCCACCGACCGGGTGGAGGCCGCGCTCGACGCGGTCACGCGGGCGGGCGCCGACCCCCGCGACCGCGTCGGCGCCTACCTGCGCGCGATCTCCGGCGAGCTGGCGCCCGCGTCGCCCGCCTTTTTCGCCGACCTGGACGCCTTCCCGCCTGCCCGCGAGATCTACAAGCGGAACACCGGGTTCGCCGTCCGGCGCGTGCAGGGGCTCGTCCGCGAGGCGGCCCCCTGCACCGGCGCCGACACGGGCGACGACTCTGACGACTCTGACGACGCTGACGCCGCCTTCGTCGGCGCCGTCGCGGGGCAGGTCATGGAGTCCATCCACCGCGGCGAGATCAAGGCGCAGACCGGCCTGGACGACTCCGCCGCCTACGCCGCGCTCGCGTCCCTCATCGTCGCCCGGATGGCCGCCGACCGGACCGTGCCGACTTAGACCGGCAGGCTAGACCCGCTACCGGACCGGCCGGCTAGACCTTGGACGCCTGCAGGGCGTGCTCGACGAGCGCGACGAGGGCGCCCCGCGCCATGTCGCGGTCCCGCGCGTCGCACAGCATGACGGGGACCTCGGGGTCGACGTCGAGGGCGTCGCGGATCTGCTCGACGGAGTAGGGGCGGGCGCCGTCGAACCTGTTCGCGGCGACGATGAACGGGATCTGCCGCTGCTCGAAGAAGTCGATGGACGCGAAGCTCGTGGTGAGCCGGCGGGTGTCGACCAGGACGATCGCGCCGATCGCCCCGTAGGCGATCTGGTCCCACATGAACCAGAACCGCTCCTGGCCGGGCGTCCCGAACAGGTACAGCCGGACACCGCCGGAGAACGTCAGCCGGCCGAAGTCCATGGCGACGGTCGTGGTCGTCTTGCGCTCCACGCCGCCGAGGTCGTCCACGCCGACGGAGGCGTCGGTGAGGGTCTCCTCCGTGCGCAGCGGGTGGACCTCGCTCACCGTGCCGACGAGCGTCGTCTTGCCGACGCCGAAGCCGCCGGCCACCAGCACCTTCAGCGTGTGCAGGGGGATGTCGTCGTCCGCGTCTCGCGGCGGGACGGTGTCAGAGGCGGCGAAGTTCATCGAGCACTCTCATCAGTATGCGGGGGTCGGGGCGTTCGGACTGCCGGTCCTGGTCCGACTCCTCGATCAGGCCGTACTCGCGCAGGTCCGCCAGCAGGATCTGCACCACCCGGAACGGCAGGTCGGCCTTCGAGGCGAGGTCGGCGGGGGTGGAGGGCCGCCCGCACATCTGAAGGAGCATCCGGTGCTCACGCGACAGCCACACCCGGTCGCCCGGGGTCCGCCCGGTCGCGACGAGGATGGCCACCAGGTCGACGGCGGGCCCGCGGGCGCGGGTGCGCCCGCGGGTGACCGCGTACGGCCGGACGACCGGGCCTGCGTCCCGCCCGATCCAGCGCTCTCTCGGAGTCTCCACCGTCGGATCAGCCCGAGGCACCCGAATGCAGCGAGGGGTCCTGCGCGTCGTCCGGGGTCCGGGGCGAGGCGCTGAGCTGGCGGCGCACCCGCTTGATCAGCATGGTGGTCTCGTAGGCGACCAGCCCGGCGTTGCCGCCGGCGTCGCTGAGCACCGCCAGGCAGCTGCCGCTGCCGGCGGGGATGATGAAGAACAGCATGCCGTCCAGCTCGACGACGGTCTGCCGCACCTGCTTGGCCTCGAAGTGTTCGCGCGCCCCGTTGGCCAGGCTGTGGAAGCCGGACGACAGCGCCGCCAGGAACTCGGAGTCCTTGCGGGTGACGCCCTTCGAGGCGCCCATGACCAGCCCGTCCCGGGACAGCAGGACGGCCTGGTGGACCTCGCCGACCCGCTCCACCAGATCGTCGAGCAGCCAGTCGAGCTCGCCGGTGGCGTGGCCCTGCCCCATTATGAGTCCCCCCATTCGTCGCGTGGATCGAGATCGCCCGGTTCGTCGTCGGCGTTCCTGCCGCGCAGCCAACCCGACTGTAGCGAGGCCATCAGGTCGCGGCTGAACTCCGGACTGGGCTCGTCGAAGTCGTCGTCGGCCCCCGGGGGCGGTTCGGCGTTGCGCCGCGCGGGACGCGCGCGCAGCTGCGGCGCCAGGTGTGCACGGCGTACCCGGCGCGGGAGCCTGCCGGTGATCTCGCTGTCCTCGATGCCGCCCGCCTCCGGGTCCTCGCGGGACGGGCGGCCGCGGCCGCGTGCGAGGGCGTCGCCCGGCTCCACCGGGTCGAAGGAGGGATGCGCCGGGTCGGAGGCGAGGCCCGGCGGGCCGGGAACAGGGCCCGACGGGTCGAGGACCGGACCCGGCGCCGGCTCGCCGGACGGCGAGGGCGGCAGGTCGGCCGCCGGGAGCGCGGGGCGGGACGGGCGGCCGAGCGGCGGCGGGGAGCCGATCGCGGCCGCCGCCCCGACCGGCTGCGGCGCGCCGGCGCCGAGCCCCCGGGAGGAGTGCCAGTCGTCGCTCAGGACGACCAGGGCGTGCGGGACGAGCACGATCGCGGTGGTCCCGCCGTACGGCGAGGGCTGCAGAGAGACCCTGATGTCGTGCCGGGCGGCCAGCCGCGCGACGACGAACAGGCCGAGGCGTTCGGTGTCGACCAGGTCGAACTCCACCGCGCTGGCCAGCCGCCGGTTCAGCTCGTCCCGTTCCTCCGCGCTCAGCCCGAGGCCCCGGTCGACCACCTCCACGGCCAGCCCGTTGGCGACGGTCTCGACCTTGACGGTGACCTCGGTGGCGGGCGGCGAGAACATCGTCGCGTTCTCGATCAGCTCGGCCAGCAGGTGGATGACGTCGGCGACCACGCCGCCGGAGACCGCGGCCGAGGACTCCCCGGTCAGCTCCACCCGGGTGTAGTCCTCCACCTCCGCGATCGCGGCGCGGATCACGTCCTCGGCCGCGACCGGATGGTCCCAGGCCCGGACGGTCGGCGAGCCGGACAGGATGACCAGGCCCTCGGCGTGCCGCCGCATGCGGGTGGTCAGGTGGTCGAGGCGGAACAGGTCGTCCAGCTCCTCGGGGCTGGACGCGCGCCGCTCCATCTGGTCCAGCAGCCGCAGCTGCCGGTGCAGCAGCGACTGGCTGCGCCACGACAGGTTGACGAAGACCCGGTTGATGCTCGCGCGCAGGCCCGCCTCGCCGATCGCGGTGCTGACGGCCGTCCGCTGGACGGTGTCGAACGCCTCGCTGACCAGGGCCACCTCGCGGGTCCTTCCGGCCGGGGGGCGGGGCGTCTCCGCCTCCAGGTCCACGTGTTCGCCGCGCCGCAGCCGGGCGACGACGCGGGGCAGCCGCTCGTTCGCCAGTTCCTGCGCCGACCGCTGCAGCCTCCTGAGCTCGCGGGCGTGGCGGCGGGCGAACAGCAGCGTCAGCGCGATGGACACGATCACGGCCAGCAGCCCGACGCCGCCCGCCAGGTAGACCCGCAGCATGATCCGCTGAGCGGCGGGCTCGAGCTCGTCGTGCTGGATCATTTCGCCGGCCTTGTAGGTCGTGCCGAGCCACACCTGGCCGGCCCCCTTGACGGCGGCCTGCCACCGCTGCGGGTCGGGAGCCCGGCCCTGCCGCACGACGCCGTTCTCCAACGCGATGTAGTTGGCGAACGCGGGGGAGTTCACGAGTCCGCTCATGGTCCGCGCGACCTTGCCGCTGATCAATGTCTGGCCCAGGTCGAACAGCTCCGCGCGGGAGCCCGCCCACTGGGCGAACGCGGCGCGGCCGCCGGACCCCAGCCGGTTTCCGCGCAGGCTGGTCAGCAGCAGGTCCTCGCGCAGCATGAAGTCGCGCGACCAGTACATGTAGAGGATGCCGCTCGTCTGCTGGTAGACGCCGATGTCGTCGATGTTCACCAGCGCGCTGAGCAGCCGGACGACGTTGTCGAAGGCCTCGCTGTAGGTGTTGATGGTCTCCAGCGCCGAGACGTTCCGCGCGGTGATCTGCGACCGGATGCTCGCCAGCTGGTCGAACTGGTTGCCGACGTTGCGCGTGCGCTGCATCGCCTCTTCGGTCCGGTTCCGCGTGGCCTCGGGGGAGAACGCCGACTTGCGGAAGACGGCCACCGCGCGGTCGGTCTTGCCGATCTGGGCCTGGAACTTCTGCGTGTTCGCGGCGGTCGGCGCCGTCAGCGCGGCGATCGCGGCGGCGCGTTCCTCCTGCAGCGCCTGCATGGCGAGGTTGGACGGCTGGCCGACCCGGTCATGGTTCCCGGCGTACTGGATCCGCTCAAGCGCGTCGTTCAGCGCCGGGACGGCCGAAAATGCCCAAAGGGACACGAGTGACACCACGGGTATCGCCAGGAGCAGCGCGATCCTTCGCCCGATCGGACTCGTCCGGGGACGCCTCCGGGATCGGTGCACCTGTTCGGGACTCGACAACGGCCCACTCCTGATCGTCGGCGGCCACCAGCAAGGGTGACGAAGCATACTCAGGCCGTTTTGCCGGGGGCCAGTGGCCTCACCTGCTGGAACTCGGGCTCGCCCGATGTGCCGCCCGTCTCGGGGCCCGGCCGGCGGGCGCCGCGCGCCCGCGCCCGCTCGTCCGCCGTTCCCGCAGGTCACCACGTGCACAAGCCGGCCATTCCGGTGCTGACCTTGGAGAACGCGTTTCCGCCCGTGCCGTCGTGATCGGCGCCGGCGGTGGTGTCCGCGGGGACGGACGCTGATCGCGAGGCGAATTTTGATCTTGTAAATGCATGTTCCGGATGAGACCAATATTGGCCGTTTCGATGCAAAGTCGTGTCTTGTTGCATGAATTGACGCATGTCAGGCTTCGGGTTGCTTCGTCCCCCCACAAACGGAGACCTAGTCATGCGCAGAGCCGCGCTAGCAGCCCTCACCGGGCTGTCACTCGCCGCCGCCACCCTGGCCGCGGTTCCGGCCCAGGCCGCCGCACCGGCGCACTCCCAACTGGCCCGCCTGGTCAAGCTCAAGAACGTCCGCCACCACCAGCTGAACCTGCAGAAGATCGCGGACGCCAACGGCGGGAACCGGGCCGCCGGGCTCCCCGGCAGCGAGATCACCGTCAAGTACATCGCGAACCAGCTCGAACGGGCCGGATACGACCCGACCGTCCAGAAGTTCGAGTTCGACTTCTGGCAGGAGCTGTCGGAGCCGGTCTTCGAGCAGACCGCACCCGAGCAGAGGACGTTCGAGCCAGGCGCCGACTTCGCGACCATGCAGTACTCCGGCGCCGGCGACGTCACCGCCGCCGCGTCCCCCGTCGACCCGGGCGCCACCGGGGTCGGCAGCGGCTGCGAGGCCGACGACTTCGCCGGCTTCCCCGCGGGGCACATCGCGCTGATCCAGCGCGGCGGCTGCTTCTTCTCCCTCAAGGCCGACAACGCCATCGCCGCCGGCGCCACCGCCGTCGTCATCTACCAGCTCCCCGACCAGCCGGGACCGGTCGCCGGCACGCTGACCAAGCCGTACGGCATCCCGGTCATCGGCCCGACCAACGCCGTCGGGACGGCGCTCGTCCAGCAGGCGCAGGACGGCGGCGTGACCCTGCGCGTCAAGACCGACACCTTCAGCGAGAAGCGCGAGGCCGCCAACGTCATCGCCGACACCCGCCGCGGCAAGGACGACAACGTCGTGGTCGTCGGCGCGCACAACGACAGCGTCCTCGACGGGCCCGGCATCAACGACAACGGTTCGGGCACCGCGGCGCTGCTGGAGATGGCCGCGCAGATCCACAAGCTCGGGCCCAAGCTCCGCAACACGGTGCGGTTCGCCTTCTGGGGCGCCGAAGAGGAGGGCCTGCTCGGCTCCCAGCACTACGTCGACGGCCTCACGCAGGAGGAGCGGGACAAGATCGCGCTCAACCTCAACTTCGACATGATCGGCTCGCCGAACTTCGTCCGGTTCGTTTACGACGGCGACAACAGCGCCGGGCAGAACAACGTGGAGGCGCCCGCCGGGTCCGGCGCGATCGAGAAGGCGTTCAACGACTACTTCGCGAAGCGGGACCTGGCCACCGACCCGTCGCCGTTCAACGGGCGGTCGGACTACAACGCCTTCATCACCGTCGGCATCCCCGCCGGCGGCCTGTTCACCGGCGCCGAGGGCATCAAGACGCCCGAGCAGGCGCAGGTGTACGGCGGAACCGCGGGGCAGGCGTACGACCCGTGCTATCACGCCGTCTGCGACCGCTACGGCAATGTGGACCTCCGGGGCTTCGACCAGATGATCGACGGCACCGCGGCGGTCACCCAGAAGTTCGCGTACAGCACCCTGACCGTCAACGGCAACGAACTCGCCAGGAGGCAGGCGCAGGCCGGCAAGCGCGCCATGCCGGACGTCATCGGCCACTTCGCGACGAAGTAGCCCGTCAGAGCAGTTCGTCAGAACAGTTCTTCAGAGGGACGCGCCCGCGATAGGGCGCGTCCCTCGCCGTTTCCCCGTGCTGTTTCCCGTGCCGGTTCGCCGTGCCGTTCGCGCCGTGCCGGGGCTCAGCGCGGGGAGAGCGTCTCGGTGATCGTCCGCAGTGCGGGACGGGGGTCCGCGCCCTTCTCGGTCAGTACCTGGACGGCCACGTGGTCGGCGCCCGCGTCGAGATGGCCGCTCAGCCGCGCCGCCACCGCCGCCGGGTCCCCGTGCGCGACCAGCGCGTCCAGGAGCGCGTCGCTGCCGTCTCCGGCGACGTCCTCGTCGGTGAAGCCGAGCCGCTTGAAACTGGAGACGTAGTTCGTCAGCCGGAAGTAGAAGCCGATGTTCTTCCTGGCGAGCGCCCTGGCGCGCTCGGGGTCGGTGTCGAGCACGACCTTCTGGTCCGGGGCGAGGATCGGGCCGTCGCCGAGCGTCTCCCGCGCCCGGCGCGTGTGCTCGGGCGTGGTCAGGTACGGGTGCGCGCCCCCGGCGCGCTCCGCCGACAGCCGCAGCACCTTCGGCCCCAGCGCGGCCAGCACCCGCCGGTCCGCCGGGACGTCCGCCGCGTCGAGCCGGTCGAGATACCGCAGGATCGTCTCGTACGGGCTGCGGTACTCCTGCGTCGTCTCCGGATGGCCGATGCCGACGCCGAGCAGGAACCGGCCGCCGTAGGCGTCGTCGAGCCGGTGGTACGAGGCCGCGACCTCATCGGCCGGCGTGGTCCACATGTTCACGATCCCGGTCGCGATCACGATGCGGTCGGTGGCGGCGAGGAGTCGTTCGGCGACCTTCAGGTCCCCGCGCGGCGAACCGCCGATCCAGATCGTGCCGTAGCCGAGGTCCTCGACGTCCCCGGCCAGTCCGGGGTCGAGTTCGCTCCACGGGCGCCAGATTCCGAGCCGGCCCAGATCGATCTTCGTCATGCCGTCCCCCAACAAGTCGTCCGGCCGTTTCATGCCCCCTTCCCGGGTGCCAGTATGTGACGCATGACCGACCGGCCCCGCCTGCTGCTCCTGGACGGCCACTCGCTGGCGTACCGGGCGTTCTACGCGCTGCCGGTCGAGAACTTCAGCACCACCGCCGGGCAGCCCACCAACGTCGTGTACGGGTTCGCGAACATGCTGGCCAACGCACTGCGCGACGAGCGGCCGACGCACGCCGCGGTCGCGTTCGACGTCTCGCGGCAGACGTTCCGGACCGAGGCGTTCCCCGAGTACAAGGCCACCCGGTCACGGTCGCCGGAGGGGTTCGGCAGCCAGCTGAGGATCCTGGACGAGTTCCTCGCCGCGATGAACATGCCGGTGCTGCGGGCGCCCGGCTACGAGGCCGACGACGTCATCGCCTCGCTCACCGCCAGGGCCGAGGCGGACGGCATCGAGGTGCTCATCATCACCGGCGACCGGGACGTCCTCCAGCTCGTCAGCGACGACGTCACCGTCCTGTACTTCTACCGGACGGCCTCGGAGATGATCCGGTACACGCCCGCCGCGGTCCGGGAGAAGTACGGGCTGACCCCGGCGCAGTACCCCGACTTCGCGGCGCTGCGCGGCGACCCGTCCGACAACCTGCCGAGCATTCCGGGCATCGGGGAGAAGACCGCCGCGAAGTGGGTCCGCGAGTTCGGCTCCCTCGACGCCCTGCTGGACCGGTCCGGCGAGGTGAAGGGGAAGGCGGGCGATAAGCTGCGGGCCGCGCTCGACTCGGTGCGGCTCAACCGGCGGCTGACCGAACTCGTCCGCGACCTGGACCTGCCGGTGGAGATCGGTGACCTGCGGCGGCGGCCCTACGACCTGTCCGCGTTCACGGCCCTGCTGGACGAGCTGGAGTTCCGCAACGCCAGCCTCCGGCAGCGCCTGTTCGCCGCCGATCCCGGCGGCGGCCGCCCTCCGGAGGCCGGGCCGGCCGGGCGGCCCGAGCCGATCAGGGGCCGTGAGCTGGGGCCCGGCGAGCTGGCGGACTGGCTCCGGTCCCACGCGGCCGGCGAGGTCGGGTTGGCCGCCGACTCCACCTGGATCCGCGGCGCGGGCGACGTCACCAGGATCGCGCTGGCCACCGGCGACGGGTATGCGGCCTCGTTCGAACCGTCCGGCCTCACCGGGGACGACGAGCGGGCCTTCGCGGAATGGCTGGCCGATCCCCGCCGTCCCAAGGCGCTGCACGACGTGAAGTCGCTGCTGCGCGTGTTCGGCGAACGCGGCTGGCGGCTCGGCGGAATCGCCGCCGACACCGCGATGGCCGCCTACCTTCTGCTGCCCGGCCTGGCCGCCTACGGCATCGCCGACCTCGCGGGACGTCACCTGGGGCGCCGTCCGCCCGCCGAGGGGGCCGCCGGGCTGATGCTGAACGCGCGCGCCGTCCTCGACCTGGCGGGCAAGTTCACCGCCGACCTCGCCTCCACGGGCATGGACGAGGTCCTCCGCGACGTCGAACTGCCGCTGTCGGATCTGCTCGCCAGAGCGGAACGTGCCGGAGTCCATGTCGACGCCGGCCTCCTGCACGAGCTGGAACGCCACTTCGCCGACGCGATGGAACGCGCCGCCGACGAGGCCGCCGACATCGCCGGGCGCCGCTTCAACCCGGGCTCGACCAAGCAGCTCCAGGAGGTCCTGTTCGGCGAGCTGGGCCTGCCCAAGACCAAGAAGATCAAGTCCGGGTACTCCACCGACGTCGACGCGCTGACCTGGCTCGCCGCTCAGACCGACAACGGCCTGCCGCAGGTCCTGCTGCACCACCGCGACCAGGCGCGGCTGCGCACCACCGTGGCCGGGCTGATCCGGGAGATCGGCGTGGACGGCCGGATCCACACCACGTTCCAGCAGACCGTCGCCGCCACCGGCCGCCTCACCTCGACCGAGCCGAACCTGCAGGTCATCCCGGTCCGGACGGAGGAGGGCCGGCGCATCCGCCGCGCGTTCCTGCCGGGCGACGGCTTCGAGTCGCTGATGACGGCCGACTACGGGCAGCTCGAACTGCGCGTCATGGCGCACCTGTCGCAGGATCCGACGCTCCTCGCCGCGTTCGAGTCCGGCGAGGACCTGCACACGACCATGGCGGCGCAGGTGTTCCGGGTCGCCCCGGACGCGGTCACGCCCGACATGCGGCGCAAGATCAAGGCGATGTCGTACGGGCTGGCGTACGGCCTGTCGGCGTTCGGCCTGGCCAGGCAGCTCGGCATCGCGATGGCGGAGGCGCGCCCCCTGATGGACGCCTACTTCGAGCGGCTCGGCGGCGTGCGCGACTACCTCGACCACGTCGTCGCCGAGGCGCGCGTCACCGGCTACACCCGCACGGTCCTCGGCCGCCGCCGCTACCTGCCGCACCTGACCAGCGACAACCGGCAGCGCCGCGAGACCGCCGAGCGGATGGCGCTGAACGCCCCCGTGCAGGGCTCCGCCGCCGACATCGTCAAGATCGCGATGCTGCGGGTGGACGAGGCGCTCACCGGCGCCGGGCTCGCCAGCCGCCTGCTGCTCCAGGTCCACGACGAGATCGTCCTGGAGATCGCGCCGGGCGAACGTGACAGGGTGGAGGAGCTCGTCCGCACCCACATGACGACCGCCTACCCGATCTCCGTCGGACTGGAGGTCGCCGTCGGCACCGGTCCGGACTGGAACGCCGCCGCCCACTGAACCACCGCCCACTGAACCACGGCCGATGAACCACCGGCCCGATGAACCACCGGCCACGGGGTAGAAGACGCACGGGGAGGCACGCATGGAGATCGAGATGATCGTCGAGATCCCCAGGGGATCGCGCAACAAGTACGAGATGGACCACCGGCTCGGCCGCATCCGGCTGGACCGGATGCTGTTCACCTCGACCCAGTACCCGGTCGACTACGGCTACATACCGGACACCATCGCCGACGACGGTGACCCGCTGGACGTGATGGTGCTGCTGGAGGAACCGACCTTCCCCGGCTGCCAGATCACCGTCCGCAGCCTCGGGGTGTTCTGGATGCACGACGAGGGCGGCCCCGACGCGAAGATCCTCTCCGTCCCGTCCAAGGACGTCCGCTACGCCGAGCTCCGGGACCTGGGCGACGTGCACGAGCACGTCCGCAACGAGATCGCCCACTTCTTCGACATCTACAAGAACCTGGAGCCGGGCAAGAGCTCCGACGTGCGCGGCTGGCAGGACCGCGAGATCGCCGACCAGACCATCTCCCAGGCCGCCGAACGGGCACGGACGAAGACGACGACCTGACCGGGTCCCGGGGGGTGCGTGCGGCGTGGCCGTCTTTACGGGGGCCGTCGGGCGGCGCACCATTTCATAGGTGAGCTCCCGGAACGCGATGGAGCCGGTCGTCGTCGTCGGCGCCGGGCCGGTCGGCCTGGTCACGGCCCTGCTGCTGGCGCGGCACGGCGTCCCGAGCGTGGTGCTGGAGGCCGCCGCCCGGCGCGATCCGTCCGGGTCCAGGGCCATCTGCTTTCAGCGGGATGTCCTGGACGTCCTCGACCGCGTCGGCTGCGCCGAGCAGCTGATCGCCCGCGGCGTGACGTGGACGACCGGCCGGACCTACTACCGCGGGGACGAGCTGTTCTCGGTCACCTTCCCCGACGCGGGACGCGGCGCCGTCCCGCCCTGGATCAACATCTCCCAGGCGGAGGTGGAGCGGCACCTGCGCGACCTCGCGGCGGCCGAGCCGCTGGTCGACCTCCGGTACGGGCATCCCGTCGGCGAGGTCCACCAGGACGGGCGCGGGGTCGAGGTCGACGCGGGCGTCACCGTCCGGGGCAGCCATCTGGTGGGCGCGGACGGCGGGCACAGCACCGTCCGGCGGCTGCTCGGCATCGGCTTCCCCGGACGCACGTTCGCCGACAGGTTCCTCATCTGCGACATCCGCGCCGATCTGCCGTTCCCGAGCGAGCGGCGGTTCTACTTCGACCCCGAGTGGAACCCCGGCCGGCAGGTCCTCGTCCACCAGTGCCCGGACGGCACCTGGCGGATCGACTGGCAGGTCCCCGCCGACCACGACCTCGACACCGAACGCGCCTCCGGGGCACTGGACGCCCGGATCCGGAAGATCGTCGGGGATGTTCCGTACGAAATCGTGTGGGCGACCGTGTACCGGTTCCACGAGCGGCGTGCCGCGACGTTCGCGTCCGGCCGCGCGTTCCTCGCCGGGGACGCCGCCCACCTGTACGCGCCGTTCGGCGCCCGCGGCTTGAACTCGGGCATCCAGGACGCGGAGAACCTCGCGTGGAAGCTCGCGTTCGTCCGGCACGGCTGGGCGCCCGAGGGGCTGCTCGCCTCCTACGACGCCGAACGCCGCGCCGCAGCGGAGGAGAACCTCCGCGTGACCACGCGGACGATGGAGTTCCTCGTCCCGCAGACGTCCGCGCAGCGCGCCCACCGGCTGGAGTCGCTGGAGAAGGCCCGGACGCATCCGGAACCCCGCACGATCATCGACTCGGGCAGGCTCGCCGAACCGTTCTGGTACCTGGACTCGCCGCTGACCACCCCGTCCGGCCCGGTGGACGACTTCCCGCTCGAACCGGGGGCCGTCCGCCCGCCCGTGCCCGGAACCCTCTGCCCGGACGGCCCGTGCGTCGTCTCCGGAGGGCCCGGCCGCCTGCGCCGCCTGTTCGGGACCGGCTTCGTCATCCTGACGGCGAATCGCCGGGCGCCGGAACTGGAGACCGACGTTCCCCACCGCTTCCACGCGCTGGACGACATCGACGCCGGCGGAGTCCTCCGGAGGGCCCTGCGAGCCGGCCCGGACACCGTTCACGTCGTCCGCCCGGACGGCCACCTCGCCGCCGTCCTCCCGTCCTGCGACCCCGGACCCGTGACGGAGGCCCTGCACCGGGCCTGCGGCCGGCGGTGACCGGGATCGGCGCGCGGGCGGCGAGCCCCGGCGCCGCGCGATCCCGATCACACCCGGCCCCCGTCCGCCGCGGCGCCGTGTACCGTCGATTCCGCAAATGCCCCCGCCCAGCAGGAGAGGCCGCATGAGCACCGACGATGGCGGACCGCCGCACGTGGTACGGACGGACAGGCCGCTGTCGGCGCGGGTCTGGGACTACTGGCTCGGCGGCAAGGACCACTACGAGGTCGACCGGGAGGCGGGGGAACGCGTCGCCCGGCAGGTGCCCGGGATCGTGATGGCGGCGCGTACGGACCGGCTCTTCCTCGGGCGCTGCGTCCGCCACCTCGCGGGCGTGGAGGGGGTGCGGCAGTTCCTCGACGTCGGCACCGGACTGCCGACCGTCGACAACACGCACGAGATCGCGCAGCGGGTCGCGCCGGAGTCGCGCGTCGTCTACGTCGACAATGATCCGCTCGTGCTCGTCCACGCGCGTGCGCTCCTCACCAGCTCGCCGGAGGGCGTCACCGACTACATCGACGCGGACGTCCGGGACCCCCGCCGCATCGTGGAGGCCGCCGCGGCCACGCTGGACTTCGGGAAGCCCGTCGGGCTGATGCTGCTGGCCCTGCTGCACCTCGTCACCGACGACGACGAGGTGCGCGCCATCCTCGCGGAACTGGTGGGCGCACTGCCCCCGGGAAGCTTCGTGGCCCTGTCCCACGCCTGCCTGGACGTGGAGGTGACGCGCACCGCCGTCAGCGCGTGGAACGACAGCGGCACCCCGCACCCCATCAAGGCCCGGACCCGCGAGGAGATCGAGCGGCTGTTCGACGGCCTGGAGCTGCTGGAGCCGGGTGTCGTGTCGTGCTCCCGCTGGCGCCCCGAACCCAGCCCCTGGGGCGAGCCGCGGGAGACCATGACCTTTTGTGGAGTGGCCAGAAAACTACCCGCGTGAGGGCGTTCGATGGAGGATCGGGTGACCGGCACACGGCACCCCTCCTGGAGGCAGTTCTTTGGCGCACATCGAGTTGGACGACGGGGTTCCCGGGCTCCCGTCCCTCCTGCGGTTCCGGCCCGAGACGGCGGGGCCGCTCAGCGCGCTGGCGGAGGTCCTCCTGCGCGGGCCGAGCCCGCTGGAGCGCGGTGAGCGGGAGCTGATCGCCGCCTACGTGTCCGAACTGAACGACTGCGACTTCTGCGCCTCGTCCCACGGGGCCTGCGCGGCGGCGCAGCTGCCCGGCGGGATGACGCTGGTTCGGCAGGTCCACGCCGACCCCGGCGCCGCGCCGGTCTCGGAGAAGCTGCGGGCCCTCCTCGCCGTCGCGGCCGCCGTGCAGCGCGGCGGGAAAGAGGTCGGCGACGAGCACGTCGCGTCGGCGCGGGCGGCCGGCGCCACGGACGTGGAGATCCACGACACCGTGCTCATCGCCGCCGCCTTCTGCATGTACAACCGGTACGTGGACGGGCTGGCCACGAGCCTCCCGCCCCACGAGGACGCGTACCGGCAGGCGGCCGAGCGGATCGTCGCCCACGGATACGGCGCGTCCCGGCCGGAGTGAGGCCCTGAATCCCGTTGGCGCCGGGCCGTCCGGCCGGGATGATGGGGCGGGTGAAGATTCGGCTTTCCGGCGGTGTGGTGGCTTCGGGCCTTGGCGCCTGGGTCGCCCGGCCGGCGGGTCCGGCCCGGCTGCCTGACGGAGCGGACGCGCGTCCGGGCGAGGCCGTCGCGCTGGGGCCCGAGGACGCCGCCGAGGGGGATGCCGGGCACGCCGTCGCGGAACTGGCGCGGCTCGTCGCCGCCGGGGGAGCGGTCGCGGCGGGGGCGGGCGTCGACCTGGGGGCCGGGTTCCGGTCCGCGCGGCTGGACGGGGCGCGCGGGGACCAGCGCGACGCGGTGCTGGCGGCGCTGCGCGTCGTCGGCCTCCACGAAGCGGGGCGGCTGGGGAACAGGACCGGGTTCCTGGTGGCGCTGTTCGGGCCCGCGGTCACGAAGCGGGTGGGCGCGGCGGCGGGGCGGGCCGTGGAGGAGGGGCGGTGGGCGGCGCTGCACCTGGCGGTGGCGGCCAGCGACGTCCTCGGGCCCGAGCAGCTGGAACGCATTCTCGCGCTGGAGGCGCCGGAGGACGTCGACGTCGTCCCCGGCGGCCTGCCGTCGGTGCTCGGGCTCTACCTGCGGCAGGTGATGGAGGCGGTGCCGCGGCCCCGCAGGCTCGACCTGATCGTGGATCTGTGGGGACGGGTCCTGGAGCACCATGCGGGGGCGGCGCGGCGGAAGCGGCGGCTGGCGACGCAGAGCAGCCGGGACAGGGTCCCCGACCTGCGCGAGCGGCGCCGCCACTACGAGGACGCATGGATTCTGAATCTGCTGCGGACGTCCATGGGCATCGTGCGGGACCCGTCGCTAGCGGAAGCCGCGCGGTGGACGCCGGACGAGCGGTACTGGCGTGACCGGCTTCAGCACGTCCTCCAGGACGCGCTCGGTGCGACGGCGCTGCTGCGGACCGCGGTGGCGGTCGCCGACCACGGGCTGCATGACGGACTGGACCGCTCGGCAGCCCTGATCCGCGCGGCGGCGGCGCAGGTGGACGACATGACCGCGGCGCATTCGGCGCGCCGCGTGCCGGGACTCACCGGCATCCCGGCGCGCCCGGCCGCCCACGTCCGCGACATCCACCGCAGGCTCTCCGGCGGGGCGCCGAGGGACGCCAAGTTCGCCGCCTACATCAGGCCCCGCCTGACGTCCGCCCGCGCCTACGCCGTCCTGATCATCGAGGACGTCGAGCGGCTGATGGACGAGATGATCGGCGTCCGCGACGAGGCGCTCCGCGGGTGGGCGGCGACCGGGCTGCGGGACTGGCGCGAGGCGGTGGGCCACGAGCGGCCCCCGGCCGGCTGGGCCGGCATCCCGCCCTGGTCGGGCCCGCTCCTGCCGGACACCGAGCCGCTGCACGCCCGGCTGGCCGGCGCGGACGACCCGGCGGACGTGGAGAAGGTCGGCGACCTGCTGTGGTACGCCGACCTGGTCGACGCGCTGGCCCGGCTGCACGGGCACGACAGGGCGCAGGGCGTGCCCGGCTTCGGTGCGCCCTGGCTCGACCACGACCCGGAGCCGGCCGTCGAGCCGCTGGCGCCGCGGCTCGACTCGATCACGCTGGCGGTCTCCGGCGCCGCGCAGCTCGTCGCGCTCGGCGGCGTCCCGCCGCGCGGGGCCCGGACGTGGCCGGAGCTCACCGGCGCCCTGATGTCGGGCACCGCGATCGCCGAGGCGCTGACCGGCGAGTTCGCCGTCCCGGCGCCGCTGCTCGCCCGGGACGGGGCGGCCGTCACGGGCACCGGCGTCCGCGTCAGGGTCGCGCGCAGCGTCCGCGACCTGGCGGAGTGGGCCGACTACATGGGCAACTGCATCGCCGGCCCGGCCTACGTCGAAGGGGCCAGGAACGGCCGCTCCGGCCTCGTGGGCCTGTACGACAAGCACGGGGTTCTCGCCGTCAACGCCGAACTGTTCCCGCTGAAGCCCGCGTCGCGCGGGTGGCGGGTCAGCGAGATCGCGGCGAGGTTCAACATCGATCCGGACGAGGAACTGGAGCGGCGGTTCCGCGAGTGGGTCGCCGCGATCCCCGGCGCCGTCAAGGAGGAGACCGTCCGGGTACCGGACGAGCTGCCGCCCGCCCGGCCCGCGCGGCGCCGTGCCGCGCCCCGCCTCGTCGAGGACGCGGGCCCGGCGCTCGGGCCGCTCGCGCGGCGGGCCTGGGAGGAGGCCGGCCCCGGGGTGCTCGACGTCTTCGCCGCCGTCGCCGCGACACCGCCGGACGCCGCGCTCGTCCGGCTGCGCCGGATGGGCGCCGCCCAGCTGGCCGCCGCCGTCCGGCGTGCGCTGGACGCGGGCACGGCCGACCTGCTCGGCCTGTGGACGGCGACCGCGGCCCGCCCCCTCGCCACCGCGCTGAACGCCCTGGACCCGGCCCTGCGCGACCGCTTCGACCAGCTCGCGCTCCTGCTGGACGAGCCGCCGCTCCCGAAGACGCTGCGCAGGCTCATCAAGCTCCCCGACGTCGCCGACGCCTACAACCTCGACCTCGCGGGCCGCCGGACGCGGCTGGCGATCGGGCGGCTGGCCGTCCAGGACGACCCGGTCATCGCCCGCGCCCTCGCGCGGCGAGCGACCGAGCCGCTCCTCTGCGCGCTCGTCGTCACCGTCAACTGCGACGCCTCCGCGATCGAACCGGTGCCCGTGACGGCGCCGCGGAGGATCAGGGTCCCCGGCTACCCGGCCACCACCCTCAAGGACGAGGACGGCCCGTGGGTGCGGGCCCTGCCCGCCGCCCGCGAGCTCGGCGCCGACACCGCCGCCTTCTGGGACGAGATCGCCGCGCACGGCCTGCGCGTCCCCGCGTCCTGGCTCTCCTCCGGCGGCTGGCCGGCGCTCTGGGCCCGCGCCCACAGCCACCGCCGCGGACCCGCGCCTACGGGCGGCGGAAGATGGTGATGGAGTGGCCGACCTCGCCGATCCGCTCGCTGGAGCGGATCAGCGGCACCAGCCGCGGGTCCCGCTTGGCGACCCAGCTGTTGGACACCACCAGAAGCCCGTGCACCTCGTCCGGCGGCGCGGTGCGCGGGTCGGACGCGTGGACGCCGTAGTAGGCCGGGACGCCGCCGCCCTTGTAGACGAGCCAGACCTTCTCGCCCGGGTGGCGGTCGTGAAGCCGGTCGGCGAGCCGCCAGAGGTCCTGGCCCCAGTCGACGTTGGAGTCGTGCAGGTACCGGTGGGTTTCGGCCGCGCCGCCGAACGCCTCGTTGGAGTACGGCAGGTAGTACGGGAACGTCCGCAGCGAGCTGACCGCGACGAACAGCACGAGCACACCGGCGGCGGCCTTGGCCCACCGCCACCGGACGAGCGTCACGCCGGCCGCCACCACCGCCAGGAACATCGGCATGAAGATGACGTACCGGATGCCGAAGTCGCGAGAGCCGGTCATCGCCACCGCCAGCAGCACGGCCGTGGAGCCCAGGACGTACGGCGCGGCGGGACGCAGCCGCGGCAGCGCCGCCGTCGCCGCGATCCCCGCCGCCCACAGGGCGAGCGTCCCGAGCGGTGTCTTCACCAGGAGCGCCGCCGGCAGGTAGTACCAGCGGGTGCCCCGGTAGGCGTCGCCGAACAGGAATCCGCCCCATTTCAGGTTCTCGAAGCCGAACTGGAGGCGCATGCCGTCCCGGAACGGCTCCGGGAACGGCATGAGGCCGACGGCGAGGCCCCGCAGCCCGTTCACGGCGGGGACGCCGGCGGGCGTCGTCCACTGCAGCCGCGGATCGACGGCCAGGTAGGACGCCCACACGACGGCGACCGCCAGCGCCGCCACACCGGCCGCCGCCGCCGCGGCGGCGCGACCGGACCGGCGGGACGACCACACCGACACCGCCACCAGCGCCATCAGGACGGGAACGGCGGGCAGCGCGGACATCTTGGTGGCCAGGGCCGCGCCGAGCGCCAGCCCGGACAGCGGCACATAGAGCCGCGGCCGCCGCCTCGCACGCCACGCCAGCCACACCGAAGTCACCAGGAGACCGGCCGTGGGCACGTCCAGCGTCGCCAGGGAACCGTGCGCGATGACGCCGGGCGAGAACGCGTACAGCGCGAGCGCCGCCACCCCGCCGGCCGGCCCGGCCAGGTCACGGGCGAAGGCGAAGACGACCAGGCCGAACAGCAGGGTCACGAGGATGACCGGGAGCCGCGCGGCCAGCAGCAGCCGCTGCGCGTCATTGCCCGACTCGTAGAGCAGGTGCCGCCCCGCCTGCGTCTGCGACCCGGTGTAGGCGGCGTCGTGATGCGGGCCGGCGAGCACCGCCCCGGCCCCGATGAGCAGCTTGCCGAGCGGCGGATGCTCCGGGTTGTGGCGCAGATCGTGTTCGAGGAGGTACTCGACGCCGGACACCACGTAGACGGGTTCGTCGCTGGTCGGCGACTGCCGTACGGCCGTGGCGGCCATCGCGACGGCCATTTCGGCCAGCAGCGCCGCCACGACGAGCGCGAGCAGCCACCGCCGGTGCCGGCGCAACACCGCGAATCGGCCTGTCCGCGCCTCATCGGGAGACGCCGGCCTTCCCTGCTCGGCGGAAAGAGAGGTCACCGGATCACTTTCGCATGCCGCCTTATGAGAAGACCGTCATCTACTTCCTGGCGTGGCGCCGTTCTTCCGGACGGCGATATCGATCATCATCGACCATTTCCAGAACGCGATACCCGCCAATTCGGTCAGCCACCGAAAGCCGTGAGGAATCGGTCGCGGAAATCCTTCATCGGCCAGACCGGGCCGTTCTTCGCGGGCTTGAGACCGTCCTGCCAGCCCCAGCCGGAGATCCGTTCCAGGACGGCCTCGTCCTGGGCGACGATCGTGATCGGCACGTCGCGGCTCGCACCCGGGCCGGTGAGGACCGGCGCGGGCTGGTGGTCGCCGAGGAAGACGAGCACGGTGTCCTCATCGCCGTGGGTCTCCATGAAGGAGACGAGGGTGTTCAGCGTGTACTCGACGGACTTGCGGTATTCGGCGCGGATCTCGTCGGGCGGGGGCCACGGCGCGTCGTAGCCTTTGCCCATGCCCTGGAAGACCGAGCCGTCGCCGACCTTGTCCCACGGGACCAGGCGGGGGATCGACGCCCACGGCGCGTGGCTCGACACGAGGGCCGTCTCCGCCATCACCGGGGCGTGGTCGTCCGCCGCGAGCTCGTTGCGCTGGAGGACCGACAGCGTGTACTGGTCGGGCATGGTGGCGAAGGCGAAGCGCGGCCCCCGGTATCCGAGGTTGCGGTTGTCGTACACCTTGTCGTAGCCGTAGAACTCGCCCTCCGGCCAGGCCCGGGTGATGGCCGGCATGAGCGCGACCGTCCGCGACCCGGCGCGGTGGAACGCGCGGTTGAGGGTGAAGCGGTCGCTGTTGACGAGGGTGCGGTAGCGCTGCTGGTTGTCCACCCGCAGGCCGGACAGCAGGGTCGCGTGCGCCAGCCAGCTGCCGCCGCCCGCCGTGGGGGAGGTGAGCCAGCCGCTGCGCGCGGAGAACCCCGCCTCGTCCAGGCGCCGCGTTCCGGCGTCCAGCACCGCGCCGACCTGCTGCGCGTAGTCGGGGTGCTCCACCGCCGAACGCCCGTAGCTCTCCACGAACGCCAGCACGACGTCCTTGCCGCGCAGCCCGGTCAGCAGCTTGCCGGGGGGCGTGTCGCGGAAGGCGTCGACGGCGGCGGCCTCGGCGAACTCCTCCCCGTCGTTCAGGCTGGACCGCACCTGCACGGTGTGGTCGTAGGCGAGGACGGCGGTGCTCCGCGACGCGACCGGCACCCCGTCGACGAGCTGGGCGCCCAGTGCGGCGCACAGCAGCCAGACGGCGCCGAGGACGACGGCCGAGCGCGCCGCCGCCGCGCTGTGGCGGTCGGCGACGCGGCCGAGCCGCAGCGCCGACAGCGACATGAGCGCGACCGCGGCGACGGCCAGCACGATGGCCAGGATCACGACGCCGGTCGCCCCGGCCCGCCCGGCCGACCCCTCGACGAACTCGATGGCGGGACTGAGCAGCGGCCAGTCGAGGACGAGGTCGAACGGCCGGAACATCACGGCCTCGAAACCGAGGTCCATGATCTTCAGGACGAACAGGATCCCCAGGACCGCCCCCGCCGTCCCGGCGACGTACCGTCTCGCCTTCGCCGGGGAGATGAGGATCAGGGCGATGCCCACGATCCCCTCCAGCGGCACCCGCACGAACGCCGCCGGGGTCAGCCGTGAGGACTCGGCCGGTGCGACGAGCGCGGCCACCACGAACAGGAAGGCCGCGACGGTGACCGCCCGGCCCGCCGCCCGCCGCCATCTCCGCCGCCCGCCCGGCCCGGGGCCGGTCTCCGCGACCTTCTGCGTGGCCTTCTGCGCGGCCTTCTGCGTGGCGCCTCCGGCGGCGCCGTCATCGTCTTTCGCCCGCTCAAGGCGGCTATCGGTGGTCAGCACGTCCTCCCAGGCTCGGTCCCCCCGCCGCAGACGCGACACCCACTGCACGTCGACGGGGAGCCCACCGGTTCAACGTTCCCACCTGACCGGCCGGGGCGGCCATCACCCGGGCGCGGCGCGGCGCGGCAGGATCAGCGGGCGGCCGGTGCGCGGATGCGGGAGGACCTCGACGTCGTGCCGGTAGACGTCGCTGAGCAGCGCGGCGGTGAGGACGTCGCCGGGCGGGCCGCACGCGGCGAGGCGGCCTTCGGCGAGCACCGCGACGCGGTCGGCGTGCGCGGCGGCGAGCCCGAGGTCGTGCACGACCACGACCACGGCGGCACCGTTCGCGGCGCGCCCGCGGACGACGTCGAAGACCATCTCCTGGTGGTGCAGGTCGAGGGCGGCGGTGGGCTCGTCCAGGAGCAGGGCGCCGGTCCGCTGCGCGAGGACGCGGGCCAGCGCGACCCTGGCCTGCTCGCCGCCCGACAGCTGCGGGTACGGGCGGTGCGCGAAGGTCTCGGTGTCGGTCTGCCGCATCGCCTCGGCGACGGCGGCCTCGTCGTCGTCCTCCAGCGGCGTCCCCTCCCAGGGGGCGCGGCCCATCCGGACGACCTGGGCGACGGTGAACGGGAACGACACCGCCTGCCGCTGCAGCAGGATCGCGCGCCGCATCGCCAGCTCCGCGTGGCTCCACGCGCCGAGCGGCGCGCCGTCCACCGTGACGTCCCCGGTCGCGGCGACGTCCCCGCTGATCGCGCCGAGCAGCGTGGACTTGCCGGCGCCGTTCGGGCCGACGAGCGCCAGCACCTCACCGGCCCGGACGGTCAGGCCGACGCCGGCGAGGACCGTCCGCGCGCCGCGGTGGGCGCCCAGCCCCCGCACCTCGATCGCCGCCGACCCCGCAGGGACGGGGCGCGGCGGACGCGGCCGCCGGGCCCGCAGCCCGATCACGCTCTGCCTGATCACGTCCAGTCCGGTCACGCCCAGCCTCCCGAGCCGTTACGGGCGCGGCGCAGCAGCCAGAAGAAGAACGGGCCGCCGAACAGGGCGGTGAGGACGCCGAGCGGAAGCTCCTGGTAGGGGATCGCGGTCCGGGCGACCAGGTCCGCGGCGACGAGCACGACCGCGCCGCCGAGCGCGCTCGCCGGGATCAGCGTCCGGTGCCCGGGCCCCGCCGCCATCCGGATCAGGTGCGGGACGACCAGCCCGACGAAGGAGATGACGCCGGCGAACGCGACGGCCGACGAGGTCAGCAGCGCGATCACGACGATCGCGGTGAAGCGCAGCCGCTCCACGTCCACGCCCAGGTGCCGGGCGGTGCGCTCGCCGAGCGACAGCAGGTCGAGCCGGCCGGCGCAGCCGAACGCGACCGCCAGGCCCGCCGCGGCCAGCGGCGCGACGGTCGCGACCGCGCCCCAGTTCGCGCCCGCCAGGCTGCCGAGGTTCCAGGACGTGATGGCGCGCAGCGCGTCGTTGCCGGCCGCGAACATCAGCAGCCCGAGCAGGGCGCTCGCCACCGCGTTGATCGCGATGCCGGTGAGCAGCAGCGTGACCACCTCGGTACGGCCCGCCGCCCGCGACACCGCGTACACCACCAGGGTGGTGAGCAGGCCGCACACGAACGCGGCGGCCACGATCGTCCAGTTGCCGAGGACGGTCAGCCCGAACACGATGACGGTGGCGGCGCCGACCGCGGCTCCCCAGGACACGCCGATGACGGCCGGCTCGGCGAGCGGGTTGCCGAAGACGCCCTGCATCACCGCGCCGGACGCGCCGAGCGCGGCGCCGACGAGGACGGCCAGCACGACGCGCGGGAACCGCACGATCCACAGCGCGTTGTCGCCCTGCGCGGCGGTCGGTAGCGGGCCGACGTCGAGCCCGATCCGGTGCAGGATCGACCCGATGACCTGGTCCGGCGGGACGTTGACCTGCCCGACTCCGGCCGCGGCCAGCGACAGGATCACCAGGGCGAGGCAGAGCACCGCGATCAGGCCCGTCCCGCGCACCCGGCGGTGCGTGCGCTCTTCCTTCATCGGCAGGGCCGGTGGACGGCGTCGGCGAGCGCGGAGATCGTCTCGCCGGTGCGCGAGCCGAAGGTGAGCAGCGTCCCGTCCGCGACGTCGACGATCCGCCGGTTCCGCCCGGCCGGGGTCTGCGCGACGCCGGGCAGCTTGAGCAGGCCGGACACGCCGCCGACCGACTCCAGCCCGGCGGTCATGACGAGCAGCACGTGGGGTGCGGCGTTGATGAGCCCTTCGCTGGTCAGCGGCCGGAAGCCGGACAGACCGATGGACGTGCCCGCGTCGGTCGCGCCGATCGCCTCGATCATCGCGTCCGAGCCGGCGCCCTTGCCGCCGATCAGGTAGACGCCCGCGCTGCCCCGCAGGTAGAGGAACGCGACCCGGAGGCCGGTGCCCGACGCCTGCGCGGCGGCGGCCTTGATCTCGCCGTCGACGCGGGCGGCCAGCTTCCGGCCCGCCTCGGGCACGCCGAGGGCGCCCGCCACCGCGCGGATGTGCGCGCCGATCGCGGGCAGCGTCTGCCGGTCGTCGACGAGCACGACCGGCACGCCGGACCGGCGGAGCTGGTCCAGCACCTCCGGCGGCCCCATGCTCGTGTCGGTGATCACGACGGACGGGTCGAGCTTGAGCACGCCCTCGGCGGACAGGTCGTGGCCCTGCCCGGTGACCAGCGGGAGCGCGCGGGCGGCCGGGAAGGTGGTGGAGACGTCCCGTCCGACGAGCCGGTCGCCGAGGCCGAGCGCGTGGACGATCTCGGCCAGCGAGCCGTACAGGTTGACGGCGAGGACGCGCCGCGCGTCGCGGACGGTCACGTCGGTGCCGTCGGCGGACCGGACGGTGACCGGCATCGCGGGCTCGGGCGGCGCGCCGACGGGAACCGGGTCCCCCTCCGGCGCGGCGACGGTGCTCGGCCCGCAGTGGGCGGCGGGGTCGGTGCCGCCCGCGGTCGTCCCGGCCGCGCCGACGCCGCATCCGCTGAGCAGCAGCGCGGCGCCCAGCGCGAGGGCGGCCAGCCGCCCGGCTCCGTTCCGGGAGGGTCGGGTCATGCGGCGGCTCCGGACGGCGCGGCGGCCTTCCGGCGGCGCAGGACGAGCAGCGCGCCGCCCGCGACCACGACCGCCCCGCCGGTGCCGGACGCAGCCCAGGCCCACGCCGGGAAGTCGCCGCCGTCGCCGAACGTCACCGGGACGGCGACGTCCTGGGAGCGGTCGGATCCTCGCGTGTGGTCGGCCCGGGAGACCACGGCGCAGCGCACCTCGGTGCAGTCGACCGAATCGGACAGGGCTGAGCCGATCCGGATCTTCACGTCGAAGGTGCCGCCCGGCCCGTACGGGGCGGCGAGCGACCTGCCGTACGGGGGCGGGTTGGACGAGACCCACTGCGAGGCCCCGGCCTTCCCGGACGTGTCGGCGCCGCCGCCGCAGGGTGAGGGGGCCTTGCCCGGCCCGTTGTCCTTGCACAGCGCGACGTAGATGCCCTTGCCGGGGTCGAAGCCGGAGCCCTTGACCTGGACCGTGGCGCCGTCGGAGGGCAGGCCTTCCACCTCCGAGACGGTGAGGGTCTGCCCGTCCGGGCCGGTGGCCTTGCCGGCCCCGGCGTGCGCGGCGGGGGCGAGCGCGAGGCCGGCCGCCGCCGCCAGTGCGAGCGCGGCGATCGGGCATGCGGTGTTGCGTGGTGCGTGCATCGGGCTTTCAGTCCCTCTCGTCCTCCGGCGGCAACGGAGGCGATCCTCGGCCCACCAGGGGCTTTACCAAGATTCGCGATTACATTAGCTTAGCCTTGCCTAACTTTTAAGAGGTGAGCCTTGCCTAACTTCCGATCGGCCGGCGGCGCGTCCCGGCGGAGCGCGGCCGTCGCCGTGACGGCCTTCGGCCTGCTCGTCATCGCCCCCCAGCCCGCGTTCGCGGCGTCGGTGCGGGTGTCCCCGACGACGGGTCTCGACCCGGGCGGGCAGACGATCACGGTCCGCGGCTCCGGCTTCGAGGCGGTGCGCAACAACAAGTTCGGCGTCTATGTCGTCTTCGGGCCGCGCGGCCCGGACTGGGTGTCGAACTCCAACGCGTACCTGGCCGCGACATGGGTGCATCCCGGCGGGTCCGGAGGCGGCGGGCAGGCGCCGATGAGCGCGTCCGGCGGCTTCTCGGTGAGCCTGCCGGTGAAGGCCCGTTACACCGACGGCAACGGCAAGAAGGTCGACTGCCTGAAGACGCGGTGCTACGTCATCACGATGGCCGCGCACGGCGCCCCCGACCGAAGCCAGGACACCTTCACGCCGATCAGCTTCAAGGGTTCCGGCTCCGGCTCGGGCCCGGGCGGTGGTTCGGGCGCGGGCTCCGGCTCGGGCGGCTCCCCGGGTTCGGGTGGGAGCGGTCGCGGGAGCGGGGCGTCCGGGGCCGGGACGGCGGGGCGGGGGGCCGGGCGGGCGCGCGCACGCCGGGCCTCCTGTCGGAAGCCCCGCGCGCGCGGGG